>DKVC01000071.1:1412-8297 GCA_002490995.1 Lachnospiraceae bacterium UBA7188
TCTAAAAGTCACTGCTTAAGGCAGTGACTTAGTCGGGCTGTACTGCAAATTTATACTCGCGGTCAATAACATTTGCCAACCTAAATGTATAACGAGTGAGCTCTTCTCCATTGTAAGACAATGAGATGACAAATGGATGCGCTCACGAGTATAGCCGGCGCACAGTATAAATCCTGACGGTTTTGAGCATCAAATATGGATAGAAAGCCCCCGGGGGCGGACAGGAGGGAAGGAAGATGACGAATATATTTTCATTGGAAGGAAGAAGGGCAGTTATAACAGGAGGCGCTACAGGCCTGGGCCTGGCTATGACGGACTGCATTGTACAGTCAGGGGGGAAGGTGACGGTGGTCAGTTCGTCTCCTTTCGAAAAATACAGGGAGACGCTGGCTCCCTATGGCGACAGTGTGTCCTACGAGCAGTTTGACATAACCTGTACAGAGCAGACGGAAAGCTTCGCCTCAAAGCTGTTGGAGCGTTACGGCAGAATCGACATTCTGGTAAACAATGCAGGGAATCACTGCAAGAAGCCGGTGGAAGACATGACAGTAGAAGATTACACCAATGTGTTGAATGTACATCTGGTGGGCTCCTATGCTTTGACAAGGGCGCTGGTCCCCCATATGCGCGCCAACAAAAAGGGCAGCATCCTGTTTATGGCCAGCATGACCAGCTATATCGGCATGCCTGCTGTCTGCGGCTATGCCACGGCAAAGTCCGGGATTCTGGGGCTGGTGCGCTCCCTGACCAACGAACTGAGCGGGGACGGTATCCGGGTGAACGCTATAGCGCCCGGCTGGATTGACACACCCATGTTCCGCAGGGCCACGGACGGGGATGACCAGCGCAAAAATAAGATTCTGTCGAGGACTCCTATGGCCAGGTTCGGGGAGCCGTCGGATGTGGGCTGGGCCTGTGTATACCTGTGCAGCGACGCAGCGAAATTTGTAACAGGAACTGTCCTGACAGTGGACGGCGGCGCAGTGACGGGGTTTTGACGCTAAAGTGACTTTACGCTTTAGAGCCGCCGCACGGGGCTTATACTGCACAGTGTTGTGATTTGCGCTAACCAACAACAAAGCCACTATCATTACAGTGGTAGGCCATTATCATTATAATGGCAAGCCATTGCCTTTTTAATGGCAAGCCATTGCCCTTTTAATGGCTTTGAGACCGCCAGTCATATATGCTTGCCATGGACAGTTCCTTAGTATATTGTAGGCCGCCAGGATTTACAGTGGGATCCCCGGGAAAGTAACCGGCTGGCAGTCTGCAGTCGGGTTATACTGCAAATTTAATCGTCGTGCAGTATATAATATGACGGTATTAAATATAATCAGGAGAAGAAAATGTTTCGGGAAGATTTATTACTGACAAACAATACGGGAAAGCGGCTCTATGAGCAGTATGCGAAGAATCTGCCCATAATCGACTATCACTGTCACCTGCTTCCCAAGGAAATCTATGAGAATAAAGAGTTCGAGGATATCGGTGAAATGTGGCTGGCCCATGACCATTATAAATGGCGTGCCATGCGGTGCTTCGGGATACCCGAGAGATATATCACAGGGGATGCCTCCTATTACGAAAAGTATCTGAAATTTGCGGAGATTCTTCCGGAGCTTATCGGCAATCCCCTCTATATCTGGTGCGCACTGGAGCTGAAACGCTTTTTCGATATAGATGAGCCGCTCTGCCGTGAAAACGCGGAGGAAATTTACCGTCTGGCTAAGGAGAAAATTGTGCAGTGCCATATGACGCCACGCTATTGTATGAAGGTGAGCGGAGTGGAGGCAGTCTGTACCACGGAGGATCCGGCGGACTCCCTGATTTACCATAGGAAAATGCAGGAGCAGGGGACGGAAGGAATCCGGATTCTCTCCGCGTTTCGGCCGGATAAGGCGTTCTATGCGGAGAAGCCCGGATTTGCACAGTATATGAAAACCTTATCCGATGCAGCCGGCATGCCCACAGGGAGTTTCCGTGAAATGATGGCTGCCCTGGAGAGCAGGCTGAAGTTCTTCCGGGAGATGGGAAACGTGGTCAGCGACAACGGGATTGAGGACTTTACCTGGCAGGATTACAGGGCGGAAGAGATTGAGGAGATTTTCTCCAAAGCAGCGGCAGGAGAGACTCTGGAGCCTTCGGAGATCAACCGCTACCGCAGCGCTTTTCTGGTGGAAGCAGGCAGGATGTACTGTCGCAACGGCTTCGTGATGCAGCTGCACATCGGCACTTACCAGGGAGCCAACAGGAGCAGAGAGGCAAGCATAGGCGTGGCGTGCGGGTTCGACTGTACGGACGATTCCACGTCTGTCAAAAGTGTGGGAACGCTTTTAAACCGGCTGACAGAGGAGGAAATGCTGCCCAAAACCATCCTCTATCCCCTGAATGCCGGACAGATGGAAAATTTTGCTGTGCTGGCGGCAGGATTCTGCGAAGGCCCGGAGCGGGGCAGAGTGCAGCTGGGAGCGCCCTGGTGGTTTAACGACCAGGTGTATGGTATGAAACGGCAGTTTGAGGCGGCTGCGAACCTTTATCCGATAGCGCTTTCCGTAGGGATGCTGACGGATTCCAGGAGCTTTTTAAGCTATCCCCGCCATGAACTGTACCGCCGGGTGCTCTGCAACTATTTCGGGGAACTGGTAGAGAGGGGAGAGTATTTTTCCGGGGAAGATGAGCTGGCTAAAATCATCCGGAATATCTGCCATGACAACGCGGTGCGGTACTTTGGGCTGGAGGACGAACCTGCTTTTTCATGATAAACGTAAATGTATAGTGGGTGAGCGCTTCTGCGAATCAAGAACCAAAAGCGGCATACAGTGAAAGTGGTGCTTCTATTGCTTCTATTGTTAAGAATTAATGCGCTCACGAGTATAGTAATGCCGGGAAAACTGTGATATGATAATGGCACAGCGGTTTTTCTGAGTGCAGCAGATGTTGTCCTGTTTATCAGCAGGGACTTTGAGGAAAGCAGCTGAGGTATGTGGACTGCATATTTCCGGCAAGGGACTGTCGGAGTAAACACATGATGAGGAGAGGCGGTATGGAAAATTTACAGGACAGATTCTATTGGTATGAGGCAGAGGGCGGCGGTGCGGATTTAAGCCCTGAGGAGCGGTATCAGCATATGGTTGACTGGGCAGGGCAGGCGAGAGGAAAGAATCCGGATGCCTTCGACGCAGTGACGGCATGGCTTCTGGAAGGAGAACGTTGGAGCAGGGAAGAAATGGCAGCCAACCGCAGGCTTCTTATGGAGAGAATTTTAGGCAGGTTTGAAGAGCAGTGCAGGCAGCTGCGGACGGAGCTGACTGAACTGACTGAACTGGTGCCCTCAGGGCTGGTGAATATGGCTGTATTCGACACACTGGACAGGTTTGAGGAAGAGTTGACGGGAGCCACCCGGGCTGATGAGCTGAAGGAAGCAGTTGGGAAAGTATTTACCGATTTTTCAACCATAGAGAACCGCGAAATCAGAGAATCTTTCGCAGGCGGAATTACGGGCCACGAGGGAACGGATACTGTGGAAATTTTCGGATATATCAATCTCCTGAAAGATTGTGATGCCGGTGTGCAGTGGGCTCTGTTCATGCCTGATGTGGTAAAACGGCAGCAGAATGGTTTCCGGATGGTACGCTTCGAGTACAGGAAGCTTCCTGCCATGCGTTTTGTGGGGGTGGAGAAGGACTTTTCCCTGGATGCTCCGGAACTGCAGGAGCTGCAGAATACCCTGGACACTATTGAGGATGAGGGGTACCGCAGCGAGTTCCCCTGTGATGTCATATTGATGCACCATTACGGCAGGGGTGTGGATGTGGAGCACTGCCATGTGTTGTGGGGACGGTTCTTGGCAGCGGATGCGCCGGTTCCCCAGGGATATGCCCATGTGGATTTCGTTCCGGACAATGACGGAAAATCCGGTATGCCCTATTTGTCCCAGTTCGCTTATGCGGAATTTGCCGGAGATATGGATGCCATGCACGACCGGGACGGCTTTGATTGCGATGCCATGTACGATGTGACCAGGAATACGATACTGGCCCAGAATGTGATGATTCCCTATCCGGCGAAATACTGGACAGCGGAGGTCTGCCTGGAGGGATTCCGGAAAGGGAGTACGGCTTATCTGTTCAGCGTTGAGAAATAGATGATATTTTGAGTATGATTTGACAGGATGTGTGCTGAGTCTGGAAGGTGAGGGAAAAATGCGGCTGTTTATTGCAATACAGTTTGAAGAAAAAATTCTTGATTCGTTGGAGAATTTTCAGGAGGAGATGAGGGCACAGGGTGTGACCGGAAATTATACCCGGCGAGAGAATCTCCATATTACGCTGGCATTTATCGGAGAGTACGGAAGCACTGACAAAGTGCTCGACGCTGTGGAACAGGCGGACTTCCGGCCCTTTGATATCAGTCTTGACGGTGTGGGGGCTTTCGGGGAATTGTTCTGGGCAGGCATTGCGGAGAATCCGGAACTTACCGGATATGTGAAGCGGCTGCGGAGGGAGCTGGCCGCACAGGGAATACCCTTTGATAAAAAGAAATTCTCTCCGCATATTACCCTGATACGGAAAGTGTCTTACAAGGGCGGAAGGGTGATTCCCGTTTCAGAAGCTCCGAAAGGGAAAATGAGAGTAACGCGGGTTTCACTGATGAAATCTGAGCGCGGCAGGCAGGGGATGGTGTATACAGAGATTGGGGGATAGGATAAAAGCCTGCGTGTCTGATTTGGATCCTTCAAAAACAGACATAAGAAAAGCACCTGTCATGTATGGACAGATGCTTTTGGTGTTGTAAAGCTTATTTTGCTGCGTTTAAAATGTCCAGAAATTCTTTTGCTGTAACTATGAACGGTTTCACAGGAAAGTGTTTCCGATTGCCGGTAACCAGATATGCATCGTCTTTTTGCTTTTCGACAACAACCTCATAAAAAGGCAGGTCTTTCATGTCAGGAAGTAATTCGCCAGATGATGAAGGTACGACGCGCTCTCCAAATTTTTCAATGGTTTGGATAAGTATGCGGACTGTTTCTTCTGAAAAATGAAATCTTACGCGTCGCAGCACTTCATTGTACTCTTTCAGAATTTCGTCACTGAAGAGTGGTATTACATCACCGGAGAATAATTTTCCAACCACCAGAACGGTGGCAGCGTCATCATGACTGGAAAGCAATGCAGAAACAAGGACATTTGTGTCAATTACTGCATAGCAGGCCATTTATTTACCTCCATACCGTGTCTGTCGGATTTCTTCGTTGATTTCATCCAAAGTCAAATCCTGAACACCATTCTTTTTTGCCTCAGACCGCAGAGCAAGGAAAGCCTGCATGCCAGCGGCTCTGGTTACATCCTCAGAAGCCTGAATCTCAAATGGGATTTTCCTTTCCCGAACAACAGCCCGTGCAAAGATATTAAATGCGGTTGTTGCATTCATTCCAAAGTCAGCACAAAGAGTATCAAATTGACGCTTCAGCGTTTCATCCATGCGGATACTAAAGGTTGCCTGTGCCATTATATACACCTCCTTCACTATCTATTATATTCAAAAATATAAAAAATGCAATAAAAATGAACCAGATGGGTGCAAATTGCGCTTTTTATCAGCTTTGATATTTCCTGCCAGATCTGTGCGGATGATAATGTTATCCTTCATCCAGTGCGTTACCGGATGTCTGCTGTGTTGATAACCTAATTAAGTAAACTTTCTGAGATTATTTTAATTTTATCGCCCTGCCTGCCCATGGTAAAATAATGCCATGAATTGCAGGCGGGAAACCGGTATCCCGTGGAGGACTGTGTGGCAGAGGATTTGCTGTACGGCTGCCGTGGGTATTTTTTTATAGTGCTGCCATTCAGAACATGTTGACGAGTATAAATCCCGCCAGCGGAAAGGCAAGAGGCTATGAGGCAAATGGAAGAGGGGAAATCCATAAAAGAAAAGAAATCCATAAAAGAAAAGAATTCCATGAAAGAAAAGTTTACCGGGGATATTTTTCAGGAGATAGCGGACAATCGGATTCAAACGCAGGAAGCGCAGCGTGAAATCCCTCCGGCGGCAAAGAATGACCGAAGCTTTGAAAAATGCAGCATGCCGTTTCCATATGATGAGGTATGCTTCCGGCAGGAACTCCCCTTTCAGGAACGGCAGGAGAGATTCAAAAGGGAGCTTGCGGCATTGCGGGAGCGGTATCGTGCTTTTATGGCGGATTATCTTCCGATGCAGGAGACGGGGACAGAGGCTGTGGAGCTAAACTCTTTTGAATTCCGTTATCTGGAAAAGGGAGAGATTTTCACGCAGCGGAACAGGGAGGATGCCCCTTGGGAGGAAGTGACGCTGCCTGACTACAGAGGGCCTGCCGGTGAGGAGGGCAAGTGGAAAGGGTATTACAGGACATCCTTTTCCTGCAGGGAGACAGGGGAATGGGAGAGTGCGGTACTGCAGTTCCAGAGCGTGGACTATATTGCGAAAGTATACGTGAACGGCTGTTTCGTGGGAAAACATGAGGGTTTGTTTGCACCCTTTTCTTTTGACATAACGGATTATATCCAACCGGGAGAAGACAATGAACTGATCGTGGAATGTGAGAATGATATTCCCATGATGGGCGTCGGGGACTTGCTGGACGGCGACAAACTATACGCGGCTACGGGACCGGGCTGGGACGACCCGGTGACAGGCTGGCATCACTGTCCTGCGGGAGCCGGCATTACGGGGAAGGTGACGCTGGAGTACAGACCTGCTCTGTATCTGGAGGATGTGTTTGTCTGCCCGGACATTGACGCCGATATGGCGCAGATTAGAGTGGGAGTCAGAAATTATACGGATGAACTGCAGAGGGATTATGAGCTGCGCCTGCGGATTCTGCCAAAGAATTTCCGGGGGGAG
>DKVC01000071.1:8559-8796 GCA_002490995.1 Lachnospiraceae bacterium UBA7188
AAGAATTTCCGGGGGGAGCCTGTTGCGGAATATATTCATCCGGTTCCCTACATCGGTGTGGGACAAAATGAATACAGATTTGTAGTAAAGATGGAAGGGTACCGTCTCTGGGAGCCTGAGACACCCTGGCTGTACGGCGCGCTGCTGGAGCTTGTTCCGGCAGAAGCTGAAGTCAAAGCAAGTGAGACTCCGGCAGGAGCGGAAGTCAAAACAAGTGAGACTCTGGCAGGAGCGGAA
>DKVC01000071.1:9062-22632 GCA_002490995.1 Lachnospiraceae bacterium UBA7188
AGTGAGACTCTGGCAGGAGCGGAAGTCAAAGGGAGTGGGACTCTGGCAGGAGCGGAAGCCAAAGGGAGTGAGACTCTGGCAGGAGCGGAAGTCAAAGGGAGTGAGACTCTGGCAGGAGCGGAAGTCAAAGGGAGTGAGACGCTGGCAGGAGAGGCAGGTAAAGCAGGTGAAACGTCAGCAGGTGTGGAAAACAGGAATCGGGAAGCAGCGGCCAAACCCATCAGCCGCCTGACAGAGACCATGGGAATCCGAAAATTTGTCAGCGACGAAAACAGCCAGCCCAAAGGAAAGTTTTACCTGAACAATCGTCCCATTACTCTCCGCGGTGCCAATGAGATGGGACATTTGCAGCAATGCGTGATGCATGGGGACTGGGATGCGCTGGTAGATGATATTCTGATTGCAAAGCTCTGCAATATGAATTATTACCGGGTAACCCAGAGGCCGGTACAGCGGGAAATCTATGATTATTTTGACATGCTCGGCATGATGCACCAGTGCGATCTGCCCCTGTTCAGCTTTCTGCGCCGCCCCCAGTTTGCGGAAGGGGTGAGGCAGTGCGTGGAAATGGAGCATCTGATCCGCAATCATCCCTCATCCGTGATGGTGAGCCTGATCAATGAGCCCATGAGCATACGGCGGACGCAGGATCCCAAATCCAAGGGATCCGTGAGAAGCGTGACAAAGGGGCACAGGCACCTGATGCGGGATGAGCTGGAAGCCTTTTTCGTGGCGGCAAGGCAGGCTATCTATACGGAAAATCCCGGCCGTGTGGTGAAAAATGTGGAGGGCGATTACGAGCCGCCAACCGTGGAAGGAATGCCGGATTTCCATTGCTATACCATGTGGTATTCCAATCATGCCATTCCCATCGGCAAGCTGCTGGCTGGGTATCTGCCGCCGATCAAGGAAGGCTGGATGGCAGGCTGCGGAGAATACGGCGCGGAGGGGCTGGATAATCTCCATGTGATGAAGACCAGATATCCTGCAGAATGGCTGGAGACGGATGAGGAAGGGCACTGGTATCCGGATAAAATCGTGCGCGCCCAGACCCATTCCCTCCAGGGGGACTGGTACCAGGAACAGAATACCATGGAGGACTGGATCAGGGAAAGCCAGATTTTCCAGGCGAAGGCCACTGCTTTGATGACGGATGCCTACCGCAGGCGGGCGGACATCATCAGCCATACGGCCATTCATCTGCTGATAGACGCCTGGCCGGCAGGATGGATGAAGACTCTGGTGGACTGCGAGCGGGTGCCGAAAAGGGCGTATTTTGCTTATCGGGACAGTCTGGTTCCGGTGCGGATGAACTTTTACTGTCCCAGGGCTTATGTCTACGGCGGGGAGACGGTTCCTGTGGAGGTATGGCTGTTAAACGACAGCAGTCAGGACAGAGTATTGCAGGTACAGGCTGTTTTTGGGGAGGAAAATTTCATGCTGGAGGGCCCTGTGAAGGCAGCTTCCTCAGCATTTTTAGGTACTCTGAACGTGACCATGCCTGACCTGGAGCAGGTGCAGGAGATAACGGTAGAAGGCTGCGTCCGGGACGTGACGGGAGCATTGCCGGAAACTGCAGAAGCCGCAGGGAAGCCGGCTGCAGGGAAATCGCTGCAAACAGCAGGAATGCAGGGGAATGTGTCTGCGGACAGGAAACCGGAAACAGACAGCTGCATCGTCTCGGAGAGGGCTGCTATCGGCGGAGGCAGGCTCTACGGGGAGAAGCTGAAATTTACGGTATGTCCGGCACGGTGGAAAATTGACCCGGATGCCCTGAAGGAAGGGAGAACCGTGGCTGAAACGGAATGCGGCCGGGTGATTCTGCCGCTGCTCACGGCTGAGAACCGGGAAGATTTGGAGAAAGCCGCGGAGAACATCACGAAAGAGGGCAGGACTGCGGTGCTCTGCTGGGGAGAAGATAAGGAAGTGGAATTCACCTTCCGGGGAGAGGATATCCGCCTGAAAAAGTGCCCGGAGGTATTCTTCGCGGCATCTGAGGATACTTACAGGAACTATTCCCTGAAAATGCTTTATAATGCAGACAAGGGCTATATCGATGTGCTGGCGGGGCAATATGTGGATACCACGCTGCCGGGAAGCTGCCAGGCATACACTTATGCGAAAAAGGGCTTCACCGACAGCCGGGGCGCCAAGGAGAAACTGCCTTTCGTACTGGAAATCCCGGCAGGCCGCGGAAAACTGATTGCGGTCAGCCTGGAGACGGCAGGGCGGATAGGAGTTGACGCTAATCTGGACGCTCTGCTGCGCGGCAGAGAAATGGCGATATGTTCATAAGCGCTTTCATAAGATGGAGGCAAGCAGGCGGTAAATGCATGTACTCGTGGGTATAGCCTGCAGAGCTGGGAAATTTGCCGGCGTCATCCGGCAGAGGAAAGAAGGAAAATCCGGTTTGTCCGGAAGATGAATCCGGAGGCAGAATATGCATAAGACGGCATGAGGAAGGCCCGGATTTGTCCGCTTTGGAGAAGCCGGAAAAGGGATAGGATCAACGGAAAGAGTATGAGGAATAAAGATGAGAAAATCAGGTAAGGTCAGAATCATCAGGGAAGCCACAGGAAGCGGACGCATTGCCACAGGGCTTGAAAAGGTGGCGGAAGCCCTGGAATGCCGGGGCTTTCAGGCAGAGTATATGAGGGAAGAGGCATATGACAGCGCGGGAATACGGGACGGAATCAGCAGCATCTATGTGGGAACCAGGCGGGAAGGCGGTCTCATCCGGAAGCTGGAGGAGGAAAAGCTTCTGCTGTACCACACAAAGGAGCCGGAAGGGGAGGGCTTTTACCTGGCGTTTCTGTCAGGGATGAACCTGTTTGTGGCGGTGGGCGGCACGGAGACGGGAGCCCTCTATGGAGCGCTGGAGCTTGCGGAGCGAATCCGCAGGGAAGAATCGGACTGGGTGGCGGATCATGACCTGGCATATGGCGACGCCCCGGTATTCCGTCTAAGGGGGCCTGCCGTGGGGCTGCAGCTGACGAAGGTGGAACCGCCCAGACTGACCTACGAATACCCCATTACCCCGGCCAGGTTTCCCTGGTTTTACGAGAAGGAAATGTGGGAGAAGTTCCTGGATCAGCTGCTGGAGGAGCGCTGCAATGTACTGTATCTTTGGACAGGACAGCCCTTCTCTTCCCTGGTGAAGCTGGAGGATTATCCGGAGGCCCTGGAGGTGACGGAGGAAGAATATGAGAAAAACAGGGAGATGTTCAGCTGGCTTACCGAAGCCTGCGACAGGCGCGGCATCTGGCTGGTATTAAAGTTCTACAGCATCCATATTCCCCTGCCCCTGGCGGAGAAATATCATGTGGATCTGCTGCAGAGCAATATCACGGAGCTGAACAGAGATTATACCTATCAATCCATTGTGAAATTTATTGCATCTTTTCCCCATATCGGCCTTATGGTATGCCTGGGCGAGGCTCTCAGAGGTCTGCAGAACAAGACGGACTGGTTTATTAAGACCATTATCCCGGCTGTGAAGGAAGGAGTGGCTCTGGCGGGCCTTGAAGAGCTGCCGCCTCTGATTCTGCGGGGACATGACTGTGACCCCAATGCCGTTATGGAGCAGGCTGTGCCCCTCTATGAGAATCTCTATACCATGTGGAAGTATAACGGAGAGGGACTGACCACTTATCTGCCCACGGGAAAATGGCAGGATACCCATGTCCGGCTTGCCTCCCACGGACAGACCCACATCATGAACGTACATGTGGTGGCTGATCTGGAGCCATTCCGCTACGGAGCTACGGAATTTATTCAGAAATGCATGCAGGCCGGCAGGAGCAGGCTGGGCTGCAACGGGCTGCATTTATATCCCCTGTTTTTCTGGGACTGGCCTTATTCGCCGGATAAGGGGAAGGAGCGTCTGCTGCAGGCGGAGAGAGACTGGCTGTGGTACCGTGCCTGGTTCCGGTATGCATGGAACCCGGACAGGGACCCGGAGACGGAGCGGCTCTACTGGAGGGAGGTATTTGCGGAGCATTTTTCCACGGATATGGAAACTGCGGACCGGATCTACCGTGCCGTCAATGCAATGGGACAGTGTGCCCCCAGAATCCTGCGCCGGGTGGGCATCACGGAAGGAAACCGGCAGACCATGAGCCTGGGGATGACCATGAGCCAGTTTACAAATGTAAAACGCTACAAGCCAAACTATGAGCTGTGGCATTCCGTCTCCACTCCCGGGGAGCAGCCCGATGATGAAATCCGCAGAGAACTGGCGGGAGAACCTTTCTACGGCGAGACCACCGCGGATATGTGCGCAGAGACAGTGAATTATGCGAAAAGGGCGGAAGAGCTCCTTTGCTCCGTGCAGGGGAAAGCCGGGAAAAACAGACAGGAGCTGGAATATTGGTTTACGGACGCGCAGGCCATGGTGGAGCTTACCTTGAGCTACGCGAAAAAGCTGGAGGCGGCTTTCTGTATCCTGCGTTATAAATATACCATGGATGAGAATCTGCGGGGAGATCTGGGGCTGCTGCGGGCGGCTGTGGCTCCCTGGGAGGAGAGCATGGAGCATTACCGCAGACTGGCCGGGCTGACGGAAAGCACATACCTGTATGCCTGCAGCATGCAGACCAGACAGAGAAAGATTCCCTTTACGGACGGATCGGCTTTCGGGCATTGGAGCCAGTGCCTGCCGGAATATGAGAAAGAATTTGACTGTTTTAAGAAGCATCTTAAGGAGATGGAGCAGGGAATTTTTCCGGGAGGAGAAGAAGGAGAGGAAGAACAGACAGCGGAACCTCTCATGGGAGCGCCATTTGAACTGGAGGGCTCAGGCTGCGAGACATACACGGTGAAAAAGGGGGAGAGCATCTTCACGGATATGGTGGCTCCCATTACCATGCTGGCGCCGGAGCTGAAGGGCCTGACAGGAATCCGGTTCGGATTGGGCAGCGCCATGGCGGAAGGGGCAAGGATTGTGCTGAAGGTTCCCGGGGACGTGAAGGTGCTGATTGCCTACATGAATGCGGGCGGTGTTGAGTGGCTTAAACTTCCGGATCTGGAGACCAACACACACGCGGACGACAGGGGAGGCTTAAGCGTGGTATACGCCAATGCCCTTCAGGCGGAAAACTGTCCCAACTGCAATATTCACGCTTATTTCTATGAGAAAGGAACCCATGAAATATATATGGGGACAGGCGGCTTCACCATCGTGGGAGTGGTGCCTGCGGACGCGGATCTTCAGGCGCGGAATGCCGGACTGTCCGGGGAGACGCCTGAGAAGCTGGACTGGCTGTATGAAATGTGAATCAAGTTACGAAGGCGCACGAGAGCAAATTTCATGAGGGTACTTACGAATGAAATTTCCTCTCCCCGGTATGCATCGAAGAGACTCGAGCTTAAGAGCTGTCGCTCAGCGATAATACTCAAGACCGCCAGAATTTACTAAGCTGCTTTAGTCTGGAAAATGGCTGGCGGTCTTTCGCTATAGATTTTGTTTCGCAAAAGTTTTAGTTGGTGGGTATATACTCGCGAGCGCATTCATTTGCCGATTTTTTGTACTACAATACAGATGCGCTCGCTCGTTATACATTTCCGTTGGAAAATGTTTTTGAACGCGAGTATATACTGCAGACCGCCTGGATTTACAGTGGTGTCCCCGGGAAAGTACCTGGCTGGCGGTCTAAAAGTCATTGCTTAAGGCAGTGACTTAGTCGAGTTGTACTGCAAATTTAATTGGTGTGCAGTTTAGTTAGGAGAATATCATGGAGTATCAATATGAAATAGCAAAGGGAAGCTTTGAGGCGAGCTTTGATTCATTGTACGGTTTTACCTGTCCTGAGTGGTTCCGGGACGCGAAATTCGGCATCTGGTCCCACTGGGGCCCTCAGTCCGTGCCCATGTACGGCGACTGGTATGCCCGGAACATGTATGTGGAGGGCTCGCCGCAGTATCTGTATCATCTGCGGACTTACGGTCATCCTTCCAGAGTGGGATACAAGGATATTGTCCGGCTCTGGAAAGCGGAGCATTTTAACCCCGGGGAGCTGATGAAGCGTTACAAAAAGGCCGGCGCAGGGTATTTTGTGGCACAGGCTATGCATCACGACCATTTTTTCAACTATGATTCCGCCAGAAACCCCTATAACAGCGTCAACTATGGACCGGGGAAGGACATTGTGGGGCTCTGGAGGGAGGCGGCGCTGAAGGAAGGGCTGGTGTTCGGCTTAAGCGAGCATCACGGCGCAAGCTTTGAGTGGTTCAATACCAACAAGCTCTGCGATACGAAAGGTCCCATGAAGGGGGTTCCCTATGACGGGAATGATCCGGAATGGCTTGGTTTTTATCATGACAATGCCTTTACCGTGGCGCCGGGATATGTGCGGCATCACTATACCTGGGACAGGAGATGGTATCCCGTGTGGTATGAGAATGTGAAGGAGGCGGTGGATCAGTATGAGCCTGAGCTGCTGTACTCGGACGGCGCACTGCCTTTTTACCGCAACAATGCGGATGTGACGGATTCCACCTGGCTTCCCGGTCTGTCCATGGCTGCGCATCTGTACAATTCCAGTGAGGCCAGATACGGGGAGAACAGAGCGGTCTATCTGCATAAGGACAAACGGGAGGAATATCACCGTATCGGCGCGCTGGATTTCGAGCGAAGCACGGACAGGGAGATCAGGGAGAGACCCTGGCAGACGGATACCTGTCTGGGAAACTGGTTCTATGACGTGAGGGCAGAGTACAAATCCGCCAGACAGGTGACGGATCTGCTGGCTGATGTAGTGTCGAAGAACGGGAACCTGCTGCTGAACATTCCCCAGAGGCCGGACGGCACACTGGACGATGAGTGCAGCTATATCCTGGACGGCATCGGAAGGTGGATGGAAGTAAACGGCGAGGGAATCCGGGGAACCAGGCCGTATCTGGTCAGCGGAGAGGGCGTCACATATACGGAGGCGGAGAAGGAGACGGCCTGGACGCCCTATGATGTACGCTACACCGCAAAGGGAAATACGGTTTATGCGTTCCTGATGGGACGGCCCCACACGGCTGCACTGCACTGCCTGCGGGATGCTTCCTCGGTAAAGGCGGTTGAACTGCTGGGATACGGCAAACTGGCATTTTCATCGGATATGGGTATCCTGACGGCTGCGCTGCCGGAAGGGTTTGAGCCTGAGGGAGCCTGTTGTCTGAAGATTGCCTTTGAGTAGTCATGCTGCTGCCGGGCATGCCGATGCGTTCACTCGCTATACTGTGCAGACGGCAATTAATTGCGTTAGGAATTGTCGGAAAATAGCTGATACGGTATAAATTTGCAGTACAAGTACTAAGAAAGAAGAAGGAAGATGGAACAATCACAATGCAGGGCAGCATTTGACAGGTGCCTGCCCTATCTGGAAAACACCATGAGTAAGATGCCGAATCCGCCGTCAGAATATGCCGCCTGCGGGGATGGGTACTATTTCCGGAATCCGGCCTATCTGCCCTTTTCCCATATCGGCACATGGATGGTCTCCTTTTTTACGGGAGAAGGACTGCTTGCCTGGCGCAGGACGGGGGAGGAGCGGTATCTGAAATGGGCGGAGAGCTTTGCCGAGGCCTACAGGCGGAAGCTGACGGATACGCCGGAGGATACCATGCATGACGTGGGCTTCCTCTATGTGCTGTATGCGGTGGGGCTTTACCGCGAGACGGGGAAGGAACCCTACCGGGAGATGGCGGTTAAGGCGGCGGAGATTTTGCTGGGCAGATTCGACCCGGCGGCGGGGTTTATCAGGGCCTGGGGAAGGACGGATGTGAAGGAGCACCATTCCGCCGGGCTTGCCATTATTGACTGCATGATGAATCTGTCATTGCTGTTCTTTGCATGGAGGGAGACAGGGAAAGAGGTCTTCAGGGAGACGGCCATGAGGCATGCCGACAGGACGGCGGAATGCTTTATCCGTCCCGACGGCAGTGTCTGCCACGGCTATCAGTACAGGGAAGCAGGAGGTGTACCCGTCGGAGAGGTGAACCACTGCGGGTTCGGCAAAGGCTCCTTCTGGGCCAGAGGGCTTGCCTGGGCCGTATTCGGCTACGGAAACTGCTACCGCCATACAAAGAAGCCCATGTATCTGGAGCTGGCCCGGAAGCTGGCGGACAGATTTCTGGAGGAGACTGCGGCTGCGGAGCAGACACTCTGTCCGGGAGGACGGAGGGACAATCTGGTTCCGCCCTGGGATTTCCGTCTGCCTGAGGGTGCAGAGAAATGGCGTGACAGTTCCGCGGCGGCAATTGCGGCCTGCGGGTTTGACGAGATTTTCAAAGCCTGCGGAGAGAACAGATACAGGGAAGCAGGGGAACGGATTTTAGAGGCACTGTCAGGTCCGGAGTATATGAACCCAGACAAAAACAGCAGCGGTATTCTGCTGCATTCCAACGGCAGGGAGCATTGCACCAGTTTCGGGGATTATTTTTATATGGAAGCGCTGCTGCGGTATGGAGACGGGTTTGAAGGGTACTGGTAACCGGACAAAACGGATGAGGAGGGAAAGCGCTTTGACGGAAGCCTATCGTGAGCGTTTTGGGGCGTGTTTCAAAAGGGTCCTAATCCAGTTGACAGTATCCGCTGGCTGTATGTTTCAAATATACAGCGTTTATGCAGGATTCAGACTGCTTCATAAGCGGATGT
The DNA here is from genome assembly GCA_002490995.1 of Lachnospiraceae bacterium UBA7188. Lineage (GTDB taxonomy): Bacteria > Bacillota > Clostridia > Lachnospirales > Lachnospiraceae > Acetatifactor. The sequence goes on from DKVC01000071.1 coordinate 17,707, forward strand.
CTGTCAACTTGAACTGAAACACGCCCGTTTTTGCGAGGCAGAACAAAAGAACGGAAAAAGAATCTGCTCACGAGTATATAGGCAGCAGGAAAAGGATGGAGCGGAGATACTGCCCTGCGGACATGCTTACGCGCTCAGTCTGCAGCGAGAAGAAGTACCCGTCAAAGAGGGCATGGAGGTAAGGAATGAAAGACAGGATAGAGAGAATGGAAAAACCATTTCGAATAAACGTGGGCGAGGCTATGGTGGAGCCTTTCTGGGACCCTTCGGCCAGCGGGCTGGAAGAATGGGAGCTTGCGGAAACCGGCGCAAAGGGAGCGAAGGTAGTGCAGTACTGGTGCTATGTGCCCTTTGAGTGGCTGGAGCCGGACGAGGAGGGCCGGGGGATTGTGCTTCGGAGAGATTTTGAGGGCGGCCTTGCCGTGAAGGGGTATGACAGGCTGGTTCTATCGGCCGCCATTCCGGAAAAAGGATTTCTGCGGCTTGAAGCGGAGACAGAGCTGGGTGCCAGGCAGGCGGAAAGCGCGGGAGGAGGCAAGAAAGAACTGCAGCTTGCCCTGGACGGCGCGGAGGAGATCCGCAGGCTTGCCATTACGGTGGGCAGCACTGTCCGGGAACCTGCCACAGGCTGGCTGAACTGGCTGGGGGCACAGAATGACAGGCTGCTGGAGGAACATCTGGCGCTGTGCAGTCAGTACAATGAGAAGTGGGAGGGCTTTCTGAAGGACGAGAGCTATGAGCCGTCTTTCACGCCGCGCTACGGGCTGATTGCCACGAAGGAAGAACTGGAACAGATGCGGGCAAAATATGAAAAGCACCTGGCAGAGGGCGGCAGGGACGTATTTTATGACAGAGTCGTCAACTATCTGGATAAGAAGCCGGAGGACATGATCGGGGATTATGTGCGTCTTACGGACGATGTGCGCTTCTGCAGGATAAGAGACGAGAATCAGTACACAGCGGACAGCGCTGGTGAGAAGCTGGTGCAGTACGCTCTGTTAAAGAAGGACGGAAAAGCTCTCCGACTGGCGGCAAGGTACTGTCTGTCGCTGCTGATGACCGGGCACTGGCTGGACAGCTTTCTGGCGGATTATCCCCTTGGACTCGGACTTCATTGCCCTTGCCCTGGACGGGGAGATTCCGGCGGAAGACAACAAAGGAAAGAGCTTCCTGAGGCTTGAGGAGACGGGATATGTGTCCTCCCTGAGGGAGAAGGACGGGATTTGGACTAAGATTTTCGCTCCGGGAAACAAGCCGGGAGTAGGACATAACCATGAGGATAAGGGAAGCTTTATCGTGGAATACAACGGGGAGCAGATTTTCACGGATCCCGGTATGATCAGTTACGGGGACGCCGGAAGCAGGGCGCTGAAAATGTGCGATTTCCATAATATGCTGCTGCCTGCCGGCACGGCTGCCCGCCCCCATCCCAGGAATCCCTTTGACGGGTTTTATACGCCGGAGGGTGTGGGGGATGAGGAGCGGCTGCATCTGAAAATGGAACTGACGGCCACTTTCGACGGCTTCTATGAGAAATGGGAGCGCAGCCTGGACTCCGAAGGCCCGGAGGAACTGACGGTGACGGACTGCTACCGGCTGAAAGAGGGACGCGGCGTGTCGGCCCTGCTGCAGACCTGGGGAAAAGTGGAGGAAAAAGAGGGCGAAGTAAGGATTATTGGTGAAAAAGCCTGTTGTACCTTCCGGCTGCCGGAGGGCGTGTCTCTGGAAGTGAAAAGCCATGTTTTCCGGGGAAAGGAGCTCCGCACGCTCTGTCTGTATAAGGCGGGGGAGGAAGGTACGCTGCGGATTGAAATGCGGTTTGAACCCAGGGCATAGAGTTTACCGCCCGGGAGAGACAGATACGGAGGTGTCGGGATGATATGGCAGGAGATTGAGAAGGAGTTAGAGAGGAGAAAGCTGCCGGAGCTGCTTCTTTTTCCAGACGGCTCTAAGGTGAAGAGCGCGGAGGACTGGGAGAAGCGAAAGGGGCAGATCCGGGAGATTCTGTTCCGGGAGTTTGCGGGGTTCTCCCCTGCGTTCCCTGTGGTTACGAAGGGAGAAGTGGGTGTCAGGGATGAAAACGCATACGGGGGCAAGGCTGTCAGGGAGAAAATATTGCTGAGCTTCCGTACACCGTTTAATGCTTTTGCGTTTTCCTTTGAATTGTTTGTACCCAAAAGAGGAGAAAAGGGGAAAAAGCCCCTGTTCCTATATCTGGGATTTACGCAGACCCCGGCGGACGGACCGGGGGAAGAGATTATCGACAACGGATTTGCACTGGCCCACATCAGCTACCAGGAGATAGCCCCTGATAAAAACGACAGTTTTGCCAATGGGCTGGGGACTTTCTGCACCAGGAACCCTTACGACAGCTGGGGGAAGCTGGGCATGTGGGCCTACGGCGCTTCCCGGGCAGCGGATTATCTGTGTGGCCGTCCGGAGCTGGATGCCGGGCGCATGGCTGTCATGGGGCATTCCCGCCTGGGAAAGGCGGCGCTGCTGTGCGGGGCCATGGACGAGAGATTCTCCCTGACGGTGTCCAACGATTCCGGGGCAGGAGGGGCGGCGCTGTTTCGGGGAAAGTGTGGAGAGCGTATTTCGGATCTGACAGGAAATGCCTGTGCCCACTGGTTCTGCGGCAATTTCGCATCCTATGCGGGCAGGGAAGAGGAATTGCCCTTTGATCAGCATTTTCTGTTAGCTCTGACGGCGCCCAGATACCTTTACGTGGCAAGCGCCTCCGAGGACAGTTGGGCTGACCCGATGTCGGAATTCCTCTCCTGCGCGGCGGCATCCCCTGTTTTTGAAATCTGCGGGAGCCAGCGTGGGGACGCTGTAGAAGCCGCCAAGGGCCAGGTAGCCTCGGCCGTTGCGGAAGCCGCCAAGAGCCGGGGAGCCTCGGCCGTTGCGGAAGCCGCCAAGAGCCAGGTAGCCTCGGCCGCAGCGGAAGCCGCCAAGAGCCGGGGAGCCTCGGCCGTTGCGGAAGCCGCCAAGAGCCAGGGAGCCTCGGCCGCAGCGGAAGTCGCCGGGAGCCGGGGGGAATCCTCCGCAGCGGAAGCCGTCAGGAGCCAGGGAGTCTCCGCCGCTGACGAAAACGCTGTGGGACAGCATAAATCCTCTGCCTCTGAAGCCTGCGTGACACAATACCCCTGCCGCGGGCTGGTTCTGGAGGGGGCAGCATGGGAAGGGGGCATGCCGTTTTTAATAGAGAAAGGTCTGGAACTGCCCGTAAAGCCTCTCCATGAGGGGCATATCGGATACCACCTGCGGCAGGGAACCCACCATCTGGGCAGGGAGGACTGGCAGCATGTAATGGAATTCCGAAGGAAGCATGAAATATAAGAAGATCCGGCCATAGGAAAGAAATATAACGTATCCCCATTTTCAAAACTTTTCCATTGTAAAATCCAAGTGGGTAGTTTATAATCAGGATTAGAAACAATCTAAAGATATTTGCCGTTTCCGATGATTGCCGTCGGAAACAGAAAATGAAGTTCATGAGTTACCAGGCTATCCCCTATTTGCCGTAGGAGATAGCCGCTTTATTTCTTATGGTTAAGACGGTTATACCCAAAAAGCAGGAAAGGAGTGCGTTGCGATGACCATTGAGGAGATTGCGAGAGGTGAATCAAAGAATGTCGAGTTTAAGGCCATGCTGCCTAAAGACTCGGAAAAATACATGAAGACCATTATTGCGTTTGCCAATACACAGGGCGGACAGCTGGTCATCGGCATTGATGACCGTACCAGGGAGGTTGTCGGTGTGGATGAAGACATTCTTTTTCGGACGATGGACAGCATTTCCAATGCTGTGTCTGATGCCTGTACACCACAGATCGTGCCAAATGTGGAGCCACAGACGGTGGACGGAAAAACGGTTATCGTTATTACAGTAGCACCGGAGCCAAATCGCCCGTATTACCTGAAATCTAAAGGCAGGGAAAATGGAACTTATATTCGGGTGGCAGGAACATCCCGGCCGGCATATCCGGAGAAGATCAGGGAATTGGAAATGGAAGGTGCCCGGATCTCATGGGATGAACTTACCTGTATAGGGTATCCTGTAACAGAATCTGCGGTGAAGAAGCTTTGTGACGATATTATGAACTATCGTCAGCGGGCGGGATTGTCTCAGCGCAGCGTGACCAGGATGCAGCTTGTGAATTGGAAGCTGTTAAGAGAGATAGACGGCAGTGATGTGGCGTCTAATGCTTTTGTGTTGCTGACATCAGATTACTTCCCGTTCTCTAAAACCCAATGTGCTGTGTTCAAGGGAACTGAACGGAATATATTTCTTGACAAGCGTGAGTTTACAGGGCCGGTTTACGAGCAGATTGAAGAGGCAACAAATTTTGTTTTGCGAAATATTCGGGTAGGCGCAGTTATTGAGGGATTGATTAGGAAAGAATCCTATGAACTGCCAGTGGAGGCTATCCGCGAAATGATTATCAACGCACATTGCCATCGTTGCATGATGGATAATTCTTGTGTGCAGGTGGCGATTTATGATGACAGGTTGGAGGTGACTTCTCCAGGCGGGCTTTATAACGGACTGACTTATGAAGAGGTATTAAACGGACATTCACGACTTCGTAACAGAGGAATTGCCAATATATTCAACCAGATGGGGTTGGTTGAAGCATGGGGAACCGGCATCAAACGAATTATCCATCTTGCCGGGGAATATACTTTACCGGCACCTGCCATTCTGGCTTTTGACAGCATGTTCCGCGTGAATCTTTATCGTTCTAATTCGTTGTCAGCCGGTGATAATGATTCCATGAAATTCCGGGAAGATATGGTAGAATTTGGTAGGAATATCGGAGAAGCATCGGAGAAACATCGGGGATGCATCGGAGAAACGTCGGGGAAGCATCGGAGAAGCATCGGAGAAACGTCGGGGAAGCATCGGAGAAACATCGGAGA
>DKVC01000071.1:22958-56627 GCA_002490995.1 Lachnospiraceae bacterium UBA7188
AACATCGGAGAAGCATCGGAGAAAGTTTGTGTTGATGAAAACCGCATGAACGATACCCAGCTAAAAATTTTGAATTATCTGTCAGAAGATGCACAGCTTTCCGCCGCTAAGATGGCAGATGAGATAGGCATTTCGAGAAGAAATATTGAAGAGAATATCAGAAAGTTGAAAGAATGGGGGATCCTGGTTCGGCATGGTTCCCCGAAGAATGGCTATTGGGAAGTCTTGAAGAAATGAAATCTTCGGGAAAAAGCTCCTGTTTCTGCTCCCGTTTCATATATTCTCCTATGAGAAGGATTTTGAAGCTTATGAGAAAGACCCGGCCCGGCTGGAGATACTGAAAAGGGAATATGCCAGAATCACAGCCCGGCTCGAGAAGCTGCTGGAAAACATTGCTTTCAAGTATGGAAATGTAAAGGAAGGGGTGAAGTCTGTTATGGGCGGCAGGATTCTGGATTATGAAGCAAAGAGGATAAAAGCGGAAGGCTTGCAGGAAGGAAGAAAGGAAGGCAGGAAAGAGGGAAAGATAGAAGGACAAATCGAAACCCTGATTGAGCTTGTGAAGGATAATATATTGTCTGTGCAGGAGGCAGCTTCCCGCGCCAGCCTTCCCGAAGCCAGGTTTCGGGAGCAGATGCGTAAATATGGCGGATGATACGTCAATATCAGAAAATCAGGAAAACCTTTGGCAGCATTCATAGTGCAGCCAAAGGTTTTTGCGTTATGGACGCGCCCCTGCTACAGGGAGTCGCGCCCTTTCAGCTTCAGCTCCCTTCTGTAAGCATTGGGAGAGGCGTTAAAGCGCTTTTTGAACTGCCGGTTGAAGTAGGTCTGGCTGGAAAATCCCGTCATGTCGGCAATGTCCTTCAGCCGGATACTGCCGTTCTCCATCAGTTTAGCGGCATACTTGAGGCGCTCTTCATTTAAGTAGTCATTGAAATAGTACCCGGTCTGCTGATGGAAAATGGAACCCAGATAGGAGGGATGCATATTCAGCCGGGCGGCCAGGGTCTTCAGAGACACGTCCTTATTGGAGAAATTATGTACTTCCTCCATAATCATCCGGACATACTGCTGGGCAGCGCCCTGTGGCAGTTCCCGGGCATCCAGCATTTCCCGGACGGAGCGGAAGAGGGAGCGGATGCTGTCCAGGATGCGGTCCGTATCCGTATCGTCACACAGGAATCCGGAGAACAGGGGGGGCAGCTTATCGGCGGAGAGAAAGCCTTCCACCTGACTGATTCCCCAGTTTATCACAGCCAGCTGAAGGGAAACCCGCCGCTCCGGCGCCAGGGATTCCAGAATTTTCCGGATATCTGCCAGGTAGGTTTCTTCCTCCGTTTCCTGAAAGCTCTGTTCAATGACCTGCTGCCTGTGGAGAGGGAACAGCAGGTAACGGCAGTTCAGGAAGGGGAGGGAGGAATAACGTAAAAGCAGAAATTTCTTAACGGCATGGTAACTGCTGCACACGTCCGCATAATTATCTTCCGTGGTGCCCGCGGATACGAAAAACGGGAAGTCCACAAGGGGGCGGAGCCTGTCGGCTTCATTCTGGAAGCGGAAGATATTGAAACTCTCAGGGCTGCTCAGGATACAGATGAACTGGCTGGGAGATTCAAAGTAAAAGTGACAGATATAGGTTCCCACAAACGCCGAGAGAACCGTGTCAAAGAGCAGGGGCATTTTATCCGAATACTCATCTGTCACGGAGAACAGGACTACCGTGTAATTGTCCAGCTGCAGATTGACACCCAGCATGGAAGCGCGGGCAATCAACTCATCCTCACTGAAGCTGCCCTTGCACCAGCTTTCCACGAAGCTGCTGCGGAAGGTAAGCATGGAGGGGCCGAAATTCCGGGATATTTTGTTCCGGTCCTCCAGATGCCGGACGATTGTGCTGATGGATTCCGACAGTTCATCCGGATCCAGAGGCTTGAGCAGATAATTTTCGGCGCCGCCCCGCATGGCCGAGCGCACATAGTCGAAGGTATCGTAGGCAGAGAGAACCAGAATGGACACGGAAGGATTCAGCTTTTTGGCCTCCCGGATCAGTTCCGTCCCCATCATCTGCGGCATGGAGATGTCTGTCAGGATCAGGTGTACGGGATGCTCCCGCATATAATCCAGCGCTTCGTAAGGGTCTGTGGAAGCCAGCGCAATCTCCATATTGAAGCCGAACCAGTCAATGGCTTTCTTCAAATCTTCCAATACAAATGCTTCATCATCTACAAATACTACCTGGTACATAGACTGGGGTTCCTTTCTGTCCGGTGCGGCATCTTTTTTTATACTGCACACCGTTGTGGTTTGCAGTAACCGACAACAAAGACACTTCCTTATCATTATAGTAAAAAGAAAAAGGGTAAGTCAAGCCGTAATCTTGAAAAAAGAAAGGTACGGATATTGAATTTATTAAAAAAGATGGAATCATTTCAATATGAATTGTGAATTTTTTATAATAAAATAAAGTCATTCAAAGAACATGAGAAGAAAAGTGTAACGGAAGAAAAACATTCCAGGGAAAAGGAGGTAGCAAGTTGGCGGCGAAGGCGAAGGTGGTAAATGTGAGGCAGAAAAGTCTCGGCAAAAGACTCTATCAGTACAGATGGGTCTATCTGCTGGGACTGCCCGGACTGTTGTTGATGTTATTTTTCAATTATCTCCCCATGAGGGGGCTTTTGATGGCTTTCCAGAATTATAATCCGCACATGGGGATTTTGGGAAGCGAGTGGGTGGGGCTGAAGCATTTCCAGACGCTCTTCAAGGACGCCAAATTTTACTCCATGCTTCGCAATACGTTGGTGATCAGCGGGTTGAACCTTCTGACCTTCCCGGCGCCCATTATTCTGGCACTGATTTTAAATGAAGTGAGAAATGCGAAATTTAAGAAGTTTATCCAGACTTCCGTGTACCTTCCGCACTTTCTGTCCTGGACGATCGTGGCCAGCCTTACCTTTTTCCTGCTGTCTTCGGAGCAGGGTGTGATTAACAAGATTGCTATTGCCCTGGGTGGGGAAGCCCACGCGTATCTGTTTGATACCAAAGCAATCTATCCCATCATTGTGATTCAGTCCCTCTGGAAAGGCATAGGATGGGGCTCCATCGTCTATCTGGCGGCGATTGCAGGCGTAGACCAGTCTCTCTACGAGGCGGCCAGGATGGACGGAGCCACCAAGCTGCAGTGTATGATAAAGATTACCATTCCCAGCATTATGCCCACCATTGTGGTCATGCTGATATTGAAGATGGGTTCCATCGTATCGGTAGACTTCGAACAGGTGTTCCTTATGAACAATGCCATGGTGAAAAAACAGTTGGAAGTATTTGAAATCTACATATATAATAACGGAATCGCGGGAGGAAGCACCCAGTACTCCTATACCACGGCGATCGGCATGTTTAAGTCGGTGATTAACACGAGCCTTGTAATCCTGACCAACTGGATCACCAACCGCAAGGGCTATGAAGGAATCATGTAGCTACAATGTATACATGTAGACTGGCATATGTTTTTGAACGCGAGTATAAATGACAGATCAACGGGGTCACGGGTTAAGGAATTGTAATTTTCAGGGGGAAGGCATTTCCAGCGGGTACAGTTTCTGAAGCGTGACATGTCCAGGGAAAGTGAGGAAATATGGCACGGGAAAAAGCGGTCAATAAAAAAATGGGAATGAAAATGAAGGAAAATATCTATCAGGTTATTCTGTGGATTATCCTTCTGCTAATAGCGGCGACTATGGTACTGCCGTTCCTGTATGTGATAATGGTGTCCTTTACGGACAGCTCGGTCTATGTGGCGGGAAGCTTCTATCTGTGGCCGAAGAAATGGTCAACGGATGCATATCAGCTGATTTTGAGCGGCGCAGGATTTTTAAATGCCTTAAAATCCACCCTTTTTATCACTCTGATAGGCACGCCCCTGAATGTGCTGGTATGCGCCGGCCTGGCGTACCTGCTCTCCAAGCCGGTACCGGGCAAGAAATTTTTCAATAAATATGTGATGATTACCATGCTGTTCGGCGCCGGTATGATTCCTAATTTCATGAATATGAAGGCACTGGGGCTTATGGACAGTTATTTTGCCTGTATTCTCCCTTCGGTGTGCGGCGCATGGACGGTTATGGTCATGAGGTCATTCTTCCAGTCCCTGCCCATAGAGCTGGAAGAGGCGGCTGAGATAGACGGCTGCGGGCAGCTGAAAATGTTCGGTATCATCGTACTGCCCCTGTCCAAGGCCATGCTGGCCAGCATGACGCTGTTTGCTTTCGTGAGTTATTGGAATACTTATTTCAGTGCGATTATGTATCTGACATCCACCACGAAAGCACCCCTTCAGGTGTATGTACAGAAAATCGTTTTATCCTCCACCGTGTCCGACGTGGTGGACCTGCAGCTGGATCTGGCCAAGACAGTGCCGCAGGAGGTCATGCGTATGGCCGCAGTGGTAGTGGTAGTTCTCCCTGTACTGATCGTATACCCGTTCCTGCAGAAGTATTTTGCCTCAGGAATGATGGTAGGCGCGGTGAAGGGTTAACACATAGGAAGGAAGTGTCTACAAATAACTGATACGGGTTTAAAGCCGTTTCCCTTGTATTTCCCGGCTTTTTCCTAAAGAAGTTGTATCAGTTATTTTCCGACAATTCCTAACAATAATCAGTAACAACAATCAGTAACAGGTAACAACAGCAACAATTAAAAAAGTATGCAGAAACAGGAGGAAAAGGAATGAAAAAGAAAAAAGTACTTGCGCTTATGCTGGCTGCGGTTATGGCAGCAGGGACATTGGGCGGCTGCGGAGATTCAGGGGAAAGCCAGCAGACCGGCGGAAGCGGCTCCCAGGAGTCCTCACCGGAGCAGTCTTCCGAAGAATCTTCCCAGGATTCCCAGGGGAGCGAAGAAGCGCCGTCCGAGGAGAGCAGCGATGAACAGGCTTCCAGCGGGGAAAGGATGACCATCACCGTACTGGGAATCGACTGGGGCTACGGTCCGTCTTCCGACAGCGAGATGGAGCAGTATTGGGAGGATATGTTCGATGTAAATCTGGAGATTGAGTGGGTGAATTACAATGATTATCCCCAGAAGCTGAATACGCTGATTGCATCCAACAGCCAGCCTGATGTGACACAGATTATGTCCACGAACAATACTTTCTATTATCCCATTTTTACCCAGGCCATTGAGGCGGGAAATTTCGTGGATATGACATCTTATATCTTCGACGGGGACAATGCGCTGGCAAAGACCAATGCCGTGATGAAGAACTGGCCCCAGTCCTTCTGGGATCAGGCCACCTTTAACGGCGGTATCTATATCCTGCCCAGAAGCAATTCCGAGCTTGCCAAGGAATCCGGCATCATGGTACGCCGTGACCTGATGAGAAAGTACGGCTTTGAGGAAGAGCCTAAGACCATGGATGAGCTGAAGGACTGGATCATCGGGCTGTCCAAAGCCGCTACCGAGGGCGAGGGCCAGAAGGTGTACGGCATCGAATTCTGGGGTGAGGACTTTATGCACGCGAAGGTGAAGGCATATGCCACTGCTTTCACGGGACAGACCGACTGGGGCATCGACGAGAACGGCGAATTCCAGTATATCCAGTTTAATCCCAAGTATATCGATTTCCTGAACTGGATGAAGGATCTGTATGACGCGGAGGCAATCGATCCCGAATTTGCGCTGGGCAATGACACCACCAGTAAATTCAAGGCAGGAAACTCCGTGACTTTCCTGAACGCCTGGTACAATTTCAACCAGTCTGCAGACCTGACCAGCAACAAGATCTTTGACAAGAGCACACCTGATACGTACGAGGCATGGGAGCTGATGCCTGTGCAGGGACCGGAAGCCTATGCCGTCACTCCCAACGCTACGGATATAGATTCCTGTATCGCAATCAGTTCCGCCTGCTCCGAGGAGAAGATCCAGAAGATTATGGAAGTGTTCAACGGGACGGAAGAAGCTTATCCCGGATATGATACTCTGATGAAAGACGGTGTGGAGGGAGTTCACTACACATTGCTGGAAGACGGCACCAGGGATACTTCCGCGGAAGGCATGGGAGAGAAGCGTACCGCAGGGTATGTCGGTGCATGGAACCAGATTTTCCTGAAGAAGGACGTGGACCAGGTTACTGATAAGTTTATGAGAGACGGTGCAAAGAGAGCATCTGATGAGAGTATTGCAAGAGTACAGGAAGTGAAGGACTTTATTGTAAATTACATGGAGGAGTCAGGGCTGAAGAATGAGATTACCAACCTGCAGTCCGAGACCTACAACAATCAGTGGACCATGCTGACGGATGACGTGAACACCATGTGCACCCAGTATGTGATGGGACAGATCGGCGAGACCGAGTGGAAGACCTTTGTGGACGGAATCGTAAATTCCGATGAATACAAGGCAATCCAGGCAGAATTCAAAGCGTCCGCAGGCAATTAAGCCACGGCATTCATGGGGGAACCGTATTTCCGTAAAGGGGAGGCGGTTCCCCTTTTGTCTGCCGCCGCCGTCGCCGGGAGAAGCATATGAGTCCCCGTGCGCTGCGAAGGAACCGCCGGGATATGCCGTGGAGAGGCGTGCGAGACCTTGTGCGCTGCGAAGGAATCGCCGGGATATGCCGTGGAGAAGCTTGTGCGCTGCGAAGGAACCGCCGGGATATGCCGTGGAGAAGCGTGCGAGCCTCTGTGCGCTGCGAAGGGACCGCCAGGGATGCGCCGTGGTCAGGCATGTACGCCGGAAGACATCTCTGCCCCGGATGCAGTGCCGGAGTAGGAAGCAGCCAGGTCTTCGGGCAGAATGGGAGGAATGGAGAAAGTCACCCGGAATCCGGAGCCGCCTTCCCCTACGGAAAGCTCCAGGCAGGCGCCCTCCCCGAATACCAGCTTCAGCCGGTTATTTACATTGGACAGGGCAAAGCCGTTCTCCTCATCCCGGTTCATGACAGGCTGGCGGAGCTTTTCCCGGAGCAGCTCCAGATCCTCTTCCGTGACGGAGCGCCCATTGTCTTCAATGGTAAACCGGATTTTTTCAGCGCCTTCCGGAAAGGCGGCAGTGATTGTGATGAATGCGTTTTCCTGCTCGGGGGTAAAGCCGTGTACAAAGCTGTTCTCCACCAGGGGCTGAAGGATATTTTTGGGAATGCCGTATTTCTTGGCGCCGGCGTCCGCATGGATTTCGTATTCGCAGTCGCTGATGCGGCAGGAATAGAGGTTGATGAGATTTTCCGTCTGAGCGCATTCCTCGGCAATGGAGATAAAGAGATTGCGCCGGGTCTGGTAACGGTACATTTTTGATAATAACAGCAGCATATGAGCGGCTTTGTTCCCGTCGCCGTTTAAGGTCTGAACCCGGATCTGCTCTAGGGCATTGTAGAGGAAATGCGGGTTAATGCTGGTCTGCATGGCATACAGCTCGGATTTTCGCTGGGAGATTTCAAAGAGATACACATTCTCCACGTTTTTCTGCAGTTCGTCGCACATGTGGTTAAAGCTGTGGGTGATGCTGGCAAATTCGTCGTTGCCTTTGGGTATGGCCATGCGGTAAGATAGATTATTGCGGCCCACAATCTCCATGGAATTCAGGATATTTCTGACTTTTCTGCCGGAAGAGCGGAATACTGTACTGTACAGGAGGATGCAGCCCAGGGGCAGAAGCAGGCTGAACAGAAGCAGGAGCGTCTGGGCTGCGGAGGCAGGAATGTTTTCCGCAGGAAGGACGTAGGTGGTATAATAATCATAGTTGTTTTGATAAAGGGAAGAAATATAGTAGTCATTTCCGGCAGCGGAAATAAGCCTGGCATTGTTGACTGTATCCCGGACCGGCTGGGAAAGAAGGCTTTCGATATTTCCGGAATCGTAGTTTCCTTCGGAAGAATAGATGACGGAGAAGGCGGAGTCCGTAATGGTGTATTCCGCGGTGTCTTCCAGGCCGGAGGAGACCAGGATGTTGCCGAATTCCTCTGTGGAATACAGGGCGATCATGTAGCCGAGATTCTCCAGTTCGTTGCCTTTGTACCGGAACAGTGTGCCGCTTAAGCCATATACATGGGAGGCGGGAAGCTCCAAATCGCTGGACAATTCGGAAATCTGGGAATCCGTGATGATCTGGATCTGATAAGGGGTGAAGCGGAAGGTTGCCCTGACGAAATTCAGTGGTATTAATGACACATATTTGGTATCGTACTGGTAGAGGCGTCCCGTTCTGGTCAGCAGGAGCATGCCGCAGCAGTAGGGGTCTGAGGCACAGAGGGCATTCATGGTATCCAGCAGGAGGTCTGTGGTCTCATTGGGCAGGCTGCCGTTGGGAGACAGGTAGAGTTCGCAGAGCGCATCATAAGCTTCCGGGTCATTGAATACAGGGTAGAAAAAATCCGAAAAGGATGCCAGCCGGGAGGAGAGAGCCGCAGACTGGTTATTGGCCAGTATATTGTAATTATTTAAGTGTTCCGAGACATTCTGACGGGAAATCAGCCCGTAGCACAGACAGGAGAACACACCTGTGACAATGCTGACAATGCAGATGCAGGCCAGCGAGATTTTGGCATAATAACTTTGCATCAGTTTACGTATCATTTTTGTACCCCCTGTCCGTTTTGACGGGCAATAAAATCTATACTGCTGTAAATCCTGGCGGTCTGCAGTATACTAATGGTAGTTTATACATTATTTCAAGAGAAAGCAATAGGAAGTGGAAAATAAATGTGTGCGGAGCCGGAACAGGGAGGAAATTATGGGAAAAAAGATAACAGAGGCTGTTTTACTGTCCATGTGCCTGATATGGCTTGCCGGGTGCGCCGGGGAGAATGAGGATGGCGCAGCAAGCCCCCAGAGCACAGAGGATGTGGTAAAGGGAACTATCATCACTTCGTATATCCAGCAGTCTGGCAGTCCGGCTTCCGTGTGGAAAGGATGGGGGGCCGCTCTTCTCTATGAAGACACGGGGCTGGTTCTGGAGTCTTTTTCGACGGACGGACAGAACGGGGAAGATCTGAAACTGCGCCTGTCATCGGGAACTGTTCCCGACATTATCGGATTTTCGGACAGGGAACAGGCGCAGCTGTACATTGACGCCGGACTTCTGCTTCCCCTGAACGAATACAGGGAACAGCTGCCGTCGCTGTTTGAAGGGGAGGCTTATCAGGCGGCGCTGGAATGGTCCGTGGCTGCCGGCGGAGGGGAAGATTTGCTTCTGGCGCCTCTGTCTGTGGGAAAGGTGGGAGAGCGGGAATACCATTCCATGCCCATGCTGTTGAAAAGTGCCTGGGAGAGAGCGGGAAGCCCAAGCGTATCGTCTCTGGAAGACTATATAGATGTAATCAAACAGCTGAAGAAAGCCAAGCCTACCAGCGATGTGGGAGAGAGCATGTACGGAATCTGTCTCTGGCAGGGAGACGGAAAGATGCCCGGGCATGCGGCCTCCCTGGCTTATATGTACGGAATCGATATGCGGATTGTCTCCCCGCTGATGGAGGTGAATATGGCCACAGGAGGGATTCGGTCCATTCTGGAGGAGGACAGCTTCTTCAAAAGGGCGGTACACTTCTATTATGAGGCAAACAGGCAGGGGCTTCTGGATCCTGACTCCCCCAATCAGACCGCCGGAAATGTGGAGCGGAAGATGAATTCCGGACGGGTTCTTTTTGCAGTGGATCTGGAGATGGCCGGAATGGACAATTCGCTGCAGGGGGCGGAAGACAGCGCCTATATGCCCCTTCCTGCCGGGGACATGGTTCTGTACCTGGAGCCGGACCATGTGGTGGGAACCGGGGAATGCCTGGCAGTGAATAAGAATTCCGAGCGTGCGGAGGATGCGGTAAGGCTCCTTGACTGGCTGTACAGGGAGGAGACGGAGGTATGCCTTTATAACGGCCCGGAGGGGGTTTTATGGGAATACGGAGAAGGACAGGTTCCTTATGTGACGGAGGAGGGAGCGGAAATTCTGGAGAAGGGAGCCCTTGAACTTCCGGGACTGCAGGGAAGTCTTCAGGAAGGAATCAGGCCCTTCGGCGTACTGGGAAGGACTCCTGCATCCCTGACGGAACAGGGCTATGCGTTTAGCAGCCGCTACTGGCAGAGGGAGGAAGCGCAGGGGGACAGCGGAGACAGCCGGAAGGATACACAGGCGGACAGCGGAAGGATCCGGGAGGACTGGGATACCGTCAGAGCTTCCACGGCGGTGTATATGACGGATACCCTGCCCCCGGAATTAAGCGGCATTTCAGACGAAATCGAGAAGCTGGTGTACAGGAGTTTCTGGAATATGGTCTATGCGGAGGACGAGGCGGAATTTGAGGAGATCTGGCAATCTTTGGCTGCCTCGGCGCAGAAGGCTGGGATGGACAGGCTTGCCGGTTTCTATGAGGAAGCCTGGGAGCGGGCTCTGGAACGGGCTGCAGGGCTGGAAGAGGGGAGCCTCCCATAGTTTGAAATAATACTTCTTTTTGCAATTTATTCAATTTACCGGGGAAGCCGCTCCCGATATAATAGAATCAGTAACAGGGCCTTGGGCTGGCAACAGAGCCTCTGGCTGATAACATTGCCGCGGGAAGGCGGCAGTTAATTCCGTTTATATGGAGGAAATGAAAATGGTTGAATCAGCAATGAAGAAAAAGTTAAATATCCGTCCCCTGGTGGGATTTCTGCAGCATTCCGCTTTCTGGGAGGGACCCTGCCGGGCAGGCAAATTCGAGAACCTGCAGCCGGAGGCAGAGAAGGCATGGGCTGCCAGTTATATGAAAGATATCCAGGAAAAGGTGAAGGAAATCATCCCCCAGGTAAACGTGATGGAGCCCATAGCGGTTCCCTACATAGAGAACCTGACCGTACCCCAGGAGACCTGGGACAAAATCGAGGAAGGCCTGGACCGGGTTGACGCATTTGTCATTTTCTGCTACCGCATTCCCAAGCTGGAGAAATACCGCAAGACTACAATCGTATTTTCCAATGGCAACGAGGGCGCGGACCTGTGCGCTTATAACAGGAGCATCGGCGTGGAAGCATACAATGCCATTGACATGGAAGATCTGAACGATATCCTTCACAGTCTCTGGGTCCGGAAATGTATCGCCAATACGAAGGCGCTGATTCTCACTTCGGGACAGGTGCCCACCTATGGCATCCAGTCCAATATCAGGGATGTGGAGTATCTGAGGAGGCAGTACGGCTTCGAAGTGCTCAAGCTTCCCTTCAAGGACATCTTCCCTTATATGGACAGGGTGGACGAAGGGGAGGCAAAGCAGATTGCGGAGAAGCTTCTGGCAAATTCAAAGGATACGAAGGTGAATCCGGAATGGCTGGTAAACGACGCAAAATATTACCTGGCGGCTAAAGCCATGATGGACTTCTACGGGTGCAACGCATTTTCCACCGCCTGCATCGAGCTGTGCGCTTCCCGGATCGCCCAGGAGAGGAAATTTACTCCCTGCGTATGTCATTCCCTGCTGAAATCGGAGGGCATTCCTTCCGCCTGTGAGGAAGATCTAAATGCCATGATGGCTATGATGGTGCTGATGTACGGCAGCCACAAAGCGGCCTTTATGGGCAATCCGTTCCTGCAGTCACCGGAGATTCTTTCCATTCACCATGCGGTTCCGGCACTGAAGATGAACGGTTTCGACAAGCCCGATCTTGACTACAGCATGTGGGCATTTACCGGCCAGGGCTTCGGAGGCAAGATGCAGATTGCCTTTGAGCAGAACGAGGAGCAGTATGTCACCTTCGGGCGCTTCAACCCCATGGGCAACAAGATGGTGGTCAAGGTAGGAGAGGTGGTGCGCTCCGAGTTCAGGCAGTATTACTGCAGCCCCCATTATTTCATCAAGCTGGAAAACGGCAGGGATTATATGCATACCCTGGCGGATTTCGGACATCATCAGGTGCTGGTATTCGGAGACCAGCTGTCTCTGGTGAAGAAGATAGGAAGGTACATGGGATTTGAAGTAGTGGAAGGATAGAAGGGTATCCATGATATATTTAAACCATGCGGCGACAACATACCCCAAACCGCGGAAGGTGCTGGAGGCTGTGGCATATGCTCTGGAGAGCGTGCCGCAGTCCCAGTACCGCGGCGTATCTGCCGGGGAATACAGGGAAGACGGGATAAAGCTGTGCCGGGAAAACCTGGCACGGCTCTTTCACATAGGAAACCCGGAGAGAATTTATTTTACGAGCGGCTCTACCCAGGCGCTAAATATGGCAATTCTGGGCTATCGCAGTACCCGGAAACGGATTGTATACACAGCGGCTGAGCATAATTCGGTATTACGTACAATATTTGACGGACTGAAAGAAGAAATCAAGGCAGGCCGGATTCTCCCGGTGGAGGTCGGCTGCGACAGGGGCGGTTATGTGGATATGGAAGCCATGGAGAGAGCCATTACCGGAGATACCAGCCTGGTGATCGTAAACCACAGCTCCAATGTGACCGGAGCCGTGCAGGATATGGGACAGATCGGAAGTTTAGCCAGGGAAAAGGGGGCATGCTTACTGGCGGATGTCTCCCAGTCCGCAGGGGCGCTGCCTGTGGATGTGGAAGCCATGAACATAGATATGCTTGCCTTTACCGGACACAAAGGGCTCTACGGTATCCAGGGCACAGGCGGTCTGTATGTGAGAGAGGGAATCCCTCTGCGTCCGCTGCTTTTCGGCGGCACGGGAAAGGACAGCCGGACTCTGGTGGCGCAGGAGCCTTTTTATGAGGTGGGCACCATGAATACGCCGGGCATCGCCGGACTGAATGCCGGGGTGGAATATGTGCTGGAGACGGGGCTTAAGAGGATTATGGCCCATGAGCGCGATATGATGCGTATTCTGTACGAAGGGCTGCGGGAAAATCCCGGTGTAGTGCTGTGCGGCGACAGACAGCCCGGCGGAACGGCCATAAGCTTTACGGTTCCCGGCTTTTCCCCGTCGGATATCGGATATATCCTGGCAGGGACTTACGGCATCCAGGTGCGGACAGGGCTGCACTGCGCGCCGCTGCTCCACCGGTATCTGGGAACGGAAGATGCGGGGACGGTGCGCGCCAGCATCTCGTATATGACGAAGGCAGAGGAGGTCCGGGCGCTGGTGGAGGCCATGGCGGAATTGACGGGAAGAGCCGGAAAAATTGGATGAGCGGATGCAGACTGTTCTTTAAGGGCTGTCAGAGGCAACAGACGGGTGGCTGAGGAGCAAGGGTAACGAGAAGCATTGAGGTTTCTTTAAGGGCTGTCAGGGCAACAGACGGGCGGCTGAGGAACAAGGGTAATGAGAAGCGGGATTTCTTTAAGGGCTGTCAGGGCAACAGACGGGCGGCTGAGGAACAAGAATAACGAGAAGCATTGGGGTCTCTTTAAGAACTGCCTGAGGCGGACAGAATCCGCGAGGACTTGCATAAAACGGGAATATTTGGTTCAGGTTTGCCCGGGCGGGGGAGGTATGACTTGAGGGTAACTGACAGGAGAGAATCCATAGAACTGTGCACGGAGTCCGGATGGCAGGCATATGACCTGATTCTGGACGGACAGATGGACAGGGATACGATTTTAAGGCTGGGAAAGCTGGGGGACCTGACTTACCTGGAAATGCTGAAGCAGCCCTTTTACCGCATTGAACAGAATTTTTATATGATCAAAGGGCTGGAGGGCGCCGACAGGCTCCGGGTCGCCATGCTGACAGGCCATGAGGAGATTCTGAAGAGAGTGGAAGAAACCATTGCACAGTGACCTTGCCCTTTAGAGCCGTCGCGCAGCGATTAAAAAAAGGAGTGAATGATATGGAGAAGAAAATGCCTCGTGAGATGACAGGCGCGGAATTGAAATCCATGCTGAAAAGCAGCATCAATTTCAAGAGCCTGGGAGGTTTAAAATGTGACGAACTGACCTTGCCGGCGGAGGACAAGCAGTGGTGGCGGGATGCCAAAATCGGCATGTTTGTGCACTGGGGGCTGTACTCTATCCTGGGACGGGGAGAGTGGGCCAGGTTTAACGAGAAGATTCCCAAGGAAGAATACGAAGCCCTGGCAGACGAATTTATTCCTCAGGATTTTGATATGAGGGAATGGACAGAGATTGCGAAGGGCTTCGGCGCCAAATATGCCGTGATGGTGACAAGGCACCACGACGGCTTTTCCCTCTGGAACAGCGAGGGGAGTTATGAGCATTTTACTTCCTGGCACAGGGGAGCACACAGGGATTTCGTGGGGGAATATGCGGCGGCCTGCAGGGAGGCGGGGTTGAAGGCGGGGGTTTACTATTCTCCCATGGACTGGCGTTTCCCAGGATATTTTGACCCGGAGGGACTGCCGGAGAATGCGGCGCTGATGAAGAAGCAGTGCTATGCCCAGGTGGAAGAGCTGTGCAGCAGGTACCGGCCTGATATTCTGTGGTACGACGGCGGATGGCTGGCGCACAAGGGCAGCGATACCTCCAGCGCTTGGTTCTGGGAGCCTGTGAAGCTGAACAAGATGGCCAGGAGCTATAATCCGAAGCTGCTGATCAATCCCCGCTCCGGCTGGGAAGGTGATTTCTATTGCGACGAAGGCTCCCATGAGATTACGGGCGGAATTATTCCTGTACCCTGGGAAAAGAATATGTGCGTCTGCTCCGGGAGCTCCTGGGGCTGGATGGCGGAGGATCCGGTGTCCGATTTTGACTGGCTGATACGGATGATGGTGAACGTGGTGTGCCGGGGCGGCAACTGGCTGGTGAATATCGGTCCGGACAGGAACGGCAAAATCTCCGATGAAATCCGGCAGCGCATGTTCCAGGTGGGGGACTGGCTGCGTACCTATGGGGAAAGCATTTATGCTACGGCGGCGGGCCCTTATGAGCCGGTGGACAATGTGTATGGCTCCACATGGCATGAAAATAAAGTGTATCTGCACATCCTGGACGTGGAGATGTTCCGGGGCTGTGTGCTTCCAAATACGGAAAATCGTATACAAAATGCCGCCCTGTTCTCCGGAGAGAAAGTGGAAGTCGCCGAAACGTCCGAAGGCGTCCGCCTGACATTGCCGGAAACCGCCGGAAAAACCGGGGAACCGGACACCATCGTGGTACTCACCATGGAAGAGAAGGTCAGGGCCGGCGGCGATGCGGAGATTTATTTTACCGGAAAAGAATAAGCGGGGAAGAGCTGCGAAAAAACTTGCAGGCAGGCGGAGTGAAAGAAAGTTTCGCGCCCGGAAAAGAGGACAGGATGAAATATGGTGTATCGTACTACCCGGAGCATAAGACAGAGAAAGAATTGAGAGCGGATCTGGCGCTTTTAAAACAGTCTGGCATTAACACGGTGCGCATGGGAGAGTTCGCATGGTGCCGGATGGAGCCTTCGGAGGGGAATTTTTCCTTCGGGTGGCTGAAGGAAGTGGTGGATGAACTGGGGGAGGCAGGGATTCAGACAATCCTCTGCACGCCCACAGCCTGCCCGCCCGCCTGGCTGGTGGAAAAGCATCCGGATATTTTATATATGGACAACCGCCGGATACGCCGTCCCTTTGGCGGCAGGCGGCATTACTGCTATAATAATGAAACCTACAGGGCATATTCCCTGCGGATTGCGGAGGAACTGGCCAGGGCCTTTGCCGGGAACCCCTATGTGGCAGGGGTGCAGATTGACAACGAGCCGGCCCAGGAGGGAACCGGACGCTGCTGCTGTCCGGTCTGTGAGGAGAAATTCCGGGAATATCTGCGGAAGGAATACGGGAGTATCGAGGATTTCAACAGAAGGAGCGGCAGTATTTTCTGGTCCCAGGAGTACCAGGATTTTGGCCAGATTTCGATGCCTGTCAATACCATTGAGACAGGAGCGCGTAATCTCGTCGACGCCTATTACGAGAATCCCACCCTTATCTTTAAGTTTGAGCGTTTCTGCTCCGACAGCCAGAAGGAATATCAGGATCTGCAGGCAAAAGCGCTCCGCAGGTATCTGGACGTTCCTATAACCACCAATGCCACCGGGCTTGCCACCAACAGCATTGACTATTACGACAGTACCGAAGGGCTGGACCGGTATGCCTTTGACTTTTATCCCTCCTTAAGGGACGCGGAGGTGGATTCCTTTCCCTATGCCTTTGCCAGGGGCGTGAAGGATGGAGCGCCCTTCTGGGTGCTGGAATTTATGTCCGGCGGCGGCCACAGGCTGGGGGGAAGCGGCAGGCTGCAGCCCAATCCCGGGGCGCTGAAGCAGGCGGTGGTGCAGTCCATGGCCCACGGTGGGGAGATGATGCTGCATTTCCAGTTCCGCACCTATCCTTTCGGGGCGGAACAGCTCAACTATGCCATCGTGGATATGGACGGAATCCCCAGAAGACGGTTCCGGGAGATGCAGGAGACAGCGGCACTGCTCCGGAAACTGGAGCCTCTGGAGGGGACGGCATTTCCCGGTGAGGCGGCGGTATGCTTTGACTATGATTCCCACTGGGCTTTGCGCATCAAGCCTGTGAACGATCCTGTGTTCCATTATGTGGATTATTGTGATAAAATATATCATTATCTGGAAAATATCGGCGTGACGGCAGATGTGGTTTCCCTGAAGGGAGACTGGAGCCGGTACAGGGTGGTAATCCTGCCCGCAGCTATCATTATGGCGCAGAAGGAGCAGGAGAAGGTGAAGCATTATGTGGAACAGGGAGGAACGGTGGTGGCCACTTTCCTGACATCCGTGAAAAATGAGGATAATGTGGGTTACACCCAGTCCCTTCCTGCCGGTCTGACGGAAGTATTCGGCAGCGTGGTGGAGGAGGTGGAACCTGTATTTGAGGAGAACCACACGAAGCTGCGCCTTTGTATGGAGAGCTATGAGGCCCTCTGTCATATGGAAGAGACGGAGGATAACCTGTTGGAAACCAGCGACGGGCTGTGGAGCGAGCTGCTGGGCGGCGTGTCTGAGACCCTGGGAAGCTACACGGAGGATTATAAGGAGGGCGCAAAAGTCGTATCCGCTTTTACATACGGAAGGGGCAGGGCGTACTATGTGGGTACGGATTTGGAGCCGGAGGCCTACCGCGCTTTCCTGAAAGGCGTTATGAAGGAAGCAGGCGTGCACCGCAGCCTGGTGGAGCGGGAAGCAGGCGTGGAGCTGGTGACCCGCCAGGGAGACGGGGAAGAATATCTGTTTTTATTTAATTTCACAGCCAGGGAGACGGAAGTAAAGCTGCCTGCAGGCTGCAGGGATTATCTGACAGGGAAAGCGCTGGGCGAAAAATGCAGGATTGCGAGGAACGGCATACTGATTGCAGGTATCAGCATGTGACGGGTATATTTTTGGCTTGGTGTCAGTCAATAACCGTATTGGTTTCCGGATTTTTGGTTATATCAGGATGCCATATACATAACATTTTCGGGCTGCGCCAACACATATGCTGACTAACGCCTTTGGCTTATACCGGTTCATTCATTGCCTGGCAGCTGGGGCGGCATGTGCGTAAGTATAAAAGCAGTATGTTTTCCCTGCAAGGCAGATGAGATGATGCATAAAGTAGAAGTGGGTTCAGCTGATGTCAGGAATGGAAGGACAGTACGAAGAATAAAAGCAGTATGCTTTCCTGTCAGGGCAGTTGAAGTGATATGTATGCAGTAACAGATCGGCTGTTGGCGGCAGGCCGGGCAGGAACGGAGGACAGTATGAAGATTATCAGAGTGGTATGTACGCCGGACGGTGTGTGCAGAGAGCCGGGGGACATTATTGAGAAGGAGTTTGCGCCGGATGAGAGCGTGGTTGCGGAGGCGGTGCAGGGAGAAGGGGGAACAGAGAAAACAGGCAGGCTGGAATTTGTGAAAGATGCCGGGGAAAGCCCTGTGCTGGTACAGGAGTCCTGCAGCTTCACCCCCAGAGCGATAACCCGTTATGCCATCCAAGGGAAAGCCCGGGTAGCAGTGAAGAAAACCGTGGACGGGGAGAGGTCGGTTGTGGAAAATGCCGCGGAGACAAAGGTGGGAGATGCTTACGAGGCAAAGCTTGTTTTCTCCATCGGGGAAAAGGAGCGCATCCTGGGACTGGGCCAGCACGAGGACGGCATCGCCAATTACAGGAACTGTACCCAGCATCTCTACCAGAATAACATGCAGATTCCCATGCCGGTATTTCTGTCCGACGCCGGTTACGGAGTGCTGCTGGACGCGGACTGCCTGATGGTGTATGAGGAGCGGGATAATCGGATCACCATATCCATGGATGCGGTGGAACAGGCTGCCTACTATGTCATCATGGCGGAGGATATGACCGGGCTGGTCCGGGGAATCCGCAGGATTACGGGCAAGGCGGCCATGCTGCCCAAATGGGCTTACGGGTATATCCAGTCCAGGGAGCGATACAAATCCCAGGAAGAACTTAAGAATACAGCGGAAGAATTCAGGCGCAGGCAGATTCCGGTGTCCTGCCTGGTACAGGACTGGCTCTCCTGGGAGGAGGGAAAGTGGGGGGATAAGCATCTGGATAAAACACGCTATCCCAATCTGAAGGAATTGACGGACACGCTCCATGAGCAGGGCATCGGGCTCATGCTTTCCGTGTGGCCCAATATGAACAAAGGCGGTGAGGACAACAGGGAGATGATGGAGGCAGGCAAGCTGTATGCCAATCTCTCCACCTACGATGCCTTTGACGTGGAAGCCAGGGAGCTTTACTGGAAGCAGTGCGAGCGGGAACTGTTTTCCGGCGGTGTAGATGCCTGGTGGTGTGATTCCACGGAGCCGTTTACGCCGGACTGGAACGGTGCCGACAGGCGCAGCGCCCAGGAGAGGTATCAGATATCCAAAGCGGAGCTGACCAGGTATATGGATGCCAGGAAAGCCAATGTGTACGCGGTGTACCATGCAAAAGGGATTCATGACAATCAGAGGAAGGCTGCTCCGGAAGTAAGGGTGATGAACCTGACCCGTTCCGGATATCTCTCTTCCCAGAAGTACGGAGCCGTCTTATGGTCCGGGGATATTGCGGCCACATGGGATGTATTCAGGCGGCAGATTGTGGAGGGATTGCAGATGGCAGCCAGCGGAATCCCTTATTGGAATATGGATATCGGGGCCTTTTTCGTGGGAAATCAGGAAGCATGGAAGAGATGGAGCGGTGCCAAAGAGGGAACGCATCCCTGGTTCTGGCACGGGGATTTCGAAGAGGGCGTCAGGGATAAGGGCTACTGTGAACTCTATGTGAGATGGCTCCAATACGGTACCTTCCTGCCGGTGATGCGCTCTCACGGCACGGATACGCCCAGAGAACCATGGCAGTTCGGACAGGAGGGTGATTTGTATTATGACACAATTGTCAGATATATCCGTCTCCGTTATCGCCTTGCGCCGTATTTTTATGCGCTGGCTTACAGGGTATGGAAGGAGAATGCCATGTCCATGCGGAGCCTGATATTCGATTACAGGGAGGACGAAAAAGCGGCGGAGACAGAGGACGAGTATCTGTTTGGAGATTTCCTGGTATGCCCGGTTACCTTTCCCATGGAGTACGGGCCGGATAATACGCCTCTCCAGCGGGAGAAGTCCAGAAAAGTTTATCTCCCGAAAGCAGACGGCTGGTATGATTATGAGACGAAGGAATACCTGGAGGGCGGGCTGGAATTCCAGGCTCCGGCTCCGGTGGAGAAGATGCCGCTGTATATAAAGGCGGGAAGCATCCTGGCCGTGGACAATGCCGGGACGACGGATTTGTACCATGAGCAGCGTCCGGAGGAAATGGAGTTGGAGGTGTATGCGGGAAAGGATGGTGCATTTACCTGCTACACGGACAGCGGCAACGGATACGGCTACCAGAGAGGGGAATATGCCGCTGTCAGGGCATCCTGGAAAGACGAAGACGGCGAACTCATTCTTGGGGCAGCAGAGGGAAGCTACCCTTATCCTGCAAATTGGAAAGTTACGCTGTATACGTCCGGGGGCAGCAGCGTACGGAAAGTGGAATACAGGGGGGAAGAGATCAGTATCAGCTTCCGTTAGGAACTGCCGGAAAATAACTGCTGCAACTTCTTTAGAAAAAGCCTGGAGATATAAGGGGAACAGCTTTAAGCTCGCAGCAGTTATTTGTAGACAATTTCTTAGCAACTGCCGGAAAATAACCTGCGCGATTTCTTCAGAGTAAACCTGATAAAATCTGTAAATTCGGCAGCAGGCTTGCGCAGGTTATCTGGAGGCACTTCCTTAGGCAGTGTGTGGGGAGAAAAGGCGGTACAGGTTATATATCAAAAGTGCATAAGGAAGTGTAAACAGAAAACGCTTTCCGGACGGAAAAAGAGATATCGAAAAAGGAGAGGAGCGCAGGAATGAAGGGAAAAGAGAAAGCACCCTGGGAAAATGGACCCTTGAAGGTGACGGAGGACGGAAGGTACTTTCGCTGCGGCGAAGAGCCCTTCTTTTTCCTGGGGGATACGGCATGGCTTCTGTTTCATCAGCTGACGTTGGAGGAGAGCTATCTGTACCTGAGAAACAGGAAGGAACTGGGTTACAATGTGATACTGGCAGACTTCGTTCACACGGCGGACCAGAGAAACAGGTTTGGAGACGCCGCCCTGACAGACGGGGACCCGGCCAGGCCGGACACAAAGGGAGGCTTCTGGGAGCATGTGGACGCAGTGGTGGAGATGGCCAGGGAACTGGGACTTTTCCTGGGACTGCTTCCCGTTTGGGGCAGCAGCATGGTAAAAGGCGGCTGTCTGAACAGCGGAAATGTGGATGCCTATATGAGGTTTGTGCTGGAGCGCTACCATGACTGTCCCCATATTATCTGGATTGTGGGAGGGGATGTGCGGGGCGACGCAGCGGCAGACGTATTCCGGCGCATGGGAAGGCTGATGAAGGAGGACAGACCTGACAGACTTGTCACTTACCATCCCTTCGGCAGAACCAGCTCTTCCCTCTGGTTTCATGAGGAAGACTGGCTTGACTTCAACCTGTTCCAGTCCGGCCACAGGCGCTATGACCAGGTCAGTATGCAGGAATGGGATGACAACAGGGAGAAGGAAGGCTGGTTCGGCGAGGACAACTGGAAATATGTGGAGCGGGACAGAGAGAAAAAGCCCCCGAAGCCAGTGCTGGACGGCGAGCCCTCCTATGAGTGGATTTTGCAGGGACTTCATGATAAATCCCAGCCCTACTGGAAGGCGGCGGATGTGAGACGGTATGCCTACTGGAGCGTATTTGCCGGGGCGGCAGGGCATGTGTACGGGCACAATTCCATCATGCAGTTTTACAGAGATACCGCCAAAGAAGGAGCCTTCGGGGCGAAGTATCTCTGGACGGATGCCATTCATCACCCGGGCGGGGCCCAGATGGTTCATCTGAAGAAGCTTTGTGAGCGGGTGGGTTTTGAGAAAGGGCACCCAGCTGGAGAATGGGTGCTCCATGGACAGGGAGAAAAGTATGACTACATAAGCGTCTTTGCAGGAGAAGATTTTCTGCTGGCTTATACGGTGAACGGTAGGCAGTTTGCCTTGTCTCTGGAAGCTTTTGCGGGCAGGGAGCTGGATGCATATTGGATGGACCCCGTCACGGGATTGTATACCTATGCCGGAGGAATTATGGGAGGCAGGGAGGTTTCCTTTGCACCGTCGCAGAGAGAGGACAGTTCAGACTGCGTGCTGGTGCTGATGGCGGATGCGGAATCCCTATTGGCTTCCGGGACGTAAACTTTTGGCGGATGTGGAATCCCTATTGGCTTCCGGAACATAAACTTTTGGCGGATGCGGAATCCCTGTCGGCTTCCGGAACATAAGCTTTTGGCGGATGCGGAATCCCTGTCGGCTTCCGGGACATAAACTTTTGACCGGAAATTTTCGCTGGCATATGGGTGTAAACGCATAACGAATGAATGCTGCCGCGATGCGGAACAAAAGGCGGCAGCACAGGAACCGAATCAGAAAGGAACGCACGGAGGACGTGCGTATGGAATTATGTTTACAAATAAGCAATTAAGGAATCTGGTCATCCCTCTGGTGCTGGAACAGCTCCTTTCCGTGGCCATAGGGATGGCGGATACCATGATGGTGGCTTCCTGCGGGGAGGCGGCAGTATCCGGCATTTCTCTGGTGGACACCATCAGCGTCCTTCTCATCGGGCTCTTCGGGGCAGTGGCTTCCGGGGGAGCCGTGACGGTGGCGCAATACATTGGCAAGGGGGACAGGGAGAAGGTGGCAAGGGCCTCCAACCAGCTGTTTCTGGCGGTATCAGCCATGGCCCTGGTCTTTATGGCGGTGTCGCTCCTGGGAAACAGGCAGATTCTGTCCGCAATCTATGGCAATATCGACGGAGATGTGATGCGCAATGCCAGAATTTATTTTTATTTTAACGCAGTTTCCTTTCCTTTTCTGGGCATCTATAACAGTGGGGCGGCATTATTCCGGGCAGTGGGCAATTCCAGGGTGTCCATGAAGATTTCGCTGTTTTCAAATCTGGTGAACGTGGCGGGAAACGCACTGTTGATTTACGGGCTTGACATGGGCGTGGCAGGGGCGGCTCTTTCCACTTTAGTGTCCCGCCTTCTCTCCGCAGCAGTGATCTGTTTTCTGCTGCTTTACAGGGGAGAAGTGCCGGTGAGCCGGAAAATCGGTTTGGACAGGCCAATCCTTCACAAAATCCTCTACATAGGTATTCCCAGCGGCCTGGAAAGCAGCATCTTCCAGGTGGGGAAAATCCTGCTTTCCAGCCTTACCGCCAGCTTCGGGACGGCGGCTATTACGGCAAATGCGGTTACCGGCAATGTGGGCAATTTCCAGTTGATTCCGGCAGGTGCGGTGGGGACTGCCATCGTCACGGTGGTGGGACAGTGCGTAGGGGCAGGGGAATATAAGCAGGCCAGGGAGTATATGTTCCGGCTGTTGCGGGCGGCATATCTTTTTGTGGCCATCATCGGGATTGGGCTGATTGTCTTCAGAACGCCGATTTTCGGTATGTACCATCTCAGCCAGGAAACTGCCCGGCTGACGGGACAGCTTTTGTGTTATCATTGTATTTGCTGTATGCTGGTGCATCCTCTGGCGTTTGCCCTGCCCAATGGGCTGCGGGCTGCAGGGGATGTGCGTTTTACCATGGTGGTGGCTATTGCGTCCATGTGGATCTGCAGGATAGGCCTGGCTTATATTCTGGCCAGAGGAATGAACCTGGGAATTTTCGGAGTATATGTCGCCATGACTGCGGACTGGCTGGTGCGCGGCGTCTGCTTTGTGGCGAGAGTGGTCACCGGGAAATGGGAAAAATATATGGGGGTGCTGACGAAAGAGTAGTACAGGGCGGAATTTTTGGCTGCAATGGTGCTGTATGAATGGGAAGCGCCTGAAAGGAACCGACAGCTCCGACTGTTTTTGACCGGAACTGTCGTTTTCTATTTATACCTGTGCTCAAAAACATTTCCAACGGAAAGGGATAACCAGTGAGCACTTTCTTACAGACTCTTTTTCATGACAGTTTCTTTCATGTCTTTCAATGCTTCCAGGCGGGTATTCAGACGAAGAATGTTCGCCTTCCGACGGGCAATCTCGCCTGCAAGTCTTTGCTGTTCCTGAATGGGCGGCAATGGAATCAGATAGTCTAAAACCTTTTTTTTGTCCGCTCTGGGCATCTTCACATTACTTCCGATATTCTGCATTTCATAGTCAAAAAACGCATCGGATGACACAAAGCTAAAGACATATTCCGGTACTGCTTTCTCCTCATCTACAACCAGAACCAGTACATCGCCCGAACTGCCGCCGTGATTGTCTGCCAGCCATGCTTTCTTTAAATAGGGGCGAATGTTGGAAAGTAAAATATTGCCCGGATGGTAAGCCGTTACTGTACCGGATGCAGGTACAAATTCAGATTCTCTTTTTCCAGCCACATATGGCAGAAGATTATCCACACCTATATAGGTATCCCTGTCCAGAGACTGGGCGTTTACTTTTTCATTCGAATATGCCGTAATTGTCTTCAGCTTAACGTGATTGTCCTCATTTTGTCCGCAATGCGCAATGATTTCCGCTATTTCTTCCCGCACATTGGCGATTTCTGTCTGCAGGATTTGTTCCTCACTTTCAATCCGTTGGAGTTCATCGATTATTTTGTGCTGTATTTCCAGCGGAGGAAGCGGGATCTTGAACTGCGCAATTTTTTCTTTACTGATTTCAGGATAAGTCATTCCGTTTGCCAGTGATTCGATGGCTTTGGCTTCATACTTTAATATGTAATAAAGATATTCATAATGCAGGAAATCTTCTTTGCAGACAAAATTTTTATATCCCTGATTCGTTGCCACAGGTACCCTGGTAATGGAAACATCTCCGATGGTAGCCCGGCTTGAAAACAGAACCGAATTAACAGGCATAAGAGTGGCGTTACAGCTGTTCAGTCCTGCTTCCGTTATGGTACGTTCCGTGGTATACAGATATTTCTCTTTCGTGTCAGCCAGAGTAGCCCAGCAGATATTTCCGCCCCAGTACTCGGAAACGCTGGTATCGGGAGTCCCGCCGTTAAATATCTCCACTACATTTCCCAAAGGGACAAGAGGATATTTGCTCTGTAAAAAGCTTTTGAGGCGTTTCCCCAGATTTATGGATTGATTAAATTTATCTGTTCCAAATTCAATAAACTGAGATAACCGGCCATAAAATATATTTTCTGCCATGCTGGGGTCAATATCCATTTTTTCACCCAGAAAAGCACGGTAAATATATCCATTGGCTTTTTTGGGACTTAAACGGTCGGTTTCGTCATACAGCTTTGTGCCGCCAGGAAGCCAATGAAGCCCCTCGTGTCCGCGACGTTCGCTGAACTCATAGCCGAGAAACTGCTTTTCTCCTTTTCCCCTGCCGGTTTTGATTAAGACGATATCCTGCGGGTAGGTCAGTAAAAAGCAGAGAAGCTTCTCTTTCTCAATGCGTATGGCTTCTTCTATATAATTTTCGCCGAACGTTTTCCTGTAATCAGAATAGAGCTCGTGTCCTCTCATCGTCTCTGTCGGAGTACCGGAAAATAAACTGAGATAATCATCAAGGGCCAGTTCGTCATAGACGCAGGCGGCATATGTGGAAAAGGCGTGTTCCATTCCCATAACGGCTACATCGGCATTTGTAACAAAGAAGTGATTGATTTCCTGTATGGCAGCTTTGTAGTCATTATCGCTGCGGCGCTCCAAAAATAAGATAATTGTATTGGTTCCCGTCTTCATGAATGTGCCGGCGCCCAGTTCCACGATCGCTTTTATATAAAAATATTTCAGTAAGATTTCCCTGGTTCTGGCATAAATCCCGCCATTCGTCAGGATGGAGCTTGGCAGTATGACAGCCGCCCAGCCGCCCACCTTTACCAGCTGTTTCATCCGCTCCACAAAAAGGCACTCTATTTCGGAACTGTTATCCGACAGATACGGGTAAAGTTCAAAGGACTCTTCACCGTATGCAACCGTTCCTTTGAAGGCATCGACGGAATAGGGAGGATTGGAAATCAGAATATCAAATTGTCCGTTATTCTTTCCATTGGCATGATTCAGCTTCCCCCGGTACGTTTTGCTTTTGGTAAAGTGATCCAGACCGTTGGCCCAGACAACAGTGGCTTCCCCGTCACCGTTAAAAAATGCGCTTACTTTCGTTGTCTTTACAAGACGATTATCCAAATCAATCCCGTAGACAGTATTCCTGGCCCATTGAAACTTTATAAATCCCTGCCAGACCTGAAACTGTTTTCTCACATCCGGGGAGGCCCCCTGAAGATCGATTACGCCCGAGTCGATAATCGCCTGCATCTGGGACATGTATTCTGTGAGGAAATGTCCGCTGCCGCAGGCATAATCGATGACTGTGGGCAGCGGTTCAGCCAGTCTTGCGTCGACACGCTTTTGTATCAGTTCCCGCAGTGGCAGGGATGCCAGAATAAAGTGTGTTATGGGAACCGGGGTAAAATATTGTCCGGCTTCCTGTTTCATGCTGGTATTCAATAACAGCTCAAAAAAATTCCCCAGAAATTCGTGCTTCTGCGCATATCTGAACTGATATACCTGAAGCAGCTCCACAATTTCCCGTACCACCTTTGCATTCAGTTCAAATGTCCTTTCGTCCTGTACCTCTACAAAGGCGAAGTTGGGACTCTTTTTTAACCGGGTGTTGGTATACATTTCCATGACCCATTGCCTTGTATCGGAATCCAGAGCTGCCAGTCTCTGTAATACTTCTTCCTGTTTATAATCAATAATATCTATTTCAAGAAAACGCCACATGCCCTCTTTGTAGAGATCGTTTAACCGCAGCTGCAGGCTCTCGTCCGTATCGCTTTCCAACCACTGAAAAGCCAGCTCGTCCTCCGGATCCTTGTTCTCATCTACAATTTTGCAGACAAATAAATTGAGAAGTTTATTAAAGGCATTGGGCTTGTCAGAAATTGCGTTATGGCGCAGGATTTCCATGATTTGATTGAAAATCTTTCCGCCATCCTGCTCCTGCAGCGTTTTCAGTTCTCCATAGGTAAGCGCCCGATGCTTTATGTGATAGGGAGCGGCATAGCTGTCGAATATGCCGTTGTCTTTAAAATTTTTATTCCAGTGATCATATATTTCCTTTACCCCGGACAGACTTTTCCACCTGTCTTCCACATCTATGACAGCATTGTCATATTCCCGTTTACTGTTCATATGGGATGTATAGAGACATAAATATTCCGTGTCTCTGTCACTGGAATAATAAGAGAACAACTGACCTCCGTTTTTGGACATCCTGGCTTTTTCTTTTTCGTATTCCTCTCCCCATGTCTTGCATTCAATCATGAGAAACGGTACACCGGCCATCGTCTTAACCAGTATATCCAGCCTGCCGGAATGTCCGCGGCCTGAAGGATATGTCTTTTCCAGTTCAATACAGGCAGGAGCGTATCCCTTTGACAGCAGACGGTCTACACATTCCAGGACAACGAAATTTTCTGTCTGTGAAAAGTTGCAGGTGGTCTTCTCCCAGACTTTTAGAGTGTTCTGTTTCGGATTCTCTTCTGAATCATAAATAATTTTCCCGCTGTTAAAATCTACGAAAATGGCATATCCGTTATGGAAATCGTACGTTTTGGAGTAAATCCCGTTTTTACCATTTTGAGGAGTAAAACCCATGGGGATAATCCAATTTTTTACGGCATCTGTATATAATTGCATAAGCCTCCCTCCTCCCTCAATATACTCAAATTATATCACAGTCGCTTTCTGTTTGCCAGTATGTACCTGGAAAATACCATAGTGGAGCTTATGATTGATACGTACAGCCTGAAACATTTGCAGGCAAAAGGCTAACCAGTGGAACCGAAATACAGGAAATGAATATGGTTACGAGTATCATCATCCTGCATTGAAATGAAGCGAACACCCGTTCTACTCTTAAAGATAACACATTTCATATGGATATGCAAGTGTTTTTTGGAAACAAGTATATCTGTCAATTGGAGATTTAGTCTTGTTTCCTGCTTCCCGGTATCGTATAATGAAAAGAAGGAAACCGCCGGAAAAGAACGGCTACAATGCAGGAAAAGAATGGAGGAACCGGAATATGCAATTAGGAATCAGATTACACGATACCACGAAACTGCCCTTTGAGGAGCGGATTGCCCAGGTACATCAGCTCGGGTTTGCCTGCGGCCACCTTGCCCTGTCAAAGGTGATCGATGAATTTCCCACCACGGACGAGGCCCTGACCCCTGGACTTGCCATGTACATAAAAAACGTGTTTGCGAGGAACCAGGTGGACATAGCCGTCCTGGGCTGTTACCTGAACCTGGCGAATCCCAATCGGGAGCAGCTTGCCGAGACCATGCACCATTACATGGCGCACATTCGCTTTGCATCCTGGCTTGGCTGCGGTGTAGTGGGTACGGAGACGGGAGCGCCCAATGAAACATATACATTTGTGCCGGAATGCCATACGGAAGAGGCATTGCAGACCTTTATCAAGAATCTGCGCCCCATTGTAAAATATGCCAGGAAAATGGGCGTGGTAGTGGCCATAGAGCCGGTATACCGTCATATTGTATGCAATCCCATACGCGCAAGGAGAGTGCTGGACGAGATAGATTCCCCCAACCTGCAGATCATCTTTGATCCGGTGAACCTGCTGGATGCTGCGAATTACGCGGAGAGACAGTCCGTCATAGACGAAGCCCTGGAACTGCTTGGGCCTGACATTGCGGTGGTGCACCTGAAAGACTGCGCCCTCAGGGATGGGAAGCTGCTTTCCATGGGATGCGGCCTGGGCGAGATGGACTATACTTCTATATTAAAATACATGAAAGAGCACAAGCCATTCATCCATGCCACCCTGGAGGATACCAGGCCGGAGAACAATCAGAGAGTAAAACATTTCATTACCCGAAAATACGAGGAAATATAAAGTAAAAATTCTAAAATTCTATGCTATGCCAAAGACTGGGTACTGAGAGGGCATAGGCGGTACTGGAAACAGCCTGTGCCCGCTCAGTACCCCATAGGATTTACGGACGCATCATTTAGCGGCCGGAAATTCTATGCCAAAGCTTGGGTACTGAGAGGGCATAGGCGGTACTGGAATAGGAGGACTTATGTACATAGATGGTGAAGTTTATATGGGCATGGCAGGAGACAGGAAAGTATCCATGCAGTTAGCCATGTGTAACCGACACGGCCTGATCGCCGGAGCCAGCGGCACAGGCAAGACCATTACCATGAAGGTTATGGCGGAGGCTTTTTCCGACGCGGGTGTACCGGTGTTTCTATGCGATGTGAAGGGGGATGTGTCGGGGCTTGCAATGCCGGGAGTGCCTTCCGCACCCATGGAAGAACGCATTGACAGATTCGGCATCGCGGAAACGTTCCGTTATAAGGCATACCCTGTTTGTTTCTGGGATATCTATCAGGAAAAGGGGCATGCCCTGAGGATTACCGTCTCGGATATGGGTCCTGAGCTGCTCTCCAGGATTCTGGCGCTGACGCCGGCCCAGGAGGGTGTGCTGAACATCGTGTTCCGGATAGCGGATGACAAAGGGCTGCAGCTGATTGATTTGAAAGATCTGAGGGCAGTACTGAATTTTGTGGCAGGCCACAGGGCGGAATTTGCAGCCGCTTACGGGAATATTTCGGCACAGTCGGTGGGAGGCATCCAGCGCGCCCTGATTCCTCTGGAAAATCAGGGAGGGGAACTGTTTTTCGGTGAGCCTGCCCTGGATATCTTTGACTGGATGCGCTGCGATTCTGACGGAAAAGGGATTGTGAATATACTACACAGCGTAAAGCTGGTCACAAATCCTGTCCTGTACGCAAGCTTTCTTCTGTGGATGATGGCGGAGTTGTTTGAGCGCCTTCCCGAGGCGGGGGATATGGAGAAGCCCAGGCTGGCATTTTTCTTCGATGAAGCACATATGCTTTTTGACCATGCGCCGAAAGTGTTGGTGAGCAAAATCGAACAGATGGTGAAGCTGATCCGTTCCAAGGGGGCAGGCATTTATTTTGTCACCCAGAATCCGGCCGATATTCCCGACGCCGTTCTGGCCCAGCTGAGCAACCGGGTGCAGCATGCCCTTCGGGCTTACACGCCTGCAGAGCAGAATAAAGTCCGTGCGGCGGCATCCTCTTTCCGGAAAAATCCGGACTTTAAGACAGAGGATGCGATCATGGAACTGGGTGTAGGTGAGGCTCTGGTTTCCTTCCTGGATAAAAATGGTGTACCGGAAATTGTACAGCGCACTGCGGTTATCTGTCCCCAGAGTTTCATGGGGCCGGTTGAGGATACCGTGAGGGCGGAAGCCATGGCTGGTGATGGAATGGCAAAGTATGACGACTATGTAGATAATATATCCGCCTATGAGAAACTTCAGGACCAGGCTGAGATGGAGGAAAAACAGGCCCGCCTGGAGGAAGAACGCGCCCACCTGGAGAAGGAGAAGGCAGAGTTCGAAAAACAGAAAGCAAAGGAAGAAGCAGCCGCTCTGAAGAAACAGGAAAAAGAGCGTGAGGCACAGCAGCGCAGAATAGAAAGACAGCAGGAAGCGGAGCAGAAGAAAAAGGAACGTGCCGCGGAACGCCGCAAAGCCCAGATCGAGCGGGCGCTGATCAGCACCGGAACCCAGGTGCTTAAGCGAGGATTATTTAAAACACTGTTCAAATAAAGTTCAGGGTGCACTTTTTCGTCGGGAAAAGTGCACTTTTTCCATATTGAGAACCGGTTCTGAGGGGCATATAATAACAGAAGAAACCGAAATTTCCTTTTTGCAGGGATGCGAAGGGGAGCGGAGAAGAAGGAGGCCGGAATATGTCGAATGTGGATTACAGAAGGGAAATCAGGGAGGCTGTGCAGGCCGGACAGGAGGCGCTGAATTATCTGAATCAGGCCAGGGACTGCCTGAACAGCGCCGGAAACTGGGGAATCGTGGATATGCTGGGCGGCGGGATGCTGACGACCCTGATCAAGCGCTCCAAAATGAAGGATGCGGATGCGCTGGTGCAGCAGGCCCGGAGCGCCATGAAACGTTTCCAGAAGGAATTGATGGATGTGGACAATATTCCGGAATTCCGGATAGAGACGGGAGATTTTTTAACATTTGCGGATTATTTCTTTGACGGTATTGTGGCGGACTGGCTGGTACAGTCCAGGATCAATGATGCCAGAAGACAGGTGGAAAATGCCATTGTGAAAGTGAATTATATCATGGGGCAGCTGAGGAGCCTGTAAATAGAATTCATAGATTGGTTCATCTGCTGGATGGGGAGGGCTGGCCGGGATTCTGGCCAGCCTTGGACTTATCATTACAGTTTCAAGCTATGGGAAAGCAGCTACATCAGCTCTGTTTCAAGATTATTTCTGGAATTAATGTAATTCAAAATGCCTTTCCAAAGTATCAAGATACTCTTTCGATTAGAAAAACGCCTTAAAACTTGTATCAGTTATTTGTAGACACTTCCTTACTCCGGCAGGCTCGTAGCTACGCACAGCCCGCCCCATCCCACCCGGGAGTTCGGGTAAGTGTTCTCTCCCCGGAGCGCCCGCGCGCCGGCCCGCAGGTATGCCTTTACCTTTTCCCCGTAAAGGAAAGGGTCGTTCCCGCGCACGATTCCCCATTCCATCAGGAGCGCCGCGCTTCCCGACACAATGGGCGTGGCAAAAGAAGACCCGGTAAAAGGAGCATATCTCCCGTAAATATCCGGGGCCAGGATTCCCACACCCGGTGCTGCCAGATCCGGCTTCGCCAGCCCGGCCGCCACTACGCCGATGGTCCGGTTGGCATCCGCATACCCTCTGCCCGAAAAGTCCGCGTAAGCTTCATATGTGCTGTCATAGGCTCCCACACTCAGCACCTTTGCCGCAGTGGAAGGAATGGTCAGGGTTACTTCCGGTGTAGAGCGGTAAAACCCGGTGCCGCTGCTGCGGACAGCCGAAGAAGGAAGATAGAAATAGAATCTTCCCGTTACTGCGCGCTCCGGCTCCAGACGGATGGTCCACACGCCGCTGTTAATGTAGTTTCGCTCCAGGGGAAGCAGTTCAAAATAGATTTCTTCAGGCACCGCGTAAGGCGCCGGTTCTCCGAAATACACAAGGATTTCGGTCTGCTCCAGACGGAGGGTATATTTTCCGCCGTTGATCATCCGGGGCAGCTGTGCCTCCTGTCCGCCCGGGGAACGCAGATAAATGCGGTATATATCGCAGTAATTCTTCCATAGCTGTACATTCAGGCTGCGTTCGTATTCCGCCACGGCCAGCTCTACGGAAGCCGGTCTTGCCACGGCATCCCCCATTCGGCTCGGGACAGCCGGCGCATTGTCAGGCGGCAAAGCTCCCGGGCTGCCGCCGAAAATATTTCCTGTAATTCTTCCGAAGCCGGTTCCGCCGCCGCTTCCGGAAACAGTTCCGCCGGTACGGCTGCCGTTGTATGTCTCGTCTAAAAGGCTGCCTGCCAGGTGCCCGTTGCTGTTGCCTTCGTTGCCGCTGCCGACACAGATGACAGTGCGCCCCATCTCGGCTGCGTTATCCAGAAAACGTTCCAGAAGCGAACTGCCGTCATGGGCTCCATACGTATTTCCGAAGCTTAGATTGACGACAACGGGCATTTTCAGCTGCATGGCCCTGCGGATGGCGTAGGTCACGCCCCGCATAACTTCCGTTGTCCTGGGAAAGGAAGTGACGTCGGGCTGGCCGAGCTTGACGATCAGCAGTTCTGACTCCGATGCCACTCCCTGGTAGGAGGCGCTGTTTCCGGCGGCAATCCCTGCCACCGCAGTGCCGTGCCCCGTGGAGTCCGTACTTGGCAGCAGCTGAAACTGCTGTTGGAGGGTAGGGGCTTCCAGGGCTTTGTTAATCTGCTCGGAATCAAATTCCACACCCATCCGGAAGCCCTCCGGAGGACGCCGCACAGGACGTTGGGAGGCATTTCCCGGTCCGGTGGTATTCGACACAGCTTCGTCAGCATTCAGCGCATTTTCGTCAACTCCTTCCATATCGGAGACAGGCTCATCCGGTGTCAGAGTCTGATCCCACAGATACCGGATTCTTGTACTTCCGTCTCTCTTCCGGAATTCCGGCAGCCTGGCCTCGATTCCGCTGTCCAGGACCGCTATCAGGACTCCGGCCCCTGTGAGAAACGGATGTCTGAATGTCACCTGGGCAATGCAGGAATTGTCCGCAGGCATCTCTACGCCATAAAAAAATCGCTTCGGTTTTTCCACATACTCAATTTCTTCCAGCTCCGCCACACTGTCCACCAGCTGTTCCGGCACAGTGAGCAGCGCAAAGCCTGCGATCAGATATTCTACCTGTATATTCAGTGCTTCCAGTGCATCCAGGCTTCCGTGATATTTTACAATCAGTTCCCATGTACGGCTTTCCGTATTAAATCCCACGTTCAAATCTTCTGTCTGTATTCTGACATCTTCCGGTGTCTGAAGCGCCAGCTGCAGCAGGTCTTCCAGCTTCTGGTTCATATGCCGTAATCCTTTCCTATACCGGAATTCCGGGCGGAGGCCGGGCAGATGCCTGCGGGGAATTCTTATATGGTAAAATATATGCCCAAAGCAGGAAATTTATTTTGTATTATTTCCAGGGATTGCCGGAAAATAACTGATACAATTTCCTGAGGAAAAGGCCTGGAAATACAAGGAAAACGTCATCAAACCCGTAACAGTTATCTGGAGACACATCCAGGGAATTGTCTGCAGACAG
Source organism: Lachnospiraceae bacterium UBA7188 (assembly GCA_002490995.1). Taxonomy (GTDB): domain Bacteria; phylum Bacillota; class Clostridia; order Lachnospirales; family Lachnospiraceae; genus Acetatifactor. The sequence continues at coordinate 56,064 of DKVC01000071.1, forward strand.
TTCCTTATGGCATGAGGTCGCCGTAAAAATGTTCCAGTTTTTTCAGATACTGATATCGTTCATGGGACCGTGCGGCAGCCTGGCGGAACAGTTCCTCCGCTTCTTCCGGGTGATAGCGTTTCAGGGCATCGTAACGTATTTCCCCGTCCAGGAATGTCTCATAATCAAGCTTCGGTTCTCCGCTGTCCAGCAGGAAAGGATTTTTCCCCTGTTCCTTCAGGGACGGGTTGAAGCGGAAAAGATGGTAGTAGCCGGCATCCACGGCTTTTTTTGCCTCGTGGGGCGTGGACCCTAAGCCTGCGCGGATGCCGTGTGCGATACAGGTGGCATAGGCGATAAGCAGGGAGGGACCGGGATAGGCGGCAGCTTCCGTGACTGCCCGGACAGTCTGGTTAAAATCCGCGCCCATGGCAATCTGGGCCACATATACGGTGCTGTAGGTCATGGCCATGGCTGCCAGGTCTTTCCTGGGAGTCCGCTTGCCGCCGGAGGCGAATTTGGCAGTGGAGCCGAGAGGGGTTGCCTTGGAAGCCTGTCCGCCGGTGTTGGAGTAAACCTCAGTGT
>DKVC01000098.1:0-4560 GCA_002490995.1 Lachnospiraceae bacterium UBA7188
GGACTAACTATCCCCCTATCCGATCATTTCAGGTCTTTATTTCCCGGCATGGACCCTGCCCTTATTTGGAGTTGCCCAGCGCTGTCTTCTGGGAGACTTCCGTCTTCACCTCATAACATGCAAAGGCATTTTCGACAAGTTTCCGGTCCGGCTTCGGCGTGAAGAGGCTTACCACCGGGACGATAACCAGCCCTGCCAGCATGGCAATGGCTCCGCAGTTGATCGGAGACTGCATGATGGCCGGGAAGGAAGAGCGGAAGAAGATATTGGCTATCATCAGGATGGAGCTGAACAGGAAGCAGACCCAGCAGGAGGCCTTTGTCACCTTTTTGGAATACAGTGAATACATAAAAGGTGCCAGGAAGGAGCCTGCCAGAGCGCCCCAGGATACGCCCATCAGCTGTGCGATAAAGGTCACGGAGCTCTTATACTGAATCAGCGCCAGGATAGAAGAAATGGCGATGAATACCACGATCAGGATACGCATGGTAAACACCTGTTTCTTTTCCTCCATCTTCTGGAAAAAGAGCACCTTTAAAAAGTCAATGGTCAGAGTGGAGCTGGAAGCAATGACCAGGGAAGACAGGGTGGACATGGAAGCCGACAGCACCAGTATGACCACCAGCGCGATGAGCATGGGGGACAGGCCTGACAGCATGGTGGGGATGATGGAGTCAAACCCGCCCACGGCTACATCAATCTGGTCGGAGAACAGCCTGCCGAATCCGCCCAGGAAGTAACTGCCGCCTGCCACCACCAGGGCAAACAGGGTGGAGATAATCGTTCCCTTCTTGATGGCTTCCTCGTTTTTGATGGCATAGAATTTCTGTACCATCTGCGGAAGCCCCCAGGTACCCAGAGAGGTCAGGATAACGACGAACATCAGGTTCAGTGGATCCGGGCCGAAGAAAGAGGCAAAGACACCGGGGGTGGTTGCCACGGATTCATCCGTTACCCTTGCCAGGCTGTCCAGGGCTGTCATAAAGCCGCCTTTGGTCTTAAGTACAGCTACGATAATGGTGGCAATGCCCACCAGCATGATGATTCCCTGGATGAAATCATTGATGGCCGTAGCCATGTATCCGCCGGCGATGACATAGATTGCCGTCAGCACTGCCATCAGCAGGATACAGACAGAGTAGTCAATGTCAAAAGCCATGCCGAAGAGACGGGAGAGGCCGTTATACAATGACGCGGTGTAGGGAATCAGGAAAACGAAAATGATGGCGGAAGCGCCGATTTTCAGCGGTCTGCTGCCGAAGCGTTCCCCGAAGAACTGGGGCATGGTGGCGGAATCCAGATGCTGGGTCATGATACGTGTCCGCCGTCCCAGGACAACCCATGCCAGCAGCGAGCCGATGATGGCGTTTCCGATTCCGGCCCAGGTAGCAGCCACACCGTATTTCCATCCGAACTGTCCGGCATATCCCACGAATACAACAGCGGAGAAGTAAGAAGTGCCGTAGGCGAAGGCGGTCAGCCAGGGACCTACGGAACGCCCGCCCAGGACAAAGCCGTTGACATCGGTAGCGTGTTTGCGGCAGTAAAGGCCGATGGCGACCAGTACCGCGAAATAGATGATCAGTAATAGTAGTTTCATAATGCCTCCTGTATGTATGATATATGTTTTGTTTGCACATAAACTTCTCTTCGTATGGGAAATGTTACGAAATAACTTTTGAGTTTTCAGTTGACTGCCACTGTTTCGCTTATTGCATTTAAAGTTATTTCTGCACAATTCCTGAGCCTTCGGAATCGAACTGCTGCACGTTGAAAGTTTAAAGCGCTAAAGCAACAATAACATAGATTTCGACAGGATGCAAACATATCTTAAAAAAATTATGTGACATTTGAACCGCATTTGAAAAACCATTTGAAAAGCAGGTGAAGTGTAAGCCGGAAAATGAAAATGTACCATTATAACAAAAAAGCTTGAAATGAATGGCCATATAGTATAATATTGGTTTGAGACAGGGAGTGTGATTAGAATGGATGCAGCGAGACAGCTTGATTATTATACAATAGACGATGTCTATAATTTACCGGATGGACAAAGAGCAGAATTGATAGACGGCGAATTGTATATGATGGCAGCACCTGATAGAATCCATCAAGGGCTTGTTATGGAATTGTCATTTAGAATAAGAAGTTATATAGGAAGTAAGGATGGAGATTGTAAAGTATATCCCTCTCCATTTGCTGTATTTTTAAATGTAAATAATGATATTTATCTTGAACCGGATATATCTGTCATCTGTGATAAAGACAAGCTTACAGATGAGGGATGCAAAGGTGCCCCAGACTGGATTATAGAGATTGTTTCACCGTCCAGCCGTTCGATGGATTATAATAAGAAGTTATTTCAATACAGAACGGCGGGAGTCAGGGAGTATTGGATTGCCGATCCAATGAGGCAGCAGATCATGGTTTACAATTTTGAACATGATACGTTTGAACAATATTCTTTTTCAGATAAAGTAAAATCCGGAATCTATGCAGATTTTGAGATTGATTTTTCGGAAATTAATATTGAATAGAAAATATCTCGCGATGCCGGCGAGTGAAACAATATCGATTCGGAAATTTTCACAATAAAACCCTTGAAAAGTATGGCTGGTATGGTATAATGTGACTATATTCATATCATTCTATATTTACAGGAGGAATATTACAATGGCAGAGAACAGGTTAATTGGCGATTACCCGGTGATTGGTATCCGCCCCACCATTGACGGCAGAAGAGGCGTGCTGAAGGTGCGTGAGTCCCTTGAAGACCAGACCATGAACATGGCTAAGGCAGCGGCGGCTCTCTTCGAGGAGAACCTGCGCTACTCTAATGGGGAGCCGGTGAAGGTGGTGATTGCGGACACTACCATCGGGCGTGTGGGCGAGACTGCCGCATGTGCGGACAAGTTCCGCAAGGCAGGTGTAGACATCACACTGACGGTTACACCCTGCTGGTGCTACGGCGCAGAGACCATGGATATGGATCCCAATACCATCAAGGGCGTATGGGGCTTCAACGGCACGGAGCGTCCCGGCGCAGTGTATCTTGCATCCGTACTGGCAACCCATGCACAGAAGGGGCTGCCCGCGTTCGGTATCTACGGACATGACGTACAGGAGGCAGACGATACATCCATTCCGGAAGACGTAAAGGAGAAGCTGCTTCGCTTCGGACGTGCTGCTGTGGCAGTGGCTACCATGCGCGGCAAATCCTATCTGCAGATCGGCTCCATCTGTATGGGTATCGGCGGCTCCATCATTGACTCAGCCTTTATTGAGGATTATCTGGGCATGCGTGTGGAATCCGTGGACGAGGTGGAGATCATCCGCCGCATGACAGAGGGCATCTATGATCAGAAGGAATATGAGAAGGCTCTCGCCTGGGCAAAGGCAAACTGCAAAGAAGGCTTCGATAAGAACCCCACGGAACTCCAGAAGACCAGGGAACAGAAGGATCAGGAGTGGGAGTTTGTAGTCAAGATGATGTGTATCATCAAGGACCTGATGAACGGCAACAAGAACCTGCCTGAAGGGCGCGAGGAAGAGATGGTGGGTCACAATGCCATCGCAGGCGGGTTCCAGGGACAGAGACAGTGGACGGACTTCTATCCCAACTGCGATTTCCCTGAAGCGATGCTGAATACTTCCTTTGACTGGAACGGCGCAAGGGAGCCTTACGTCCTGGCGACGGAAAATGATACCCTGAACGGACTGGGAATGCTCTTCATGAAGCTGCTGACCAACCGTGCTCAGATTTTCGCGGATGTGCGTACCTACTGGAGCCCTGAGGCAGTGAAGAAGGCTACCGGCTATGAGCTGGAAGGCGTGGCAAAGCAGGCAGGCGGCTTTATCCATCTGATTAACTCCGGCGCGGCATGCCTGGATGCCAACGGACGCGCAAGGGATGCACAGGGCAATCCGGTGATGAAGCCCTGGTACGAGGTGACTGAGGAAGACCAGAAGGCAATCATGGATGCCACCACCTGGAATTACGCTGATCTGGGCTATTTCCGCGGAGGCGGATTCTCTTCCCGTTTCGTGACGGAAGCCGAGATGCCCGCTACCATGATTCGTCTGAATCTTGTGAAGGGATTAGGACCCATGCTGCAGATTGCGGAAGGCTGGACCGTACATCTTCCGGATGAAGTGACGGACGTGCTGTGGAAACGTACCGACTATACATGGCCCTGCACCTGGTTCGCTCCCAGGACTACCGGAAAGGGAGCTTTTAAGACGGCTTACGATGTCATGAACAACTGGGGCGCAAATCACGGCGCGATCAGCTACGGCCACATCGGCGCAGACCTGATCACCATGTGCTCCATGCTCCGTATCCCTGTATCCATGCACAATGTGGATGAGGACAAGATCTTCCGTCCCGCGGCATGGAATGCTTTCGGCATGGATAAGGAAGGACAGGATTACCGTGCATGTGCGGCATATGGCCCCATGTATAAATAAACTGTAATGATTATCTGACTTTTATGGGAGCCGGGTGGGAATTTGAGTGTTCAGATTTCCTTACCCGGCTTTCCTTAGGAATTGTCGGAAAAT
>DKVC01000098.1:4921-36139 GCA_002490995.1 Lachnospiraceae bacterium UBA7188
CCTGAAATATAAGGAAAACGGCTCAAAACTCGTATTAGTTATTTGTAGACACTTCCTTAAGACGCAGGCTGCTGAGACGGCGGCTCCTGGTTATATATTTTGCGCCACCTGCCAGTGCGGTATTCAGAGAAGGAGACCGCCCAGTTTACGAACCATCCCACCGGAACAGCATACCAGACCATTTCCAGGCCAAACCGCGGCGCCATCCACACGGCAATCATGACCCTGATAAACAGGTTAGCCAGATTCGCCAGAGTAAACATCTTCATATCTCCTGCTCCCCGCAGCAGTCCGTCAACCGTCATTTTAAAACCGATCAGACAGAAAAACCACCCCATAAAATACAGATAGTCCTGCCCGGTGGAAACCGCGGCCGCTGTCCCCTCCGTTCCCAGGAAGAACAGAATAATCCCTTTGTGGAACAATTCCAGAACGACACAGATAACCGCACCGCATGCCACGACCATCCACTGGGACATATGATACCCTTCCACAACCCGTTCCTGTTTGCGGGCGCCGATATTCTGTGCCGTGTAGGAGGACAGAGCATTTCCGATGCCTGCCATGGGTACGATGCAGATGGATTCCACCCGCATGGCAGCCGAAAAGCCGGCTAAAGCCTCTGTCCCGAAGCCGTTTACCACCGACTGGACCAGCATCATGCCGATGGAGACGGTAGACTGCTGTAAAATAGACGGCAGAGCGATTTTCGCCATGCTGCGCAGCTCTGCGAAGTCGTAATATTTCGTGTTTCTGGCACCGAGCTTTTTCAGCTCCAGGCACAGTACAAGCAAAGAGAGGATTGCGGAAATTCCCTGTGCAATCCAGGTTGCCCACGCCACTCCTGCCACACCCAGACCCAGATGCTTCACCAGCAGGAAATCAAGCCCTATGTTGAACAGAGAGGAGAAAATCAAGAAAAACAGCGGGATTTTTGATTTCCCCAGAGCGTTGAACATGGAGGAAAATACATTATACATGAACAGGAACGGAAGCCCGCAGAAGTAGATATTCAGATATTCCGCCGCCACATCCAGCACATCGGCGGGGGTATTCAGCATCATCAGGATTCTTCTGCCCGACAGCAGGCCGAAGCCGCCCAGCAGGATGCTGACTGCCAGGAAGGTCAGGCTGGCAGTGAATACCGCGTTTTTCATTTCCACATAGGACCTGGCGCCGAAATACCGGCTGACGATTACGGATGCGCCTGTGCCGCCGCCAATGGCAATGCAGATGAAGATATTTGTCAGGGCATAGGAGGCGCCCACTGCGGCCAGGGCGGACTCCCCTACAAAACGCCCCACTATGGCGGAATCTGCCATGGTGTATGTCTGCTGGAACAAATTTCCGATGATAATGGGCAGCGCAAAGAGCAGCAGCGCTGTCAGCGGTTTCTTTTCCGTAAGGTAATTATTTTTCATTTTCTGTCTCCGTGCCTGTTGCGGCTTTTCAATATACGGCATAAAGCCCTGTCAACAACATTTTACATCGGCGGCATGAGAAAAACAAGGGAAGAATCGTCTTGTCTGTGACAGGAGCGGAAGGTATAATAAAGAAAGATATGATAAAAGAAGCATATAAGAAGACTTCGAAGGGTAATTTCCCGGATTTCGGGAAGCAGGAAAAGAGATTGGGAGGGGATTCGCATGGAAAAGGACGAAAGAATGCAGTTTGCGCGCTATATCGGCATGCTGCGGGAGAAGCGGAATATCACAATGAGCCAGCTCACCGAAGGGCTGTGCGGGGAAAGGGCAGCCAGGCTTATCGCGCAGGGAAAGCGGAATACGGGCAGGCCGCTTCGGGAAGCGCTTCTGGGGCGTCTGGGCGTAGGGGCGGAGGATTATGAATGCTATTTGGGCTGTGAGGAATATGCGCAGTGGAAGATGCAGGAGAGAATCCTTCACTGCATTGCATATGAAAAGACAGGGCAGGCGGAAGAGAGCCTGGAAAAGTATCGGACCCTTTACTGCAAAGAGGGGCAGGACGGAGGGAAAAATCACGCCGGGGAAATTGAAAAGAAACTGAACCGGCAGTTTTACCTCGGCATGCTGTCGCAAATACGGCGCCGCCAGGGAAAGGAATTCTCTTACCTGATAGAGGAAGCACTGGGACTGACGGTTCCTGAACCGGAGAAAAAGCCTCTTTTGGAGCAGGCGCTGTCTGTCAGGGAACTGAACCTGATTCTGGAGTCTGAGCGCTGCCGGAAAAGCGTCAAAGAAGAATCGCTTTGCGGAAAGCAACCAGAATGGTACAGTGAATCGCTTTGCGGGGAGCGGCCGGAACGGTACAGGGATGTGCTTGCATACATAGTGTCCGGCAGACTGGACCGGCGGGGAATGACAAAGATTTATCCAAAGGCGGTTTATTTCCTGTGCAGATGCCTGATGGAAGAGTATGGAACGGAAGGGGGAGCGGATTCCGAAACACGGAAAAAATATACGGAGCTTTTTGTGTATTGTAACAGAGCAGTGGAAATGTTACGGGATAGCGGCAGGATGTATTTTCTGTGGGAAATATTGGACATGAAAGAACGATTGTTCGAAAAACTGGAGAAGCTTTCCGGCAGCGGAAGAAACCGGAGGGAAGGAGAGAATGCCTTTCTGCGCCTGAGACAGGAAAACGCCAGGTGGAAACAGGTACTGGAGGATGTTTATGCGCAGTTTGGGGTGCCGAAGGAAACCGTGGACGATTGTTATCTGTACAGGACGAAGGGAATCAGCTGTACCAATGACGTAATCCGGATCCGCAGCAGGATGCTGGGCATCGGGTCCAGGGAATTGTGTGAAGGAGTCTGCGACATCAGGACATTGTACAGAATCAGGAAAGGAGAAGTGACCCCGCAGCGCTGGGTGGCGGAAAGGCTTTTTGAGAAGCTGGGACTGCCCGGGGAACTGGTCAGGACTGAGCTTGTGACAGGTGTCCCGGAGGCCAGGGAGCTGATGGAGAGGCTGCGGGAATATATGAACAGGAAGCTCTTGGAGGAAGCAGAGGAGACGCTAGAGCAGTTAAAACAATTGGTATCCATGGATATCATCTGCAACAGACAGGTTTTGCAGCGCCAGGAAGTGCTGCTTAGCCGGGCAAAGAAGGAGATTGACAAGGCGGAATGCAGCAGGAGGCTTCGAGAAGTGCTGGAATTGACGCTGCCTTATGAGGCATTCCTTGCGCCGGGGGAGAAGTACTTAACAAATGAGGAACAGTCATGTATACGAAATATGATGGTGGGAATGGATAAGGAGAGTGAAGAATTCCGGATATGCATGCAGAGTTTTGAGGAGATATACCAGCCTGCCATTGACAGGGAAGAGCTGGAAAATGTGGACGGGATGTATGAATTTGTTATGACTTATGTGGGTAGTCAGTGTGGAAACAGAGGGGAGTACGATAAGGCGGATAAGCACAGCCTGAATATCATAGAGGGATGCCTCAGAAACAGAAGGCTATGGGCTCTGCATGACAGTGTATATGAACGCTGGTGGAATCATGCAAAGCGAAGGAAAAAGAGCATCCCTGTTGATATTATTTTAGATGACGAAAAAGAACTGAATAAATGTATCCTGCTCGGTCAATTATCTAAAAGCCACATGGTTTCCTTTTATCAGAACAAACTACTGTATATGCAGGAGAAAATGAAGAGTTAATTTAAATGCTCTAAAGCCTTATCCTCGTCATCAATATCACTCATTGGTGAAATCCCGGGTTCCCCATTGTCGCCGTCTTCATCTTCCATTCCAGGCGTTTCAATCATCTGTCCGCCCACGATATCGTCCGGCGAAGGGAGCGCAGAAGCCGGGACTGCTATGGAGAATGCTGCAAAGACCAGTGCAGTGGATGTAATTTTTAGAAGCTGCTTTAAAAAGATGTTTTTCATGTTTATGTCCTCCGTGTAAATGTTATTGTTTATTATCGTATTTTTTCAGGGGGAGGACAAGTGACAAAGTTGTTCCGTTTTTCAGTGTTATTTCTAAAAAAGGGAACAGCTTTGTCACTTGATAGGACGTGAGGGAAATGCTATTCTATATGTGTAAACTTTTTATGAATCAGGGGGTGATTCCATTGTACATAGTATTTCATCTGGTTAGTTTCTAAACTATAATCGGATATAGTCTGGACAGTTTAATGCGAGTTCTTTATGTTTTGAACTGTCAGTTAATTTTTCATATTCTGCATTATGCTTGATCGTCCATGCACGAATCAGCTGTTTGAAAGCATCTGAAGGAATGTGAAATAACGGAAACGTATTTACGTATCATTAGGGGATTCTGATTTTGAATCAAGGCTCAAAGATGGAGGGCGTTTGTGGAATCTTTTTGCCTTTGGCGGGATTTCCCAAGGCAACTGAATTTCTATTTATCTTATCAAGACGGCCATGCTATTTAGGCAGTGGCAGGTGAGGTATGAACATGGGTATCGGGTTGTTGAAAAAAAGGATGTATGGTCTGTTTTTGGGCATGCTGGTGCTGTCATTTGCCGCCTGCGGGCTTCGGGATGACCCGGAGCCTGTTTTGGATGGGGCGGGAGATGCGTCTGGGCAGCGGGATTCCTCAGAGCAACAGGCTTCCTCAGGGCAGGCAGAGCAATTGGACAAGGATGTGGAGGATGGGAGAGACGGTGCGGAGGGCGCTGTCGCCGTGGCAGATTTTTATTATATGGAGCATCCTTATCCTCTGTCGGCTATGGCGGCGTATCATTATGTCATAAATGGCGAGTGGATATATTGCCTGGAAAGCGAGTGGATAGAAGGAGATGACGTGCCCCCCGTTCCTCCGTATGTGTCGAGAAGCAGAATTTCTGACGGGTATCATGATCTAAAATATATTGTGAGCGATAAAGGAATAGATGAAGCCGAGGTGCATTTCCTTCTTGCGGACGGCGCGGGCTGCTGTTACTTATTTTGGGAGCGGCGTGGTCAGGACGCGGAAGAGGAGACCGTTTACGATCTGGAAAAATATGGAGCCGAGGGAGAACTGTTGTGGAGTATGGCATATACTTCAGAAGAGCTGTCAGGAATGGGGAGCAGCCTGACGGGAGGCCTTGTTACAGGGGATGGCAGGGTGTTCCTGCATGGAAGCGAGATGCAGGGAAATGTGGTAAATAAGGTGGTCTTTGCCTTTGGGGAGGACGGAGCGCTTCAAGACATGTATGTCCCTGATATTGATATTCTGGATGGCATCGTGGAAGGGAAGGATGGCAAGGTGTACGGCTACGGCATAGCCGAGAAGGAAGCTTTCCTTGTGGAGCTGGGGGGAGACGGAAAGAAAAATGTTTGTCCCGTTTTGCCTCTGGCGGTGTACAGCGGCCATGAAAGGGGCGTATGCCTGCATACGGAAGAGGGCGTATGGGCTTACGAGCCGGAAACCGGGGCAACGGAGCTTTTGTGGGGATGGGATGATGAATACGTCCAGATGAACGGGAATTACGTGGATACCTTTTTCAGCGGTGACGGGAAATACACGTTATTGTATTTGGAAGATGGGAATGCCTTTGATGGCGATTCGTATGCGATAGGGAAGGCAGCATTTGTCTCCCTTACTTTTCAGGACAGCAAAAATGTTGCTCCAAAAAAGAAAATTACGCTGTCTACGGATTTTTCCAGTGAGACGCTGGAGAGGATTGTGAGATTTTATAACAGATACAGCAAGGAATACCATGTGGAGATTGTGGAGGAAGGGGACGAAAATGCACTGACGGCGAAGCTGCTGCGCGGCGAGGGATCGGATCTGATTGACGTGCGGCGTTTCTATGCGGAAGAGCTGGCGGAAAAGGGCGTCTTTGAGGAACTGGCGCCTTATTATGAAACCAGTTTGCGGGTGGACAGGGAGGACATTCTTGAGTCTGTCAAAAAAGCCTGTACCATCAGGGGTAAGGACGTAGCCGTGATGCCTTCTTTTTCCATTGACGTGTTGAGGGGAAGGGAAGTTTTCTGCACGCCGGAAGAGTGGAATGTATGGAAATTCCTGGAGATGGGGCAGGAAAACCGCATGTTTTCCGAGCAGAATCCGGAAGTGCTTTTTCAGTACTGCATGGGGATCAGATACGGAGAAAGATTCGTGGACTGGGAAAAGAGGGAGAGCCATTTTGACAGCGTGGAATTCCGCCGGCTGCTGGAGGAGTGTGCAAAGTGCAAAACGTATAAAGCGAGTCCGGGAGAGGATGGAGAGGGGCTGATTGTCAGTTCCAGCATTTCTTCCATATGGGATATGGTGTCGGATGAAGACGCGGAATATTGCGCGAAATTTCTGGGATATCCCGGATGGGAGGGAGGAGAAGCCAGGTTTTGGGGGGAAGGCATGTTTGCTATAAACAGTGCGTCAAATAATAAGGAGGGCGCATGGGACTTTTTGGAGTACCTGCTGTCCGAGGAGTTTCAGGATATGGTGGATTGGGGGCTGCCTGTGAGAAAGAGCAGCTTTGAGGCCCGCCTGCAGGATAGGTATGTCTCCCCCGGACGGCTGGCGTTGTCCGACTTTTTAGGCGAACCGGCCATGCCCACGGAAACGGAAACCGAGCTTTTGCGGGAAATGGCGGAATCTGCCCTGTATTCCAGCTTTGGCGGATGGAACAATCCGGTTTGGGATATTGTCTCTTATGAGGCGGCGATGTACTTTTCCGGGGACGCCACGTTGGACGAGACGGTGCGGAAGATCCAGAATCGGATGCAGCTGTATTTAGATGAGAATTAGGAGCTGTTTCATGGAAGAATTGTCCTGTTGGCAAAAGTGAATCTTAAAAAATTTTTAAAGGATTCCCCTGTTTTTTGTTAAAAAGTGTTTTGATAGAATAAAGTTGTCAGGCAGTGGAGAAACATGACAGAGAACACAGGATGCCACAGAGAAAGGAGCAAAGGATTCCATGAAGAAGGTATTCAGCTATATTTTTTTGACAGTGCTGCTCGTGGTGCATCTCAGCGCGTGCAGTGCAGATGAAAAAGAGGCATCCGGCAGTCCAGGTGTGGCAACGGGAGCAGAAGCATCAGGCAGCCTGGATGCCGGTGGGGAACTGGATCCTGCTTTGTCCGGCAGACAGGAATTATCCATAAGTCCGGGAGGCATACTAGACCCTTCGGCAATTTCCAGCCTTGCCGGGAAAGACAATTCCCTGGATCTTTTCTCTGCGGCAGCGAGGGTTCCATTACAGACGGAAAAACCTGAGAATGCCATAGAAGGAGGCGGGGCAGGCTCCTGTCTGGCCGCCTCCGGAGCCTATCATTTTAAAATACATCTCTTTCAGTCCTCGGCCGAAAACTGGGATGAGCTTATCTTTGTGACTGCGGAGGGGAAAGCAGGTTCGCAGCGCTTTCCCAGAGAGAACCAGCTGTATGATATAGGGCCTGTAGCCGGTACAGACCATTATGTAACCTTAGGCGCGGAAGCACGGGCGGACGGGGAGGGTGACCGGTGCTTCCTCACGGAGTGGGATGAAAAACATGAAAAGCTACGGGAGTTTCCGCTGGACTTCATGGGTAGGGACTTTTCCGAGGTATGGGGGAGCCTTTTAGGATTTGCGGTGGACAAGTCCGGGGCGGCTCATCTGATAAGGTACTCGGAGGAAGGGATGCTGCAGTATCTCCTCGTGTCCCAAGAGGGGGATATCCTGGCGGAATGCATGCCTGAAGGCGGCAATTACATGAGGGAACTGGTCCCGCTGTATGACGGGCGTGTTGCCCTTTTGTCTATAGCAAGCGGGAGCAGCGGGGGAATGGCCCTGGAGTATATGGATACGGAGACCGGCAGGCTGGTGAAGCTGGCAGATTGGGATAGCCCGGAAGGAAATATCTGGTATGCTACGCTCCTTGACGAAGAAACCCTGATGTATGCGGATAAGGAAGGCATATACCGCAGCGGGCTGTCCGGGAAGAACCCGGAGCTTCTTTACCGCTGGATTGACCACGGGATCATTGCCCAGGAGGTATCTGCCATGCAGGCGGATGGGGAAGGGCGGATTGCGCTAATTTACAGGGACTCCCAAAATGAAAACTACCTTTGCCTGGAACCCACCACGGAGGAGGTGGCGGTCTGCGAAATCACAATGGGAGTAGGGTCTGGTGCGATGGAATCTTACAAATGGGCAGTGGCGGAATTTAACAAACGGTATCCAAGCTGCCATATTGAGCTGGTTGAATATGGTTATCAGGATACCACGCTGCTGACGCAGCTGACAGCGGGAAAGGGGCCGGTACTGATTGACACTTCCAGGGTGAATTTTGAGGATTTGGAAGAACTGTGGGAGCCGCTGGATACCGTCATGGAACAGCTGGGTGTTATGGAAGAGCTGCAGCCTGCTGTCCTTGATCTGGGAAGGCTCAATGGAACCCTGTATGGAATGGTGAGGGACTTTGAACTGAGAACCATGATTGCCCTGGATCCGGATCTTAAGGACTGGGATTACGATATGTTTTTCCAGTGCGTCCAGGACAGGCCGGAACTGGAAGCGGTTGCGAACTATTACAATTTTGACGGGGGCGGGTTTAACCATCTCATTGATTTGCTGGATCATGGGCTTGATGACAATTATTATCTTGTTTTGGATGAGGAAACGGGGGCGATGCATTTTGACAGTGACAGGTTCCGCCGGTTCCTGGAAATGGCGGAAAAGTACTTTACCGGTGAAGGGGATGTATTGGTCGGCAGCTCCCTGTTGGAGGGGAGGGCGCTGTGCAATGCCGCATATATTGGTAGTCCGGGGCATATTGCCGCATACCGTATCGTCTTCGGGGAGGATGCTTACTATGTCGGATATCCCACAAGAAACGGGGCCGCGCATTTTAAGGAGGCCTCCAGTATGCTGTCCATCCGGCGGTCGGCCACGAAGGAGGAAAAGGAGGCTGCCGCAGCCTTTATCGCCCTGTGTCTCTCCTATGAAGGGCAGGTCCAGGCAGCAAAAGACAGCAATTTCCGCTTAAGCGTGCGCGGAGATGTGCTGGAAGAGCAGATTGCCTCCATGGGAAGGGAGCAAGTCCACATATTTAACTCCGACATAGGTGATGTCAGGCTGGGCAGCGACCTGGATATAGAACGGGACAGAAAGACTCTCTTGGACATGATTGACCAGGCGAGGCCGGGAAGGGCGCTTCCCCTTGAACTGCAGGATATCATATATGAAGAACTGGTTCAGTATTTTGAAGGAGGGATTGCGGAGGACATGCTGATTGACCATCTGGAGAGCCGTGTGGGGCTGTACCTGGGGGAGCGGAACTAAGGAACTGCCCAGGGAAATCAAAGGGGGATTAACCATCCCCCGTTCGATTTTAAGGTGCGGAACTATTGGAACCCTGTCTTTTTTCATGCTTATCACACAACCACTTCCAGGATGCGTTTTCCACCCCATGTAATCTCCTGTATTCCCGTTTTCTTATTTTTATTGAAATTAAAACTTAACATATATCCCATATTGGCTCCATAGGCATCCAAATACGAAACTAATTGCTTTTCACCTCTCTGGTTATATTCATTTCCCCTCCATATCTTCAATTCGATGATAAACTGCCTGCCGCGATAATCGACAATGATATCTGTCCGCCGCGCATCTCTTGTCTGTGCTTCAATGTAATAATTTCCCGTTCCGTTGATAATTGGTTTGAGATACAATAAGAAAATCTTTCTTCCCTGTTTTTCGACAAACTTCTGGTCACTGTCGCCATAAATTTCTATAAAGTGCTGATAAAATTTCTCCATCACCAGCCGCATCTGGAGCATTCCATCAACAATATACTGATTGCGCTCTTCCGTCACTGCTTTCCCAAGTGTATCATCCATTGCCATTTCCGACAAAAACAAGTCATATAGTTTCGTCTCAAATATACGGTTTGCGATTGCCACGGTTCCTTTCATTTCCTTAATAAACCCGAATGTTACCCCCAGATCAATCAAATAGTTATCTCTCTCAAACGGATAATTGCGTCCACAGAACAAAATATCCTGTATCATGCTTTTAAGCTTAGGGAATTCCGCCATTTTTTTGATCATGTCATCAAACAGCGCATTGGATTGATTTCTCAGCATCAATTCCGCTGCTGCAATCCCCCTCTGTGTCCAGACAGCCTGTTTGTCCGGAAAATCTTTTGTCCCTGCCAGACGTTCATCTGCCAGCTGGCAGAGACGTGACACCAGATAAGGATATCCCGAAGTATATTCATGGATCAATCGTCCAGTTTTTACGACATCCATGCCGGTATGGTGCTCATTCTCATATTCCTGCAGCATGCCTGCAATTTCCTCTGCCGAAAAGCTCATATCAACCTGAAAATCTACCGCAATATTCCAGGGGCTGTTATATTTTTTTTCCTCTTCAGGCCTGAGTTTCAATTTCAGGTTTTTGATATCATACACGCCTGAAAGAATGACACTGTGAAACGTACTGTCACGCCCCATTTCCCTCTTCAGGTACTTATCCCTGAGCATCCCAAGGAAACTCAAAAAAATCTGATTGTCAGAATTCTTGTCGGCTTCATCTATCATCAGCACGACTCTCTTTTCCGTATGTGCGCACAGGGACGAGATTTTCTGTCCGAGCATCTTCAGAGGATAGTCGCCCTCTATCTTCTGTTCCCATTCGCTTATGATGTCTTCCTGTACATGATTTCTTCTCAGTTCCTCTGCGATATCCATGGCAAGCCCGTTGACAAAAACTTTCCTGCTGGCAAAGTAATCATCCGTTGATTCCAGACTGATGCTGATGACTACGTACTCATCGCGCAGGCTCCTTTCCAAAGCATTGATTATCGTAGTCTTCCCATACTGTCTTGCCCTGTTGATTGTAAAGTATGCTCCCTGATGAATGTAATCAGCAATGATTGTATTTACCTTTTCAGCTAAATCGACCATATAATGTCTGTCCGGAATACAAACTCCTGTCACATGAAATCTTTTCATTGAACCCCTCTTCTTTCATAAGGAAGTGTCTACAAATAACCGCTGCAAGTTCATAGCGAGTTTTATCATATTTCTAAGTTTTTGCCTGAATAAGTTGCAGCGGTTATTTTCCGACAATTCCTAAATGTACTTGTATGCCTTGCCCTTCCGGGCTTTCGGAACCTTTCCGGTTCACTTTTAGTGTACACAAAATTCTTTAAAACAGCAATCACCTTTTTATTAATTTCGGCACAAAAGTAAAAAAGCAAAAGAAATGCTTGCCTGACAGCGGAATCTGATATATAATAGGGAAAACGCACCAAAAGAATCTGCTTTTACAAAGGAGGCATGGCGGCATATGGCACCGTCTTCCAGGACAGATACAGAAGTCATCATCGGCGGCAAGGTTTTTACCCTGAGCGGATATGAGAGTGAAGCATATCTGCAGAAAGTTGCATCTTATATCAACAATAAGGTGAATGAATACAGCAAACTGGACAATTTCCGCAGGCAGCCCGTGGATACCCAGGGGATTTTGCTTCAGTTAAATATTGCGGATGATTATTTTAAGGCGAAGAAGCAGATTTCGGATTTGGAAGAAGAGCTTCAGGTGAAGGAGAATGAGCTTTATGACTTAAAGCATGAACTGATATCCACCCAGATGAAGCTGGAAAGCGCCGAGGAGCAGGTGAAAGCGCTGCAGAAGGCGCAAAATGAAGATGCAAAAGAGATTGTGCGTCTGGAAACAGAGTTAAAGAAAAAGTAATATGGCTGTCCGTAGCCCGGGCAGCTTTTTTGTATCATGGCTGGCAGCCTGCCATGCCATATTGCTGAAAAAACCATTTGTTGCTGCAAAGATATGAGGATGATATGGAAAGATCCAGAAGAGTGGAATTGCTGTCACCCGCCGGAAATGAGGAAGGATTTTACGGTGCCATTCATGCCGGGGCGGATGCGGTCTACCTGGCGGGGAACCGTTTCGGCGCCAGGGCATATGCCGATAATTTTACAACGGAGTCCCTTGTGGCCTGCATCAGATACGCCCATCTGCTGGGACGCAGGATTTACCTGACTGTAAATACACTTCTGAAAGAGGAAGAAATCTCTCAGCTGTATGACTACCTGCTTCCTTTTTACGAAGCGGGGCTGGATGCCGTGATTGTACAGGACCTGGGCGTACTGCGCTTTGTAAGGGAGCATTTCCCGAAGCTGAAGATTCATGTGAGTACCCAGATGACACTGTGCGGCAGTTACGGGGCAGCGCTTTTGAAGAGAATGGGGGCAGAGCGCATTGTACCTGCCAGGGAGCTTGGCCTGCAGGAGCTGGCTGTGATGAAACAGCGCGCGGATATTGAGATAGAAGCTTTTATCCATGGCGCCATGTGTTACTGCTATTCCGGACAATGCCTGTTCAGCAGCATTCTGGGCGGCAGAAGCGGCAACAGGGGGCGCTGTGCCCAGCCCTGCCGCCTTCCCTATTCCGTCAGCGCGGGAAACAGGAAAGAGAAGGAATGCTATCCCCTGAGTTTAAAGGATATGTGTACCATTGAGCATTTACCGACGCTTATGGAGGCAGGAATCGATTCCTTTAAAATCGAGGGAAGAATGAAGAAGCCCGAATATACGGCGGGCGTGACAGCAATTTACCGGCGTTATATCGATTTGTACGGCAGGCTTAAGGAAGAGAGGGGGGCCGAAGAGGCGGCATCGGCATATCATGTGGACAGAGCCGATCTGGAGCAGTTACGCTCTCTGTATATCCGAAGCGGAATTCAGGACGGATACTATTTCAGACGCAATGGACGGGAAATGATTACTCTGGAAAGCCCTGCCTACAGCGGGAGCAATGAAAAGCTTCTGGCAGATATTCGCGGTACGCATCTCCATGTCCGTGAGAAGCTTCCTGTCAGCGTAAAGGCGGTATTTCGGGTGGGTCTGCCAGCGGAAGTCACCTATACATGGGCGGACAGAAGCTTTCGTGCTACGGGAGACATGGTGGAACGGGCCGGAAAGCAGCCGATTACACCGGAAAATATCCGAAAACAGCTGGGAAAGCTGGGAGACAGCGCCTTCCGGACAGCAGAAGCAGACATGGATATCGTCGCGGATGAGGACAGTTTTTATCCGCTAAAACAGATAAACGAGCTGCGCCGGACAGCCATAGCCGGGTTGGAGGAACAGATTCTCTCCTTCAGGGGATACCTGGCAGATGCTGACCTGGACGGCTTTAAAACCGGAGGCCTGGCAGAGGAACAGCGCGGCAAAAATGCGGAAAAGGAACAATATGGCACAAATCCGGTGAGCAGAGAGATGTGTGCCGGACAGAGATGTCTGGTGTTTTCCGTCTGTACAATACATCAGCTGAAGGCGGTTGCAGACTGGTTTTCCGGAGAGAAAGCGGACAGGCCGCTGCGCTTTTATATAGAAGGGGATTTATTCTTAAGTGAGAGACAGGAAGTATTGGATATTTGTAATAGAATGCCGGCGGAGAGCAGTTTTTATCTGGCGCTGCCTTATATTCTCCGGGAATCGGACAGAAGTTATCTGGAAGCACTTTCTTCCGCAATGAGGGAAAGCGGCATTTTCCGAGGATTTCTGGTTCGTTCCATGGACGGCCTGGGCTATGTCCGGGAGCTTATGGAAGGGGAGCTTTCCATGGAAGAGGAAAATCTGCACTGCCGGACAGATGCAGGTGTATATGCCTGGAATCAGTGGGCCGTCCGGGAACTTGCTTCTTATGCGGATGGCTTCTGTCTGCCATATGAATTGAAAGGGAGTGAGCAGAAGGGTCTGCCGGACGGGCTTCCCTGTGAAAAAATAGTCTACGGCAGAATTCCCATGATGATAACGGCAAACTGTCTGTTCCGCACCTTCCGCGAGTGCCGGAAGAATGAGGATGCGGTCTCCGAGGCAAAATTGCAGGGTAACGACAGGCGTAGTCGGAAGTATAAGGATAATGCGGAGTACTTTCAGGTTCCATTGGATAAAAGAGACAATAAGGTGGGCAGAAAGTCTGTGGGGGCGGAAAAAAGGAGCCATGTGGGTCTGGAGAATGAAAACTGCCGGATGCCGGGGGAGCACGCAGGGTCCGGGTATCATCATGCGATACTCAAAGATCGGTATCGCAGAGAATTCCCGGTGGTCACAAATTGTCTTCATTGTATGAACACCATATACAATACGGTTCCACTTTCACTGCACCAGATGATTTCCAAATGGGAGGGAAGAGTGGATTTGCGCATGGATTTTACTCTGGAATCCGGGGATGAAGTAAGGGCGCTTCTGGATGCTTTTTGGAAAGGTGCACCTTTGCCGCTGAAAGAGTACACCACCGGACATGAGAAACGGGGCGTTGAATAAGGAATCGTCTGCGAATGTTTCGTGGAAATATACCTGACGGCATGAGCAGCCCTGTGTTCGAGGGGATGCGGCCGGTGGAAATAAAGGAATGAGACTATGCAGGAATATGTGAAAGAATTATCGAAAATAATCATACCGGTACTGATGGCAGTACATACCTTCTGCGGTTTTCTCGGTCTGTCAGAAAGGATAGAGAAGAGCGGCGTAATCCATGTGATTCAGAATCTGCTTTTGTTTTCCATTCAGTTTCTGATGTTTATTAATCTTGCGCTGGTGACAAAGGATATGCAGTATATTTTCTTCTATCTGTTTGTCCAGGCATTTCTGCTGGCAGCCGCGGTGATGGTGCCCATTGTGTATGAGAAAATAAACCGGCTTCTGCTGGACAATATGTGTATGCTGCTGGGAACGGGCATGTGTATTATATCCAGGCTATCCTTTAAAAAGGCTGTGAAGCAGTACATTATCGTGCTGATATCTCTGGCAGTTGCTCTTTTTATCCCATGGATTCTGTCCAGAATCCGTTTTCTGAAAAAGCTTACCTGGGTATACGCAGGTACAGGCATAGCAATGCTGAGTGCGGTTCTCATACTGGGGGAGGTGACGCATGGCTCCAAATTATCCTTTTCCCTGTGGGGCGTAAGCTTTCAGCCGTCGGAATTTGTGAAAATTATCTTTGTCTTCTTTCTGGCAGGCGCGCTGTGGGAAAATACATCTTTCGTGAGAGTGGCGCTGACGGCGTTGCTTGCCGGAATCCATGTGGTGGTGTTGGTGGTGTCGAAGGATTTGGGAAGCGCATTGATTTTCTTTATTGCCTATGTGTTTGTAGTCTTTGCTGCCACCAGGAATTATCTTTATCTGCTGGCGGGAGCCGTCGGCGGAAGCGGTGCGGCATGGGGCGCCTACCGGCTTTTTGCCCATGTGCGGGACAGGGTGACAGCCTGGCAGAATCCCTGGACCTATATTGACTCCAAGGGATATGCCATCACTCAGTCCCTGTTTGCCATCGGAACCGGAAGCTGGTTCGGCATGGGCCTTTCTCAGGGGAATCCCAGAGCTATTCCCTATGTGGAAGCGGATTTTGTCTTTTCATCGGTATGCGAGGAGCTGGGGGTGATTTTCGGCATCTGCATTGTTCTGGTGACCTTATCCAGCTTTCTGGAGATGTTAAAGATTGCTTCCGAGATAAAAGACCGCTTTTATCAGCTGATTGTATATGGAATCGGCATTATGTATATTTTCCAGATTTTCCTGACCATCGGGGGAGGTATCAAGCTGATTCCCCTGACCGGAGTGACGCTGCCCTTTATCAGCTACGGCGGCAGCTCCGTGATGACTACGATGATTATGTTTTTCATTATCCAGGGAATCTACATCCGGCTGCAGCAGGAAACCCGCCCCAAGAATGCCGGAAAAGCCAGGAGCATGGGTGCGGCAGGAAGAGATACGGAACATTAAAAACAGTATCTGTTCCGGCTGAACCCGGTGGGATTCAGACAGCACGGATGCGGCGTCCGGAAAGCTGTCCCTGCAGTAGGAGGAAGGGTTACAGGCGCGTCATTTACGGCGGCAAATCCTTCCCGGGGCATGGAGCGGCATGGATCCGGCCAGAGGAGAGATACGGAATTTCAAATAAGGAGACAGCATGCAGGAAAGGAACGAGAAAACACCTACACAGAAGAAAAAACGGGAACCGGGCAGTGCCAGGAAAGCCGATGCCCGCCGTATCGACAATAAATGGGAAATTTTTGCCACAGGGTTCTTTTTTGTGGCAGTATTTGCGGCAATGATCGGGTACCTCGGTTATTTCACGGCTACCAGCAAGCAGGAAATGCTGGATAACAGCTACAATTCCAGGCAGGAAATCCTTCTGTCCCGGAATTACCGCGGCACCATATTTTCCAGGGACGGGGAAGTGCTGGCCGAGACCGTGCTGGATGAGAGGCAGAATGAATCCAGGGTGTATCCTTTTGCCGACCTGTTTGCCCACATTGTGGGATATTCCACCAAGGGGCGCATGGGAGTGGAGTCGCTGGCGAATTATTATCTGATCAATACCAGTACATCCCTGAGCAATAAGGCTGCCAATGACGCGGCAGGTGTGAAGAATCCCGGGGACAATGTCTATACCACGCTGGATGTGCAGATACAGGAGGTGGCGGATTCCCAGCTCAATATTTACAAGGGAGCCGTGGTGGTGACGGAGGTTTCCACGGGAAAAATTCTTGCCATGGTATCCCATCCTGATTTCGACCCCAATCAGATAGCTGATATCTGGGATTCGCTGGTGGAAAATGAGAACAGCTCCGTGCTGTTAAACCGTGCCACCCAGGGACAGTATCCGCCCGGCTCCACCTTCAAGATCATAACCGCACTGGAGTATATCAGAGAAAATCCCGATACCTATAACGATTATTCCTATCAGTGTTCAGGTACCTTTACTTTTATGGGCAGCAAAATCAACTGTTACCATAAGACCAATCACGGCCAGGTAGATTTTAAAAGCTCTTTTGCCAGATCCTGTAATTCTTCCTTTGCGAATATCGGAGTGGGGCTGGACAGGGAAAGGTTCCGGGAGACGCTGGAAGGGCTGCTTTTTAATCAGACTTTGCCGCTGGAGCTCCCTCATTCCACAGGCAAGGTTACCATATCCGCAGACTCCACCACGGACGAAATGCTGCAGACATCCATAGGACAGGGCAAAACCCAGATTTCACCCATGCATCTGAACATGATTACTTCCGCCATAGCCAATGACGGCGTGCTGATGAAGCCCTATGTCATCGACCATGTGGAAAATGACGAAGGACGTGTAATCAAGTCTTTTTCTCCGGAAAGCTTCGGACAGCTGCTTGACGCATGGGAGGCGGAAATTCTGAGAGATATGATGACTGCCGTGGTAGAAGGGGGGACTGCCAGAAAGCTCTCCGGGCAATCCTACACTGCCGCGGGCAAGACCGGCTCTGCGGAATATAACAGCAACGGAGACAGCCATGCCTGGTTTACCGGATATGCGCCGGCGGAAGCGCCGGAAGTCTGTGTCACCATTATTGTGGAGGGCGCCGGAAGCGGAGGCGATTATGCCGTCCCGATTGCAAGAAGGATATTTGATGCATATTTTAATGAAAAAAAATAAGTATTGCACTTCCACAAAGATTGGACTATACTTAATGGAAGGAAAAACTTTCAAAACACACCAGTCTGGAGGAATTGCAATGCTGGAAGCAACAAGCTGTGGCGGTGTGGTAATTTTTCGGGGCAAGATTCTGCTTTTGTACAAGAATTACAAGAACAAGTATGAAGGCTGGGTCCTGCCGAAAGGCACGGTGGAGCAGGGTGAGGAATATAAGGAAACTGCGCTGCGGGAAGTGCTGGAGGAATCGGGAGCGAAGGCTACCATCATTAAGTATATCGGGAAGAGCGAGTATACGTTCAACATTCCGGAGGATATCGTGGAGAAGGAAGTCCACTGGTATCTGATGATGGCCGACAGCTATTACAGCAAGCCACAAAAGGAAGAATTTTTTTTGGATTCAGGTTTTTATAAGTATCATGAAGCGTACCATCTGCTGAAATTCTCCAATGAAAAGCAGATTCTGGAACGGGCATACGATGAATACCTGGAACTGAAAAAGAGCAATTTATGGGGCAGCCGGAAGTACTATTAGTATTTTCGGCTGTGTCAGGTAAAAGGGATCCTCATATGGCGCTTAAAATTGCATACTATCCCCGTTTATACCTGGGAGAAAGCATGAAAAGGGAAAAACTGGATAAGATAAAGAGAAGGCTGGAAAAGCATCCCTGTTTTTCCGGTGTATTTCTGGTGGTACTTTCACGCAATCCCCATGACCAGCTGGAGATTTACAGCGCAAAACAGCTGCGTTGGCGTTATTATACGAAATATCCGCCTTATGTGGTGGGAATTGCCGCAAATCAGGCAGAATCCATTGCACTGGTGAAGCATATCGTGGAGGAATGCCTGGAGGAACGTGGGGACTGTGCATTAAAGGAGTATTTAAAATGCTGACGATCGTTTTGAGAATCCTTTCCATACTCGGCATCCTGCTTCTGGCATTGTCTGCGCTGGCGGTTACCATATTGCTGCTGGTGCTGTTTATTCCAATTACGTACCGTATTTCCGGCACCAAAGATGAGGAAGGCTTCCGTATAAGCGGAAAAATAAAATGGCTGCTGGGATTTTTCAGGCTTCGGTACGGATATCCGGAACCCGGTGAGCTTACGGCGAAAGTTCTTTTTTTTACTGTGTACAGGATGAAAATACCGCCGGATGCAGAGAAGGATGACAGCAGTAAAGGTGATACTGAGGAAAGCGGAAAGACGAAAATACCTGCGCGAAAAAGCAAGGCGGCGCTTCGGAAGAAAAAAGACAGTCCGGAATCTGGAAAAAAGAGTGCTGCTTCGAAAAAAAAAGCGAGCGGAACCGACAAAGGCAGGGATGATAATGTGGCGGAAGCAGGGCGCTCCGGCTCCCGGCCTGCCGGAGACGTTAAGAAAACAGCCACAGGCACAGAAAATGGGGCTTCCGGACCCAATGTCACGGAAGCTGCTGCCGGGAGAGAGGCTTCCAACCAGGAAAACCCGTCCATGGAAGCAGCAACGGAACAGACGCCGGAAGGAAACCAGTCCACGGATGCGGTAACGGAACAGATGCCGGAAGGAAACCAGTCCACGGATGCGGCAATGGAACAATCGCCGGAAGGAAACCAGTCCACGGATGCGGCAGCAGAAGAAACGGCGGAAGAAAATTTATCCGGCATTGGAAAGATTTTACAAAAATTTCGGAAGATTCAGTACACAATTCACGGCATCTATGATAAAATAAAAGAGATTTGGAATAATATATCATATTATTTAGAGCTTTTGCGTGAGGAAGAGACCAGACAGCTTTTTTCCCATATCCGGTTGAGGACAGGGAAGATTATAAAAAGCGTGTGGCCCGGGCATATCAGGGCGGATATTCTGTTCGGCACCGGCTCCCCGGATACCACAGGATATCTCTACGGCGCGTACTGCATGCTTTCTCCCATGCTGAGGGCGGACATATGTGTGACACCGGATTTCGAAGAGGCAGTGCTGAAGGCGGATTTCCACATATCAGGGCACATTACCCTATGGGTCCTGGCGGTGAACGGGTGCAGGATTGCTTTGGACAAGCGTCTCAGACGGCTTATCAAAAAAGCTCTTCCGCCGAAAGCAAAGGCGGCGCGGAAAAAGGCGGCTTAGATCCGGGAAACGGACAGGGGATACGGGAAGTGATTCCGCGGCAGCTCCCGGGAGCAGAAGCTTTGGATTGGAGGAAAAATGGCAGATAATAAAGAAAATCAGTTTCAGGGAGTAGTGGAGTCTCTTCTCAGAGGAATGGATACGGTATTATCCACCAAGACAGTGGTGGGAGAGGCGACTAAGATTGGAGATACGATTATTTTGCCCCTGGTGGATGTGTCCTTCGGGGTAGGCGCGGGAGCGGGCAGCAACGGAACGAAGAATTCTGCTTCAGGCGCCGGCGGCCTGGGCGGGAAGATGACCCCCAGCGCGGTCCTGGTGATTAAGAATGGCGGCGTCAAGCTGGTAAATATCAAGAATCAGGATGCGGTCACAAAAGTGCTGGATATGGTGCCTGATTTGATCGAAAAGTTTACCAAACCCAAGGACAAGGAGGAAAGTCCCGAAAAGGAAGAGGAAATATCCGACGCGGATGTGGTTGATATCGCGTTTCCGGAGGGGGAAGCCTCGAAATAATCTGTTTTGAAAAATGACCCGGCAGCATAGCGCCGGGTTATTTTATTCTTGCTCGTGAGCGCATTGATTCTTGACAATAGAGGTACCGCTTCTATTGTGGGTTTCAGCGAACGGCCCTGTCCATTGATAGTGCATGTGAAAGCAGTACGAAATAGAACTGAAACCGGCTGTGAATCAGCCGCATCCGTCAAGCCCGCAGCACATTCCCTTTGCCGCCGCAATCTGTCCTTCCTGAAGGATCCGGACCATTTCCTCTTTTGTGTATTCCTCAATGGCAATTTTCTCCCCGTCCAGATAGATGGCCGGGATTCCCGTGACCTTCAGTACATTTCTGGAATTCTCCACTTCCTCTTTTACGGCTGTGGTGTATGTCCCGTCCTCCAGAGCCTGACGGAACTGCGTTACGTCAAGGCCGGCCTGTTTGGCAAGGGCGCATAAGACATCCATTTCTCCGATATCCAGCTCTTTTTCAAAGTATGCACGGTATACCAGATCGGCGTATTTCTCATCCAGTCCCTTTTCCCGCGCGAAAAACAGGCCCTCGAAGGCAAGGCGGGTATAGGGGCGGGGGCAGACAGAAGGCGGCAGCTTCATATCAAGTCCCAGAGATTTCGCCGGCGCCACCAGGACCTGATAGCGTTTTTTGCGCTCTTCGTCATGGCAGACATCGATTCTTTCTTTGGGCTCCTGGGTCAGCTCCAGGGGCTGTATCCGTATCCGGGCTTCGATTTCCGTCTCCTTCAGCGCTTCCTCCAGTGCCACTTTTGCCACCAGGCAGTAGGGACACACAAAATCTGTAACAAATAAGATATCCAGCATATCGTTTCTCCTTTCGTTTGTTGAAGATATACTCACGATCAAAAACATTTGCCAACCTACATGTATAACGAGTGAGCGTTGGTGCAATGCAAAGCCGAAGGACGGCAAATGAATGTGCTCACGAGTATAACCTGCTTGGGATTCTCTTCCTCTATCATAAATGCAACAGGGTGCTGTGTCAAGGAATTCCGGTGTCAAAGAAATGGTGGCGGACAGAAGTGTTGGACAGACAGTCAGGCTCAGGTACCTTTTTCTGCGATTACCTGAAATATTCGCTAAGGAGCTGCATATAATGAAATGATTCAATGACAGGGCAGCGTGACATTCTGCCATGCCGAAAACCCTACATGGAAGAGGAGCTTTCCATAAATGAAAAAAATAATCGGATTCGTTGCCCTTTTTATAGCCATAGGCATGCTGATCATGTTGATTACCCATAACAGGCTGGTGGGACTGATCATCATTGCGCTTCTTTTGTTTGTGGGTTATAACTGCTGCTGCGGAGACTGAGAACAACAGACAAAAAAGAACAGGCGCAAAACCTGTTCTTTTCAGCATCCTTAAGCTCTCTCCACTCTGCCGGACTTCAGGCAGTCTGTGCAGACATGCAGTCTCCTGGCAGCGCCGTTCACTTTGCACTTTACCCGCTTGACATTCGCCTTCCACATTGCATTGGTCTTTCTATTAGAATGGCTTACATTATGACCGAACTGAACGCCCTTCCCACAAATATCACACTTAGCCATTTTGACACCTCCTCGATACGCGTGTGTTCTTACGCTTAAGTTTTATTCATAACATTAGTATATTAACAGAAAAAAGTGGAAAAATCAAGTAAAAAAAATCTTTTTTTAATTTTATATTTAATATTCCCTTTTTCAGGGAAAGCTGTTAAAATAACAGGTATATATGTGCTGAAAAGGCGTTTGTATTTTATTTGAAAAGCGGAAGGAAGGGTTGAGGATGAAAGGTTCTTCTATGAATACCCATATGGGAAAAATTGTCATTCATAACGAAGTAATCGCCCAATATGCGGGAAGCGTGGCTGTGGAATGCTTCGGCATCGTGGGCATGGCCGGTGTCAGTGTAAAGGACGGGCTGGTGAAGCTGCTGAAAAAGGACAGCATCACCAGAGGGATCAGTGTCACACTTCGGCAGAATAAGCTTGTTCTGGATTTTCATGTCATTGTTGCTTACGGTGTCAGTATCCTGGCTGTCACGGATAATCTGATCAGCAATGTGAAGTATAAGGTAGAGGAGTTTACCGGTATTCAAATCGAAAAAATCAACATCTATGTAGATGGTGTCAGAGTGATTGATTAAGGAGGACTGTATCGTGAGTTTAAAACAAATCGATGCTAAGATGCTTTCGAAGATGTTCTTAGCCGGGGCGAAGAATCTGGAGAGTAAAAAAGAATGGATCAATGAACTGAATGTTTTTCCTGTTCCCGACGGCGACACAGGTACCAATATGACCATGACCATCATGTCTGCGGCTAAGGAGGTATCAGCCCTGGGTGACGGCATAGATATGCAGAGTCTCAGTAAGGCGGTTTCCAGCGGTTCCCTTCGCGGTGCCAGGGGGAATTCCGGCGTTATCCTTTCGCAGCTGCTGCGCGGTTTTACCAAGAGGATTAAGGAAGAAGAGATCCTGACCATCCCCGTTCTCACAGAAGCTTTTGAGAAGGCAGTTGAGACGGCATACAAGGCAGTTATGAAGCCCAAGGAGGGAACCATTCTCACTGTTGCCAGAGGCGGAGCGGATAAGGCGAAGATGCTGGTGGAAGAAGGAATCGATGACATGGAAGCCTTTCTGACCACCATTGTGGAACATGCCAGATATGTGCTGAGCCAGACGCCTGAGATGTTGCCGGTGCTGAAGCAGGCCGGCGTGGTGGATTCCGGCGGACAGGGGCTTGTAGAGGTTCTGTCCGGTGCGGTGGATTTCTTTCTGGGGAAAGAGGTGGATTTATCCCTTTCCGCTGACGGTAAGGCTGTCCAGGCCCGGAGCGCGATGGCGGCAGGTGACACCCGCGGACAGGCGGAAGCGGAAATGGAGATTAAGTTCGGCTACTGCACCGAATTTATCATTATGCTGAATAAGCCTTTCAATATCAAGGCTGAGCTGGATTTCAAGGCTTTTCTGGAATCCATCGGTGATTCTATTGTATGTGTGGCAGATGAGGATGTCGTGAAAGTGCACGTACATACCAATGACCCTGGCCTTGCCATCCAGAAGGCGTTGACGTATGGTGCACTCTCCAATATGAAGATAGACAACATGCGCCTGGAGCACCAGGAGAAGCTGTTCAGAATGTCCGCAAAGGAAAGCGGAAAGCCTGAGGCAGCAGAGAATCCTTCAAAGACGGAAAACGCTTCAAAGGCGGAAATTCCGGATTCGGTCTCCCCAGAGGCGTCTCAGCCGGTTCAGGAGACCCAGGTGGCACCTGCGGAGGAACCGCTCAAGGACTACGGATTCATCGCTGTTTCCGCGGGAGAGGGCATGAGCGAGATATTTAAGAGCCTGGGAGTGGACTATATTATCGAGGGCGGCCAGACCATGAACCCCAGTACCGCTGACATCCTGGAGGCCGTGGATAAGGTGAACGCCAGGACGGTGTTCGTCCTGCCTAACAATAAGAATATTATCCTGGCGGCAAATCAGGCTGCGGAGCTGACAGCGGAGAAGGATCTGCTGGTCATCCCCACCAAAACGATTCCCCAGGGCATTACGGCGGTTATCAATTTTGTGCCGGACATGTCCGCTGACGAAAACGAGGCAAATATGATCAGCGAGATCAAAAAAGTCAGCACCGGCGAAGTCACCTATGCGGTGCGGGATACCGTGATAGACGATAAGGAAATCCGAAAAGGAGATTTCATGGGCATCGGCGACAGCGGAATCCT
Organism: Lachnospiraceae bacterium UBA7188; assembly: GCA_002490995.1. Taxonomy (GTDB): domain Bacteria; phylum Bacillota; class Clostridia; order Lachnospirales; family Lachnospiraceae; genus Acetatifactor. Next base: position 28,618 of record DKVC01000098.1, read on the forward strand.
TGCCGTGGGCGGTGACATCAGCGGAGTGGCCAGGGATACCATCAACGGCATGGTGAAAGAGGATTCCGAGCTGATCAGCATTTATTATGGAAGCGATATTAACGAGGCGGACGCGGAAAGCTTCCGTGCCCAGATTGCGGAAAGCTACCCGGACTGCGACATAGAACTGCAGTATGGGGGGCAGCCTATTTATTATTATATTATGTCTGTGGAATAAGGAAGCAGAAGAGACAGACGTTGCGCTGTCTCTTTTTCTTGGCAGTTGCCTGTTCCAAGCCACCTGAGTAATTCCTGCTGTTTTTATAGTTTCCGACAGTTCCTGTACTTGTGAGCGCTTCTGAAGAAAGCATATATTGGTGGGAGTGAATATTCCATGAATAAAAGCACCTCTGTTACAGAAATAAAGGGAGTAGGCGAGAAGACATGCAGCCTGCTTGCAAAACTGAATATCCATTCCACAGGCGATCTGCTCGCCGCATATCCGAGAGATTATGAGACATACGGAGAGCTGGTGGAAATCGCCCGGCTCTCTCCCGGAGAGGTCTGCGCAGTCCATGCCGCCGTCTCCGGGATTCCCAATGAGAAAAGAACCGGTAAGCTTCATATCCTCAATATAAGGATTGCCGATTCTTCCGGAAGCATGCAGCTGACCTTTTACAATATGCCTTTCCTGAAGAAGACGCTGAAAAGGGGCGGTTTTTATATCTTCCGGGGCATGGTGCGCAGCCGCGGCACAGCCAGGATTATGGAGCAGCCGAAGATATTTTCCATGGAGGAGTATCAGAAGCTGACCGGCCGGCTCATTCCCCGCTATTCCCTCACCAAAGGGCTGACGGATCATGCAATGCAGAAATATATGAGACAGGCTCTGTCCCTCTGCGAATTCGAGCCGGAGTACTACAGCCGGGAGCTGCTGGAAAAAAATCAGCTGATTTCCGAGCGGGAAGCAGTGGAAACCATTCATTTCCCGGATGACTACGATTCCCTGATAAAAGCGCGTAAGAGGCTGGTGTTTGACGAATTTTTCTTCTTCCTGTTCCTTATGCGGAAGAACAAGGAGTTCAGCGATAAGCTGGAGAATCATTACAAAATGCCGGACACCGGCGACGCAGCCCGTTTCCTGGAATGCCTCCCTTTTCCGCTGACCGGGGCACAGGAAAAGGTATGGGCGGAAATAAAGGAAGATCTGAACGGTCCATACTGCATGAACCGCCTGGTTCAGGGCGATGTGGGATCCGGAAAAACCATTGTGGCGGTACTGGCCCTGCTGACGGTGGCTGCCAACGGCTATCAGGGAGCACTGATGGCGCCTACGGAAGTGCTGGCGGTACAGCATTTCGAGACGATTCAGGACTATATTCAAAAGTACGGGCTGATTTTCCGTCCCGTGCTTCTGGTTGGCTCCATGGGGGCAAAAGAGAAAAAGGAGGCCTATGGAAAGATTGCTTCCGGTGAGGCGAATCTAATCATAGGCACTCACGCGCTGATACAGGAAAAGGTGCAGTACAGCTGTCTGGCTCTGGTGGTCACGGACGAGCAGCACCGCTTCGGCGTCAGGCAGCGGGAGCATCTGGCGGAGAAGGGAAATGCACCCCACATTCTGGTCATGAGCGCCACTCCCATCCCCAGAACCCTTGCTATTATTTTGTACGGAGACCTGCATATCTCCGTTATCGATGAACTGCCGGCGGAGCGGTTACCCATTAAGAACTGTGTGGTGAACACATCCTGGCGTCCCAATGCCTACAAATTTATCGTCGGGGAAGTGGACAGGGGAAGACAGGTATATGTCATCTGCCCCCAGGTGGAGGGCGATCCGGAGTCCGAAAGCGGACTTTCCCTGGAAAATGTGGTGGATTACACGGAGAAGCTGAAAAGCCTTCTGCCGCCCCGGATACGCATCGCTTATCTCCACGGCAAAATGCGCCCGGCTGATAAAAAAAGGATCATGGAAGAATTTGCGGCGCAGTCCATCGATGTGCTGGTATCCACCACGGTCATCGAGGTGGGGATCAACGTGCCCAACGCCACCGTGATGATGGTGGAAAATGCGGAACGTTTCGGCCTCGCCCAGCTGCACCAGCTGCGGGGGCGTGTGGGAAGAGGGGAGCATCAGAGCTACTGCATCTTTGTCAGCGGAGACGAGAAGGAAGAGACCATGGAGCGCCTGAAGATTCTGAACAAGTCCAACGACGGCTTCTTTATTGCATCGGAGGATTTAAAGCTTCGGGGCCCGGGAGATTTGTTCGGCATCCGGCAGAGCGGCGAGTTTTCTTTCCGCATGGGGGACATTTACACGGATGCACCCGTGCTGAAGCTGGCGTCGGATGCGGTGGAGCAGCTTTTACAGGAAGACCCGGAACTGGAGAAGACTGAGAATGCCGCCCTGCGGAAACACCTCTCCGCCGCGGCGGCAAACAGTGTTGACTTTCGGTCGATCTGACAGTAAAATATACTCATTAACGAAAATATCGGTGTCAGCCTACATGTAAAACGAGTGAGCGCCAGATTTGCAGTGTCAATAAATACCGGAGCTGGCAGATACGAAGAATAGAGTACATCTTTGATACACGGGAAAATAAGCCCGGAAGGACAAAAGACATAGAAAGCAGCATGCAGCCGCAGATTTTGCCTGTGACAGAGGGCAGGGCGGCAGAGCGATTACATGCGGAAATGAGGGAAGTGTATGCCTAATGTAGCAATTGTAACAGACAGTAACAGCGGAATCACCCAGAATGGGGCCAAAGAGCTTGGCGTGTATGTCCTGCCCATGCCTTTTATGATCAATGAGGAGACCTTTTTCGAGGATATCGATCTGACCCAGGAGGAATTCTATGAGAAGCTTTCTTCCGGGGCAAATATCGGAACCAGCCAGCCCAGCCCGGAGTCGGTTATGAAGCTGTGGGACGGCCTGTTGAAGGATTACGATGAGATAGTCCATATCCCCATGAGCAGCGGTCTGTCCGGCTCCTGCCAGAGCGCCATGATCCTGGCGGAGGATTATGATGGTAAGGTTCAGGTGGTAAATAATCAACGGATTTCCGTTACCCAGCGTCAGTCCTGCCTGGATGCAAAGCTTCTGGCTGCCAAAGGGCTGAATGCGAAGGAGATTAAGGAGTTCCTGGAGGCGGACAAGTTTAACAGCAGCATCTATATCATGCTGGATACACTGTATTATCTGAAAAAAGGCGGACGGATCACTCCGGCGGCTGCGGCAATCGGCACCATGCTCCGCCTGAAGCCGGTACTGCAGATTCAGGGCGATAAGCTGGATGCCTTCGCCAAGGCAAGAACCACCAACCAGGGCAAGAGCATCATGATCAATGCCATTAAAAATGATATTGAGAGCAGGTTCGGCGGCATGACGGAGGACAGGCACATCTGGCTGCAGGTTGCCCACACGGCAAATCAGGAGGCCGCCGAGGCTTATAAGGAAGAAATCCTGGCTCAGTTCCCCGGGTATGACATTCATATCGATCCCCTGTCCTTGAGTGTGGCCTGCCATATCGGGCCGGGGGCGCTGGCGTTTGCCTGCTGCAGGAAGATTGCGGTATAAGGGAGTTTATTATGAACATTCAAAAAATACAGGCCCGGAATTTTAAAGGATTTGAAAATCTGGAGATTGATTTAAATGGGAAGAGCACAGTATTATTTGGTATTAACGGAACAGGCAAATCATCAATTTTGAATGTGATAAATTTTACATTCTGGAATTGGATCAACAGACTCAATCCGGCGCAGGGAACCTCTTTTAGAAATTTCACACAGGATATGGTGAGATTCGGAGCAGGTAAAATCGAATTATCCGCCTCAATATTGTTAGACTCAGAGTTGTTTTATTTATCAAGATCTTATACGAAATCTCAAATGGGTAAATCTGCCGGAACAAATGTGTCTAAAAAGGAATATGATAAAATAGTGGCTTATTTTCAGGATCATTATTTAAAGGAAGAATCAGATATGCCATTGTTTGTTAATTACAGCACAAACAGAGCAGTCATAGATATTCCTTTAAGAATTCGAAATAAGCATGATTTTTCAAAAATAACGGCACTGGAACGGGCTGATGAAAAAGAACTGGATTTCAGAACTTTCTTTGAGTGGTATAGAAATCAGGAAGATATTGAAAATGAACTGAAAATTGAGAGGAATGACATCTCATATGAAGATAAATTTCTGAAAAGTGTTAGAACGGCAGTTACAGCAATGCTCGGAAATCAGTATTCTGATTTAAAAGTAAAACGAAATCCTTTGTGTTTAAAGGTGAAAAAGGGCAATAAGGATATACGGGTAGATCAGTTGTCTGATGGTGAAAAGTGCACAATAGCTTTATTTGGTGATTTGGCCAGACGTATCGCGATGGCAAATCCAAATAAAGATAATCCGCTTGAAGGCGAGGGGATTGTTCTCATAGATGAGATAGAGCTTCACCTGCATCCGTCATGGCAGAGAAGAATACTTCATGTTTTGAGAGAAACATTTCCAAATATTCAATTTATCGTGACAACCCACTCCCCGCAGGTATTGGGGGAAGCTGACAATTCTTATAATGTTTTGCGGCTGTATATTGACAGCGAGGACAGATTACTTGTAGGGAAAGAACCTCTGTATGGAAAAGATTCAAATGCCATACTAAAGAGAATGGGGACATTAGAGCGTCCGGAAGCAGTGAAGAAACTGTTTGATATGTTTTACAGGAAAATTGATTTACAGCGATATGACATTGCCGAGGGTATACTGAAAGAAATTGAAAATACAATCGACGAGAATGATCCCGAACTTGTTTCCTGCTGGATAAAGTTAGATTTGGAGCAGATTTGAGGTAGTAAAGTTGATAGAAATAAAAAAGGGAAAGGAACCGAGCGAGTTAGCAAAATATAGAAATCTGCCAAATGCATCTTATCAAGACATGCATGGTGCACTTACAGACAAAACAGACAAAAACGGAAATTTGATAGATGTATATTCTATTGTGTTAAACAGCTTAATAAATGAACAGGGGCAGCTGTGCGCTTACTGCATGAAAAGAATACCTGAAAGAAAAGGAAGGCCTGCCGCCACAATAGAGCATATTATTACCCAAAGTGACAGTGATGAATCAATGCGTTTAGATTATAGAAATATGTTAGCGGTATGTTCTGGTAATAGAAATGGAGCGGACAATGAAAAAACATGTGATGCCAGAAGGGGATCGTTGCCTAAAAACAGGCAGATTCTATATGTGAATCCATTAAAAAAAGCTTCATTGAAAACCATTACATATGGTTCAAATGGAATTATTTCATCATCAGACTGCAACATTAACAATAATTTAAATGATACATTGAATTTGAACTGCTCCTATGTTGGTTTGGCTGATTTGCGAAAAACCGCCCTGACAACATTACAGCAGGAAATCAATATGAAATATCCGGGCAGAACCGTACCGAAAGAATATTTTTTGAAATTATTAGATAAGCTCCAGAATGAAACTAAATTAAAAAGACCTTATGTAGGTATACTGATTCATTGGCTGAAGAAAAAAACGGGGGAGTGATTGAGGGGAGGCAGTGTATGTCTAAAGTATTCAATGTTACCGGGCTGTGTGTTCCCGAACAGAATTATATGGTGGATCTTACTGGCAGAATCCACCGGATTGTGTCTGAATATATCTGCAAAAATAAATATTTTACAATAAACAGGGCCCGCCAGTACGGAAAGACCACATTATTGTATTGCCTGGAAAACGAGCTGAGAGAAGACTATGTTGTAGTAAGCCTGAGCTTTGAAGCTGCCGATGAATACTTTCAGTCTGCTTATGCGCTGGCAGAGGGACTGACGCTGGATATTGCGGACTGTCTGCGTCCACAGGGCGTAGCGGAGGATGTGATCGAAGCATGGAGCTACCCCGTATCGGAACGTTTTCCCCTGCGGGATCTGGGAAAGAAAATTACGGAACTGTGCCGCAGCTGTGACAAAGGCATCATCTTGATGATCGACGAGGTTGACAAAAGCTCGGATAATCAGATATTCCTGTCTTTTCTGGGGCTGCTCCGTGCAAAATATCTGGATCAGCTAAAGAAAAAGGATGAAACCTTTCAGTCCGTCATTCTGGCCGGGGTCTACGATATCAGGAATCTGAAACTGAAATTGCATCCGGGTCAGGAACCGAAGTATAACAGTCCATGGAATATTGCCGCGGATTTCAATCTGGATATGAGCTTCAGCAGGCAGGAGATTGCTGCCATGTTGACGGAATATGAGAATGACTGCCACACCGGAATGGATATTTCGTATATTTCCGGCCTGATTTATGATTATACATCCGGCTATCCTTATCTTGTATCCAAAATCTGCCAGCTTACAGAGGAACGGATCACAGGGACAGAATATTTTCCGGACAGGGAGAGGGCGTGGAGCCGGGAAGGAATCCTGGCCGCAGAGATGCTGCTGCGGAAAGAGTCCAATCCCCTGTTTGATGATTTGGTGAAAAAGCTGGCGGACTACCCAGAACTGAAGCGGATGCTCCGGGAGATGCTTTTCAGCGGCAGCCTTTTTCCTTTTGACCAGGATAATCATCTGACACAGCTGGGTGTTACCCTTGGCTTTTTAAAAGAAGAAAATGGAAATGTAGCCATTCAAAACCGCATTTTTGAGACCCGGCTGTATGATTTTTTTCTTGCAGAGGAAGCATTAAACAGCGCCCTTTACCGCCAGGCATCCGTTGAGCGGAATCAGTTTGTCGCTGACGGCGTGCTGGACATGAAGCTTGTAATGGAGAAATTCTGCCAGCATTTTACGGAAGTATACGGGGACAGCGATGCCAGATTTGTTGAAGATGAGGGAAGAAAGCTTTTTCTTCTGTATTTGAAGCCGATTATTAACGGAACCGGTAATTACTATATAGAAGCGCGGACAAGGAATTTGAAAAGGACGGATGTTATAGTAGATTATCTCGGACAGCAATATATTATTGAGTTAAAAATCTGGCATGGAGAAGAATACAACAGAAAAGGAGAGCTACAGTTATCAGACTATCTGGAAATTTATGGACAAAGTACAGGATATTTGTTAAGCTTTAGCTTCAATAAAAGGAAACAGGCCGGAATGCGTGAAATGATATTGGACGGAAAGCGGATCTTTGAAGTGATTGTATAATTTGTAGGGAGCAGCGTAATGTATAAATGCAGATTAACATATGATGAATGGAAATGTATGCTTTCAAAAAGCAGGATCGGAAAGCAGGTGAGTACCCCTCAGATAGAGGGCTATCTTGGACTGTTGACTATCATCTCTGTTTCAGATAAGCAAGTTTGGAAACACAATAACAAAGATGTGGTTGTATGTGATAACGGCTATCATTGGCTGACAATTATGCCTGCTAATGAATTCTACTGCATTACAGTAATGATGGATAATCTATATAACATAAAAGTTTGTTATATAGATATAATTGATACGCAGGGATACGATGAAGACAACATTCCTTATTTTTATGATTTATATTTGGATCTGGTAGTCTATCCAGATGGAAATATCATTA
>DKVC01000299.1:0-39089 GCA_002490995.1 Lachnospiraceae bacterium UBA7188
TACATAAACAATATCACATATTTTGCATCCGGTTGATTGGTGTTCCCGTACTGAACATGGCCTGATATTAGTTGCCTCTTTAAATTTTCTCACTTCGCTCACAATTAACGGGGTTTTGCAATCGACGCACACCCACTCATTTGTAGACATGGGAGCAAATTCTGCTGCACTCACCGGCATCACACTCTGCACCCCAATCACCAATCCAAGAGCAGCAGCAATAGCCAGGTTTTTAATTTTTTTCACATTAGTCATCGATAAATTCTCCTTTTTTCCTGTTTTTTGAACTTCCCGCGAAAAGATTCTAATAACATCTTAGCATCCCTCACTTCCGCTGACAAGGGACAGAGTTGTTAAAAAATCTTTTATTTTTTTAACAACTCTGTCCCTTGCCCTGGCAACACCCACATTGTATAATGACAATAAGCTCGTCATAAGGAAGCGCCTACAGGGTTCGCGGAACAGATGCTTTAATTTGCAGCTCCTTCCTTATTGCGAACAATACAACACACAACATGGAGGAATTCAAATGAAAAAACAGCTTATCAAACACTTATTTCAATTTACCGCTGCAATGTCATTGTGTTCAGCAATCCTGGTGGTGACTCCGCCTACCGATACCCCTGACCCGGGAACAGGCGACCCCAACCCCAAAATCAGCATTGAGGCACCCGACTCAGGAAATGCATCGGAAGATAACCTGGGTATTTCACCACAACATGACCTTGAACCGGAAATAGTCGAGATAGAATAATTTATTTTGCCTTCTCCTGCTCCAACTTTTTACGATAAACTGGTTCATAATATTTTTGTTTGTCCAGTATACTGAAAACAAGGCACTTGGTAAGTTCTTCCTCTCCGTACAATGTTTTGTTAACAGGGATTCCTCTCCGTTCCCGCTCAGCATAATTCCACCAGAGACCATACAATCCGGCGGCAATCGGATGCAGTCTGCGGGAACGGAGACATTCCCTGACAATAATCCCGCTGTATTTGTCTGCCCTGTCATAATCTCCCCGATTTCCCCATTCGCTTCCTATATATTCCATAATGAATTCATACATTCCGTTCACTGTCCCGATTAATTCTCTCTTCTCAAATAAACAATATATCTCTTCAAAACGCCCCATGCAGGCTAAGAAATCTTTGCTCTCTTTATCCATCACCTGCATCATATTCTGGATACAGCGTTGCTCTTCATAGGTCAAATATTTCTCACCCCCCTTTCGAAATGCTTCATAAGGCAAAGTCAGCTCCAATGCCATGCGCAACAGCCTGAGATGCTCTTCCGCCTTCAGTCCCCCTCTCATCCTTTTCAAATGAATCTCTGCCACCATCAGAGCCTGACGGTTACACGTTATCTCCATCGGCACCAGTTCCTTTATACGGCCCAGCAGCGTCTCTGCCTCTTCCGTCCGGCGGTTATTGATGCATGTCCGCAGCTTCTCCATCAGTTGTCTGGCTTCCGGCTTCTCCGTGACCAGCTCCGTCCTGGACAGTTCCCGGGACAATCCCAGCCGCTCAAACAGCTCTTCCACAATCTCCCTCTGGGACACTGCCTTCCTGTTTTCCAGCCTCCTCAGCGTCTTCACATCACAGATTCCCTCACACAGCGCTTCCTCGCTCATACCCAGCATGCCGCGCCGGATTCGGATGACATCATTGATACAGGCTGCACCTTTCTCCACGTAGAGATAACTGGACGAGAATGTTTCTTTTGGGACACCGAATTCCGCATATACGGACTCCAATGTCTTTTTCCACTCATTATTCTCCCGACATACGGATTCCAGACGTTCCGCCTTTTTTTGTTCCGATTTCCGGGCTAATTCCTCCGCCATCCGCCCAAGAAGCTTTCCCCTGATTTCCAGCAGTTCCCATAAATAGTACATCCTGGAATTATCCCGCAGGCATTCCACGGCACGGTTACAGTATGCCAGAAGCTGCCGGACTGTCTCCCCGGTACTTTCATCCCCGTCCGCATTCCCCCTGCCCAGGCAGCGGCATAGAAAATACACCGTTTTCGGATATAGTTTTGCCATCCCAACCCCGTCTAAACCGGCAGTCTCCATATATGTCATCAGCTCCCGATAATGCTCCGCCTCTTCTCCCCCTTCCCGATACTGCTCCGCCTCCAGAATCAGGTTCAGCTCCTTGAGGGAAAGCGCCATTTCCTTCAGCGGCCTGCGCCAGAGCTCCGGCACGGTCAGCCCCGCCGCCTGCTCATACAGAGAAGACAGCTCCTCCCTGTCCGCCCCCAGCTGGTACCAAATCTCTGCCAGCATGCTGAGGTAAAACTGCCTCTCCAGCCTGTCGCTTACGCTTGTATTCCCGCCCGCCTCTTTGACATAAGTAACACGGTACTGCTCCAGTCGCCGCACCGCCTCTTCTGTCTTCTCACTGGCAATGCAATAAAGGATGCGCTGCCTTGCCTCCCAGCGGTCATATTCCTTATAGGGAAGGTAATGTTCATAATCCTCCGCGCCCACACCCAGCCTTTCCAGAAGGGCATCCTGCAGAAGCCTGGGGGCTGTCCTTTTTCCTTTTTCCAGATAAAAAAGCATCTGCTCCGTACACAGGCCCTCACTGACCTGCCTCAGCTGGAAGCCACGCTTTCTGCGCAGGGAGCTGATATAGATACCAAACTTTTTCTCCTCTGTTCTGTCCCTCATGGAGTCTCCTCCTGTTATCGTTCCGCATCTGCCCCGCACTGCACCCGGATATGGGCAGAGAATTTCCGGCCGCAAAAGCAATGCGTCTGCGCTGTTATTTCCCCACTTTCTAATATAGCCAGTTATCATGCCTGTGTCAACAGCCTGTTCCGGACTGTCCTGCACAGCCGGAACGCAGGCAGCGCCGGCAAACAGGGCGCCCTTCCTTTTCTGACATAAAAAACAGGCCAGACCCTATTGCAGAGTCTAACCTGATGCTTACTTAAACCGGTTCATTAAATTTTTCCGGGAGAGTGATACTGGCTTTGCCTGTCCTTGGGACAATTCTCCCGACATCTCCGTTACAGGGAAAACTCCCGACATGGGAATGACAATACTTAAGCGTGAACCTTTGGAATATTCACCGGCTGGCCGATGCGGATTCTGTCGATATCGGAAATCTGTGGGTTAGCTTCCTTCAGCTCCCGCAGGCTGACCCCATGCTTAAGAGCAATATGGGAAAGGGTATCTCCTGGCTGCACCGTATACCCTTCCATAATGACTACAACATAATCATCACCCCGGCTTAACCCGAATATGGCATGCCCGTCCTCCGTAATCCGGAAGCTTTCTTCCTGCCGCAGGCTCCCGGCTGTCTCATCATAGGAGTACAGTACCGCATGCTTTCCCACGTTTTCCTCTCCCAGCGCCATATGCACATTCACCCGGCAGGGATAGGTTTCCTTCTCCACCATATAGAACTGCCGGACAATCGGGAATCCCTGAATCCGGTTCAGCGCTTCTTCCGGAATCTCCGTCTCAAAGACTACTTCCATATTGACCGGCATGTCCGTTCTCTTTACATCCTGTCCGCTTATGCTAAACGTAACACCGTTCGAGGTGTGCAGTCCCAGAGCTGCGTTCTTCCCTGACAGTCTCTCCAGGATTCCCTCCGGCACCGTAAATCTGTTTCCCGCCTGGAAATTGACATTCTCACCCTTCCCGTTTGCAATCGCTGCGTCCAGTCTCTCCAGCATGGTCTCCCAGTCGTCTGTCGCCTCTTCAAAAGTGCCCTGCCCGAGCAGTATCCCCTGCATGGCTGCCGCCTCCACCGGCTGTCCCGGCTGCAGCAGGGGTACAAGCACGGATATCAGCCACAGAAGCGCTGTTTTTGTTTTTCTTTTCTTCATCTAAAGATTCCTCCGTTTCCTCAAAGCAGTTTTCTCAACATACCTTCTGCTATCTCTGCCGGTACCACACTATGGCAGGTTCCACTTTCCTGCCCTGGCTGCGGAACGGTCCCCGGCATGCAGTATAAATAATCACATCTCGTTATCATTATGCCCAACAGTAAAGATATTATCAGTTTTAAAATAAATTTGAAAATTACTATTGACATCAGATACAGATGCTAAATCTGTTTTTCAATTGTTCATTTATATTGAGCTGGTCAAAAGACCCGGGTTCAACCTAAAGAGCGGGGAGACTCCTCCGCTGTTTCAAGTAGCCGATTTAATCTGTACCTTAGAGCTTCTTAGCCTGAAAATTTCTACTGGAAATCTCACCCGTTCGGAAACGCTGATATTCCATTCCAAAAGAGACCTGAAGAAAGATTTCATAAATAAATTCCATAAAAGAGCATTTTAGAGCGAAACAGGCGTCCATGCACAACTACTGTGCACAGACGCCCGCTTTCTATACTCAAGTCCGCCAGAATTTATACTCGTTAACGAAAATATCTGCCCCAACCTGCATATATAACGAGTGAACACTTCTGTAATGTCTTTTCAATCATAGAATCATCTCTTTGATTCTAACTTAACTGGCCCTCCAGTACCTTCGCCGCCTCCGCAATGCAGTCCGGAATGCCCGCCGGGTTCTTGCCGCCGGCCTGGGCCATGCCCGGCTTTCCGCCGCCGCCTCCGCCTACCCTGGGAGCGATGCCCTTGATCAGGTTCCCGGCATGGGCTCCTCTGGTAAGCGCTTCCTGTGTCGCCATGGCAATCATGTTCACCCTGCTTCCTGCATTGGACACAAGAACAATGACTCCCTCGCCCAGCTTCTCCTTCAGCTGGTCGCCCAAATCCCTCAAACCGTTCATGTCCACGTTATCCACGCTGGCGGCAAGGAGCTTCACGCCCTTCACTTCCTTCACATTGTCCATCACATCCCCAAGGGCTTCTCTTGCAGCTTTCGCCTTCATGGACTCCATTTCGGAAGAAAGCGCCTTTACTTCCGCCATCACATGCTCACATTTCTCCACCAGATTTGCCGGTGTGGCTTTCAGGACTTTTGCCGCCTCCTCGATGGTCTGCTCCAGTCCTTTGTAATAGGCAAATACCCCGTTTCCGGTCAGCGCCTCAATCCTGCGGACACCTGCCGCGATGCCATTCTCTGACAGAATCTTGAAAGCCGCAATGGAAGCCGTATTGGCCACATGGGTTCCGCCGCAGAGCTCTACGGAGAAGTCACCCATCTTCACCACGCGGACTTCCTCGCCGTACTTCTCGCCGAACAGCGCCATGGCCCCGGTTTTCCTGGCATCCTCGATCCCCATCACTTCCGTTACTACAGGGAGATTGGCGGCAATCTGCTCGTTCACCCTCTTCTCCACCCTGTCCAGTTCATCCTTTGTCATAGCCGCGAAATGGCTGAAGTCGAAACGAAGCCGCTCACCGTCCACATAGGAGCCTGCCTGTTCCACATGCGTGCCAAGCACCTCCCTGAGTGCCTTGTGGAGCAGATGGGTAGCGCTGTGGTTCTTGCAGGTGGCGCTGCGCTTCGCAGAGTCCACGGTAAGGGTGGCGATATCTCCCACCTTGATCATCCCCCTGGTAACGGTACCGATATGCCCCACCTTGCCGCCCAGAAGCTTCACTGTATCCTTTACCTCAAAACTGCCGTCCGCGGTTGTGATTACGCCCGTGTCTGCATTCTGCCCGCCCATGGTGGCATAGAAGGGGGTCTCTTCCACGATAACGGTGCCAACCTGGCCGTCCGTCAGTGCTTCCACCAGCTCGCTCTCCGTGGTCAGCACAGTAATCCTGGAATTGTGCTGCAGCCTGTCGTATCCTACAAACTGTGTGGTAATGGACGTGTCGATGGACTCGTACACGGTCACGTCCGCTCCCATGTAATTAGTCACTTTCCTTGCCTTGCGGGCGGTCTCTTTCTGGCGCTGCATGCAGACTCCGAAGCCTGCCTCGTCAATGGTAAAGCCCTTTTCCTCCAAAATTTCCTGTGTCAGATCCACAGGGAATCCAAATGTATCATAAAGCTTGAATACATTCTCCCCGGAAAGCTCGGCAGCACCGGCCTCTTTCATCTCCGCTTCCATCTGCGCCAGAATGCTCAGGCCCTGGTCAATGGTCCTGTCGAATTTATCCTCTTCCTGGGTGAGGACATTTAGGATGAACGCCTTCTTCTCCTCCAGTTCAGGGTAGCCGTCCTTACTTTCATTGATGACAGTCTCGCTGAGCGTGGCCATGAACTTGTCCTTGATACCCAAAAGCCTTCCATGCCGTGCCGCACGGCGGATCAGGCGGCGGAGCACATACCCTCTGCCCTCATTGGAAGGAAGGATGCCGTCACTGATCATAAAGGTGGTGGAGCGGATATGGTCGGTAATCAGTCGAATAGATACATCCTTTGCCGCGTCTGTCTCATATTCCACCCCGGCGATCTGGCAGATTCTGTCCCGGATGGCTTTCATGGTATCAATATCGAATACGGTATCCACATCCTGCACAACTACAGCCAGGCGCTCCAGACCCATGCCGGTGTCGATATTCTTCTGGGCCAGTTCCGTGTAATTGCCATGGCCGTCATTATCAAACTGGGTGAACACATTGTTCCACACTTCTATAAAGCGGTCGCATTCGCAGCCCACCTTGCAGTCAGGCTTGCCGCAGCCGTATTTGATTCCCCTGTCATAATAAATCTCGGAACAGGGGCCGCAGGGACCTGCGCCATGCTCCCAGAAATTGTCGCACTTTCCGTTCTCATCCCGGTAGAAACGTGTAATCTTCTCTGCGGGCACGCCGATTTCCTTCGTCCAGATATCGAAAGCCTCGTCATCCTCGCAGTAGATGGAAGGGTACAGACGCTCCGGATCCATGCCCACCACTTTTGTCAGGAATTCCCAGCTCCACGCAATGGCCTCATGCTTGAAATAATCCCCAAAGGAAAAGTTGCCCAGCATCTCGAAAAAGGTCAGATGCCTTGCGGTCTTGCCCACGTTCTCGATATCGCCGGTGCGTACACACTTCTGGCAGGTGGTCACCCTGCGCCTGGGAGGTATCTCCTGCCCCGTAAAATAGGGCTTTAAAGGCGCCATGCCGGAGTTGATGATCAGCAGGCTGTTGTCATTGTGGGGTACCAGAGAAAAGCTCTTCATTTTCAAATGTTCCTTGCTCTCGAAAAATTCCAGGAACATTCTTCTTAATTCGTTTACACCGTATGGTTTCATGTATTCTTCCTCCAAAATCTATTTGTATATATACCGCATGCGGAAATTCTTCCGCGGATTCTTACTGAACCTTTATTGAAAATCCATCATATAACCCTGCCGGTACCTCTTCTCCAAAAGAGTACTCTTCCATCGTCTCCTTCTCAAATCTATAGACCATCACCATCTCTTTTGCCGGATCAACAATCCAATATTCCCTGACCCCTGCCATTCGATATTGAAACAATTTCGTAAAATAATCCATTGGCTTATTCCCGGGGGATACCACTTCAATCACCCAGTCCGGCGCACCATGACAGCCTTTGTCATCTATCTTGGATAAATCACATATCACAGAAATATCCGGTTCAATATAATTCATGTCATCATTATTTAAAAATACCGCAAATGGAGCAGCATATATCTCACATTTCCCACCTTTTCCATCAATATAATTCGCTATTGTCTGATAGAGCTTTCCACTGATTCGCTGGTGAGTTCTGCTCGGCGGCGCCATATAGTAAATTTTTCCATCGATTAACTCTGCCCGTTCTCCGTCTGGCAAAGCATATATATCATCTATTGTATAATATTCCAATTTTCTCGCTGCATCCACTTTATTGATCTCCTTCAAAATAGATATATCGTTATGATACCCTATATTTTACAGTATATCAAGAAAAAATTTACAGCTGTTTTCAGTATGGGTTTTCATTCCTCATGATTCCGGCAGATACTCCTCGATGTTACAGGTGTGCTTTCCCGTCTTCGTACTGTAGTTCACGCCCACCAGTAGTATCTTATCACGAATTCCAACCTTTTTCAAAAACTGCGTATAATTTCTTGCCTTTATCTGTGCCACCGCACTTTTGGCGCTTTTGTTCCATTTCAGTTCCACAATCAAAGCAGGTTTTTCTGATGCCCTGCGGGGAAGGAAAAGGATATCCACATATCCTTTGCCACTGGAAAGCTCCTGAAATTTCTCATAATAATCCACACTGCTCAGGTAAGCCATGATCACCACGGAGTCCAGGGACAGGACATCGTAACGGTTCAGGTGTTCTTCAAAATCAGGAGCCATCCCTATTTTCATTTTTTGAAACAAGCCCTGGAATCCGCCCCTTTTGAATAATAGGCTTCCAGCATCCTGGCAGCGCTGGTCTTGCCGAATCGCCTGGGACGGCTGACACAGAGCAGTTTCCTGTCGCTTCCAAGCACCTGGTTGGTATAGGCGATCAGTTCCGTCTTATCCACGTAAAGCCCTGTCTTCAGAAGTGATTCAAAACCGTCTGCAGGCGGGTTTAAATAAAATCCCATACTTCCACATCCATTCCGGGAACATGCATTTCCGCTGTTTTTGCTTCTCCACCGCTCATCCTGTCAGCATCCTTTTTCTTTTCACCAGAGTCCGGAAAGGCACATCCATTTTATTTGCACGAAAATACCCCGGGCCGATTCCTCAGCCCAGGGAAATAGTAACACATTTTCCAATCCGGTTCAACTATTTCTTTTTTCTATGCCTCTCTTTACTGCCCTGTCATTCCTCCATGAGCACTTTACCGTCCAACATGACTTTGACGATGGAAGCCGGGTCGATGGCAGTGCCGAAAGAAGCTCTCATGTCTACATCGATTTCACCCTTGCCGTATCCCATTCCGCTTAACAGCACAGTGGCCTGGGTCTGGCTCCCGTCCGCAAAGCCGATTGTGATGTCATGGCTTCTGCGCATGCCCCATACCGCAGTTACCTCTCCCTGATAGGTTCCGTCCAGCGTCAGGTATACCGTCAGAGGCGACACATAGATTTCGTACTGGTCAAAATGAACCTGCTCTTCCGTCTTGTCCAGCGCTCCGCTCAGCGCAAGCCCATAATCCCCGCTGTGTACGATTTCGATGGAAGTCCTGTAGAAGCTGTCCTGAATCTCTCCCTCCGGAATCTCTTCCAGCTGAAAGGTCTCCCCCCCGCTCTCAGGAGCCTGGACGTGTTCATGGAGATAAGCCTGGGCATACAGGGTATAGGTTCCGGGGGCATAGTCCGCTTTCCCTAACTGCGTGATGATACAAAGCTCCTGGTTCTCTGCCAGTTCATACCCGCAGTCCGCCGGCATGTTCCAACGGAAAGTATCTCCAAAGCTGCTCCGCGTCAGGGTCCTGCTGGTATCGTATTCCTCCCCGGCCAGGCCGTCCTTCCATTGACCCAGATAGTCATTGTCAATGCTCACCTGCACAGTAAGGCACTGATCCGTCTTCCTGGTCAGGATATAGCTGGCGGTAAGCTCCCGTCCGGCACAGGTCATCTCCAGCATTTCAATGGAGAACAGCTCATTGTCCATCACGATCTCCCCGTATTTTCCCCGGTGTACTGCTGCCTCTCCTGTCTCTGTTCCTGCTTTTGCTTCCGTTCCCGCTCCTGCTTCTGCTTTTACTTCTATTCCTGTTTCCATTCCGGCTTCCGCCTGATTCCCTGCAGATGAATAGCTTGCATCCAGGATTTCCCCATAAATGTCCGGCCGCCGCTGAGCTTCCGGCACAGGAAGGGCAGAATCATCCCTGCTGATAAAAATATCCCGCAGAGGAGTGTGGTCTATCAGAAATCCTGCCCCTACGTACATGGTGCTCATAATCAGAAGCACCGCAACTGCAGGTACCGCTGCCTGCCTCCATACCGGTTTCCCTTTGCCTGCCACATTTCTGCCGTTTCTTATGTTCATACCGCTTCCCGCTCCTGTCATCCCTCTGCTCCTGCGGCCGACATGACTGGTAATCCGATGTTTTGCATTCTCCGGATTCCCCTCCATAATCGCCCTGTGCATCTCCTCGCTTACCGAAAGTTCTGACATCAGGGCGTTAACATTTTCTCTGAATTTCATTTATAACACCTCCCACACATCCCGGGACAGCTTTTTCCTGAGCTGTTCTCTGCCCCGTTTCAGCAACGTGAATACCGTGCTCTCCTGCCGTCCCATAATCAATGCGATTTCCGGAACCGGCAATTCCTGGTAGTAATACAGCAAAATCGCCAGTCTGTACTTATCTTTCAGTTCCATGATCTCCTTCATCAGGTCAATCGTGTTATTCAGTTTTTCATATGTATCCCGATTTCCGCTGCTGTTCTGCAATCCTTCCTCCAGTACCTGAGTGATCTCCGTCATCTCCACACGCTTCCTCCAGGCGGAGGCAAGGTAGCTTTTACAGGTATTGATGGCAATTCTGGTAATCCACGTCTTCTCCGAAGCCCGGCCCTCAAATTTCTGATAATGTCTCCACACCTTCAGATAAGTATCCTGTACCGCGTCCTCTGCCAGATAGGGGTCCCGCAGGTAAAGCGTACACAGGCGAAGCAGGGAATCCCCGTATCTGCGAATCAACAATTCCATGCCATCCTCTGTCAGCACCACACGCTCCTTCGGTTTGACATAGGCCAATGCCATGCTCTGTACATGCACCATTTTCTTCCTCCGTTTCTGTAATTATCATACATCTCTTGCTGCCTCCTTTCAAACATTAGACAGTGATACTCCGTATTTTTCTTGCATAAAATAAAAATTTCTGAATTTACCCGTTATGTATTTGCAGCAGCAACGGTTTTCTCCGTGAGCATATACTCTGCCGTCGGAATTTATATTTATAAGCGCATTCATTTGCCTTGTCTTTGTTCAGCATAATAGAATCAAAGGGCTGATTCTATTATTAAAAGGACATTGCGGAAGCGCTCACTCGTTATACATTTACTTCGGCAATTCTGGCGCGAGTATATTACTGCATGTGGATTAGGCTTTATCTCCTGATTCTTTACACAAAAAACGGACTGACTCCGCTTTTAAGTCAGTCCGCGCCGAAATTTTTTTAGGAATTGCCACTTTTTATTACAGGGCCCGCGAAGCGGTTCCTGTAATTTACAGACACTTCCTTATGATGGAAATCATACAGTACAGGACAAAACAGCTGTTTTTAAGAGACTTTACTGCACATGAAATGCCGTCAGCCCCGGATATTCCGCAGCTTCTCCCAGTTCCTCCTCTATCCGCAGCAGCCGGTTGTACTTGGCCACCCTGTCACTGCGGCAGGGTGCGCCGGTCTTAATCTGGCCCGTGTTCCACGCCACGGCCAGGTCTGCTATGGTGGTATCCTCCGTCTCCCCGGAGCGGTGGGACATCACTGTGGTATAGTTATTCTTGTGGGCCAGCTCCACCGCCTCGAAGGCCTCGGTGAGGGTGCCGATCTGGTTTACTTTCACCAGAATGGAGCTGGCCGTCCCAAGCTTGATTCCCGCCGCCAAGCGCTTCTTGTTAGTGACAAACAGGTCGTCTCCCACCAGCTGCACCTTCCCGCCCAGCCTCTGGGTCAGCTTCTGCCAGCCGTCCCAGTCATCCTCCGCCAGGGCATCCTCAATGGATATGATGGGAAAATTCTGCGACAGGCTCTCAAAGTAGGAGATCATCTCATCCGTGCTGCGGATGACCTCTTCCCCTTTTAAGCTGCTCTCCCCGGGGAAATGATACATGTCTGTTTTTTCGTTATACAATTCACTGGATGCCGCATCCATGGCAATCCATACATCCTCCCCAGGCGTATAACCGGAAGCCCTGATCGCCTCCACCAGCAAAGCCAGCACGCTCTCCGCATCCGGCAGATCCGGGGCGAAGCCGCCCTCATCTCCCACTCCGGTGGAAAGCCCCTTGTCCTGAAGGATTTTTTTCAGGTTGTGATAGATCTCCGCACAGATGCGCAGCGCGTCGGAGAAGCTGTCCGCGCAGGTGGGCATGATCATAAATTCCTGAAAGTCCACCGTATTGGCGGCATGTTTTCCGCCGTTTAAAATGTTCATCATGGGTACCGGAAGCAAATGGGCTCCGGCGCCTCCCACATAGCGGTACAGCGGCAGGGAAAGCGCACAGGCAGCTGCCTTCGCACAGGCCAAGGAGACGGAAAGCGTGGCGTTGGCGCCCAGATTTTCCTTGTTCTCCGTGCCGTCAAGTTCGATCAGCAGCCTGTCGATCTGAATCTGGTTCAGGGCATTCTTCCCCAGCAGAACGGGTGCAATCTTCTCATTGACATTTTTCACGGCATGCTGCACGCCCAGCCCAAAGTAGCGCGGCTCACCGTCCCTCAGTTCCACCGCCTCGAAACGCCCCGTGCTGGCGCCGCTTGGTACGGCAGCCGTCCCTGTATAACACTTTTTATTCTCGTGACTGCGGACCGTTACCTCCGCCTCCACTGTGGGATTTCCCCTGGAATCCAGGATTTCGCGGGCGTGAATCGATTTTATCTCAAGATATGCGGCCATAATAATTGCCTCCTTTTCGGATGATTGTTTTTCTTTTAAAGTACCCGGAAAGGAGGCATGTTATTCAGGAATTCTACAAAATCAGAGACTCAAATAATTTCGCCTCAAAAATTTTTAAAAACTTTTAAAAATTTTACATTATTTTATCATATTCTGCTTGATAAAAAATCTAATTTCGCATATAATGAAAATGAAAGAAGCAATTTCTTTCCTTCGCTAAACGATGACGAGTGACGGTTCTGACTCGTCGGTAAAATAAAAACTGACCGAGTGATGATCAATCCAACGAGGCTGGCTCAGGTAAGTCAGCCTCGTTTCTTACTTAGTACGGCTTCCCCGCCAGAATCTCACAGTAATCCTTATAATTCTTCTCCAGCAACGCAGGCGTATCCAGGCCATACGGACACTTTGACCTGCACTTCCCGCAGTGGAGGCAGTTCTCAATCTTCTTCATCTTCTCCTGCGCCTGAGGTGTCAGATGCGCGGCGGAGGGCGAACGGCGAATCAGCAGGCTCATGCGGGCGCAGTTATTGATCTCGATACCCACCGGGCAGGGCATACAGTACCCGCAGCCCCGGCAGAAGTCACCCAGAAGCTCCTCTCTGTCCTTTGCGATCACCTCGGAAAGCTCCTGGTTCATTTCCGGCGGGTTGTCAATGTAGGACAGGAATTCATCCAGTTCCTCTTCCCTCTGTACGCCCCAGATGGGAAGCACATTATCATACTGCGCAAGGAATGCGTAAGCGGCGGCAGAATTGGTAATCAGCCCTCCCGACAGGGCTTTCATGGCAATAAATCCCATGTCTGCCTCTTTGCATTTTCCCACCAGCTCTATATCCTTTTCCGTGGCCAGATAGCAGAAGGGGAACTGCAGCGTCTCGTACAGCCCGCTTTCTATCGCTTCACTGGCAACATTCAAACGGTGGTTCGTAATGCCGATGTGCCGTACCATGCCTTTCTCCTTCGCCTCCAGCATGGCTTCATAGAGACCGCTGCCGTCCCCAGGCTTCGGGCAGAATGCCGGATTGTGAAACTGGTAAATGTCAACGTAATCCGTGCGCAGATTGTTCAGGGACGTATGTAAATCCTTCCAGAATCCCTCCGCATTGGTGGCGCCAGTCTTGGTAGCGATAAAAACCTTTTCACGCATACCGTCAAATGCTTCTCCCAGCTTTTCTTCGCTGTCCGTATACCAGCGCGCCGTGTCATAGAATGTCACTCCGTGGCCATAAGCCTTTCTCAGGAGCTTTACTGCCTCTTCCTTTGAGATTCGCTGAATGGGAAGCGCCCCGAAGGAATTCTTCTCTGCTGTAATGCCTGTTTTTCCTAATGTTACCTTTGCCATACCTGCCTCCTTCTGTCTATTATGCTCATGATCTAAAACATATGCAGATAAAATGTATAACAGTAAGCATTGCTGCAATGTATACCCTCGTTCAAATACATCTGGCAGACAAAATCGATAATTGAATGCACTCACGAGTATAAAACCATTATACGGTTCCTTCCTGCTTCCGTCAAGATTCTTTAATGCGTTGGAGGAATTGAAAAAAGGAAAACGCTTGACAAATCAGGCTTTATATTGTAGACTGAAGATGGGTCTATATCTTATAGACTTCATGGAACAGCTGCAGCTCCACTGCCCGGAATTGCTGCATAAAGAACAGACAGGAGCGTAATCTCAGATGAAAACAGCAGAAAAAATGGCAAAACGAATTCAATTGGTTATCAGAAGAAACGGTGCAATATTTATAATCCTGGCTGGGATTCTGTTTCTTACCGCATGCGGAAAGGAAAAGCAGGAAGCGGACAAAGCAGATTACCTCTTCGTCTCCCATCCGATCCAGGAGGCAGCTCTGTCCGGGGGCTACTCAATGGACAACTGTAATTTTCATGTGTCGGAAAAGTATTTATATTTCCTGGACAGTTCCCTTTACCGTATTCCCATTGAAAACGGACTGGATTTCCATGCCAGAGAGGAAGTCATTTCCCACAAAGATTTATTCCAATATCAGGATGAAAGAGCCTCCCGGGAAGATACCTCATCCTGGAACGATGTCCTGTGCTTTACAGTGGATGATGCAGAAAATATCTACTATTGCACTACTTCTTATGACGAAATGCGCATCATCCTGTACAAGTGTTCCGCAGATGGAACGCTCGTCTACCAGATTCCCATGGAGCCGGAACAGAGTCTGTCCGGATACGGAAACACTCCGTTTCTGGCAGCGGACGACGAGGAAAACGCATATATATTGACGGCTAATTCCATCCGGCGCTATGACAGCCAGGGAAATCTGACCGAAAACCTTACTCTGGATGAAGACTTTGACGACGATTTTATGATACATAAATCCCTGATGGAAGCCAGTGGCGGACAGATCTATTTCATCGCAGACAGCTATATTGACTCAAGCCGAAAAGCTTACAGGGTATCAGCCGACAGTACAATGCTCCTGGAATCTCTGGAAAGCCTGTCTGAGGCTATGTGCATGTCCACCTTATACCAGGGGCTGAACGGGCCTCTGATCGGAGAAACAGACGACTGGCTATACCAGTATAATACAGAGGATCAGTCCATGGAGCCTATCCTTCGATGGGAAGACAGCGATATCTATAAAAACGATATCTTTGCCGTAGTTCAGGTTACAGACGAACTGCTGCTCCTTGTGACAAAGGATGACAGCCAGGATGCCGCCGGCCTGGGCCAGAGCTTAACGCTCCTGGTGCGGACTCCGGCGGATGAAGTCCCCGTGAAAGAGCGGATCGTCCTGGCCGCCCTCTTTCCTACCAGCGATCTGCAGGAAGCGGTAGTCAGGTTTAACCGGAACAGCTCCCTGTACCATGTCACCATTGAGCGCTATGGGGCAGATATTATGTCCGATGACAATGAAGGCGCTTTTACCAGACTGGACAGCAGTCTTACTTCAAAGGACAACCCGCCGGATCTTCTGGATTTCACAGATCTGGATGTCTGGAAGTACGCAGAGGCCGGAGCCCTGGAGGATCTGAATTCGTATATCGGGACAGACGGAAGTATTTGGGAAGAAGATTTTCTGGGCAATCTGCTGGAAGGCTATACCATAAACGGCAGATTAATCTGCATTCCCAAAGCGTTTAATTTCATGGCAGCCTGGATTGCAGATGAAAGAGCTCTGGAAGCGGAAGACTGGAGTATTGAGAGCCTGATGGCTGTAGCCGATAAATATGAGGATGTTAGTCTCTTCCCCGCTCACTGGGATCAGCCTGATGTGATGCTGCGGCTTTTCTTCTCTGACTATATCCTGGATAAATTCATTGACCGGGAGACCGGGAAATGCCTTCTGGACAGCGAAGAATTCTGCAGTCTTCTGGAATGGGTGAAGGCACAGACCTCACAAAAGGACACTTCCCGACACAGTCTGCTGAAGCCGCAGTTTATAAACAGCTTTGAGAAGTATCATCAGGCCCTGACAGACTCCGAAGAACAGATGACACTGCGCGGACTGCCTTCCATATGCGGAAAACCGGCTTTTCAGGTCTCTGTAGATAATGCGCTGGGTATAACAGAGAATTCCCGCCACAAGGAGGGCGCCTGGGAATTCCTTCAGTTCTTCCTGCAGCATGAACGGGATATCAAATATTCCGTCTACACCTACAGATTCCCCACCAAACTTGCCATACTTGACCAGATCACAGAGGATATCACCACGCCAAACTATGAGACAATTGATGGCGAAATAATGTATGGTGCAGATGGAAATCCCATTATAAATCCTGAGTCGGCCGTCTATTCCGACGGCATCTACCACGAGTACTATGCCATGGAAGAAAGCGATGCGGATATCCTGAGAGAATTGATTGATCAGATTGACTTTACCCCCAGAAGCGGAATGGAGCAATCTATTATTTCCATTATAATAGAAGAATCGGCAGCCTTCTTCGAGGGCAAAAAAACTGCAGCGCAGGCTGCCGATATTATTCAGAACAGGGCACAGACCGTCATTTCCGAAAATCAGTAAGCACGATACTTTATAATCATCACACAGATTGCCGCCTTACGGCTCCAGCCGGTGGATATCCCTGGGAAACAGGCAGGCCAGACGCACATTTTCAAAGCCCAACAGCCTGGCTGTCAGCCGCTCCAGCCCGATTCCCAGCCCTCCGTGCGGCGGCATGCCATGCCTGTGCATCATGAGATAACTCTCAAAAGCCTCCGGATGCATGCCGCGCCTGCGCATTTTCTCCAGCTGCATACGATAATCATGGATTCGCTGTCCGCCTGTTGTAATCTCAAGCCCCCTGAAAAGCAGGTCAAAACTCAGGGTCTCTTCCGGATTCTCTGGATCCTCCATCACATAGAACGGCCTCTTCGCTTCCGGATAATGGGTGATAAATACAAAATCGCTGCCAAACCTGTGCCTGACAATCTCCGAGAGCAGCTTCTCCTCTTCCGGCTCAAAGTCATGGCATTCTCCCGACTCATGTCCCCGCTTCTCCGCCACCAGGCGCTTGGCCTCGTAAAACCGTATCGCAGGAACGGCTGTCTTCCCTTTTCCTGCTATAAAACTTACCATGCTCTCTTTCGATGTATTTTCTGCTTCTCCGCTTTCTTCTGTTTCTCCTAGTTCTCCGCTTTTTCCTGCTTCTCCGCTTTCTTCTGTTTCTCCTGGTTCTCCGCTTTTTCCTGCTTCTCCGCTTTCTTCTGCTCCTCCCGTTTTCTGCCGGCTTCCGTTTTCCGATACTGCCACTTTTCCTAAATCAGAGCCGCCTGACGCCATATCCGGCAGCCGTACCTGCAGCAGTTCCAGCTCATATGCATACTTCTCCGAAAGCACTTTCATAACCGACTGCAGCATCCTCACTTCAGCCGCCATAATATCCCGAAAACTCTCAATATATCCCATCTCAAAATCCACGCCGGTGTACTCATTGAGATGCCTTGCCGTGTCATGCTTCTCCGCCCTGAAAACCGGCCCCACCTCATAAACCCGCTCAAAGACCCCCACCATCATCTGCTTGTAAAACTGAGGGCTTTGCGCCAGATACGCCTCTCTTCCAAAGTAGTCCAGTTTGAAAATATTGGCGCCTCCTTCCGCCCCGGCATATACAATCTTCGGCGTATGAATCTCCGTGAAATGCTCTTCCTCAAAAAAGCGCCTGCACCCCTTCAATATCCCTTCCTGAATCCGGAAGATTGCCCTCTCCTTCTCATTCCGAAGCGTCAGAGGCCTGAAATCAAGTATGTTCTCCAGGGAAGTATCCACCAGCTTCTGGTTGATGACAACAGGCATGGGCGCAGCAGGCCTGGACAAATATCGTATATTCGAAATATGCAGTTCTACCCCCGTCCGCGCCCGTTCTTCCTTTACCACCTCCGCAGTCAGCCTGACACAGGCTTCCTCTTCCATCTCTGCCATCAATTCCTGTTTATCGCAGACACATTGCACGATATATCTGGCAGTGCGGAGCAGGCAGAAGCAGAAGCCCCGCATTTTCCTTATTTTATAAATGCTGCCGTGAAGCGTGATCACTTCGCCGATATGCTCAGCCAGTAGTTCCGGCTGCGGCTCCGGTTGAGATTTCGGCTGTAGCTCCCCTCTGTATGAAGCCGCGGCAGTTACAGTAAAGCCATTGATTTTATTTACACTGTTTTCCATTTTGTCATCCTTTCATTTTCGGTATCTATCTGTATTTTATATTGTTTATTAGGAACATCCCCTCTGTTCGCCGGCAAATCCGCCTGGGCATCGTCTGTATGCCGCATAATATCACCTTCTTTCAATATCCTCTCAAAATTGCCGCAAATCCCGTGCGATGGAAATGGCACATAAAAAAGGAACCACAAACCGTAGTATCTCTACAATCCATGGTTCCTTCTGCACTCTTCAAAACGGCTCTTAACAGGCACCACGGCATCACAAGCAGCGCCTGCAGCCGTGGATCCCACCGCTACAAGCGCTTCCTATCGTCATCCCTGTAAGAAATAGCTAAATCGATACGAAGCATTTTCTGTTCCTTTTCTCTGTTCTGTTTCGGCCTGTTGCATCGGTTCTGCAAGCTTTTTGTCACATGCCAAACCAGATGCATTCTCCTGATTTAGGAATTGTCGGAAAATAACCACTACAATTTGCTTAGGAAAAAGCCCGGAAATACAATAAAATTGCTGAGAACTTGTAGCGGTTATTTGTAGACACTTCCTTATGAAAGTGTCGGACATTCTCATAGGAATTGTCTTATAGACACTTCCATGCCACTAAAAAAGCACTGCCGTGAGCCTGAAAGTTTATTTCCTGATCAGCAGCGACTTCCCTGTCATTTCCACTGGCTGCTCCTTACCCATAATCTGGATCAGAGTAGGAATGATATCCGCCAGACATCCGCCCTCTCTCAGAGTGTAGGCCTCATCGTAATTCACCAGGATGAAAGGCACCTGGTTCGTGGTATGGGCAGTAAAAGGCTCCCCTGTCTCATAGTCCACCAGCTGCTCCGCATTGCCGTGATCCGCGCAGATAAACATGGCGCCGTCCACTTCCTTTATGGCTTCCACTGCTTTTCCCACGCACTCATCAACCGCCTCCACGGCCTTGACAGCAGCTTCCAGGACTCCCGTATGGCCTACCATGTCGGGATTTGCGAAATTAATGATAATCACATCGTACTTGCCGGAGCGAATTGCCTCACAGAGCTTATCACACACTTCATAGGCGCTCATCTGGGGCTTCAGATCATAGGTCGCCACATCCTTGGGTGAGTTCACCAAAACCCTGTCCTCGCCCTCATTGGGTTCCTCCACACCGCCGTTGAAGAAGAAAGTAACGTGAGCGTATTTCTCCGTCTCGGCGATACGAGCCTGCTTCATGCCGTTCGCAGCCAGCCACTCGCCGAATGTGTTGGTGACGGACACCTTGTGGAACGCCACATCCTTGTTGGGGATGGTGGGGTCATAGTCGGAGAAGCATACATAAGTGATATCCAGCCTCTCTCCCCTGTCAAATCCCTTGAAATCATCATCACAGAAAGCCCTGGTAATCTCCCTCGCCCTGTCCGGACGGAAATTAAAGAAGATAATGGAATCTCCCTTCTGCACGGTTGCCACCGGCTTTCCGTTCTCCGTTGCCAGGGTAGGCTTCACGAATTCATCCGTCTCACCCCTGTCATAGGACTCCTGAATGCCGCAGATACCGCAGTCAGCAGTCAGCCCCTCGCCCTTTGTCATGGCATCATAGGCCAGCTTCACACGGTCATAATTATTATCCCTGTCCATTACGTAATAACGTCCCATTACAGACGCAATCTTGCCCACACCGATTTTCTCCATCTCGGCGGTCAGAGCTTCCGCATATTCTTTTCCGCTGGTTGGCGGTGTGTCACGCCCGTCCAGGAAGCAGTGCACATAAACCTTCTCCAGCCCGTTCCGCTTTGCCAGCTCCAACAGGCCGTACAGATGGGTATTGTGGCTGTGTACACCGCCGTCGGACAGCAGTCCCATCAGATGGAGGGAACTGTTATTCTTCTTACAATTCTCCACCGCCTTTAACAGAGCGGGATTCTCGAAAAAGGTTCCGTCCTGAATCTCCTTGGTAATCCTGGTCAGCTCCTGATATACAATACGGCCTGCGCCCATGTTCAGATGTCCTACCTCGGAATTCCCCATCTGTCCGTCGGGAAGCCCTACTGCCATACCGCTGGCATTTCCCCTTACAAAGGGATACTCCGCCATCAGTTTGTCCATAACAGGGGTATCTGCCAATGCCACCGCATTGCCCTCTTTCTTCTCATTCAGGCCGTATCCATCCAGGATCATTAATACTACCGGTTTCTTGCTCATATCTTCTCTCCCTGCGCATCCTCCCACGCTGTCCGCAACGGGCATGGGCGTGGATGCTTTCTTTTTTATTTCGGTTATACTGCAATCTTCTTGCTTTCTTTTAGAATTATACACTGAAAAATGCAGACTTGCAATACTTCTGTCCCGGAACTTAGGGAAAAATCGTAAAAACACGTAAAAACACAATCCAAAAACTTGACACACACACACACAACTGCTAAAATAGAAAAAGGGTGTTACTTATAAATCAACGGTTCGCCTCAGTTTATGGTAAATACATCAAAAAGCAACCTCAACTTTGGCGGGAGTGGTTGCTTTTCTGATGCTTTTCTTTTGCCTTTTTCAGCATGTCTGCCGCTTTGGTAAGTATATTTGCCAAAGCGGAAAGAATGCTTACTACTTTTAAGACAGTATCTAACATCAAGTAAATCCTTTCGCTGGATTTTCCATCTATGTACCACCTCCTCATGATACTGGAAGTTCTCAAAATGGGCTCATTTTGGCGAAAGGCAAACCACTGACCATTTAAGTAACACCTTTTCCCGGTTTTTCAACCATGATAAACATAACATACTTTTCCGCGCATTTCAATACAATATCTGGGCAATATCTGGAAATCCCGCTTGCTTTTTCTCTATGTCGTTGCTATACTTAAGGGACTCAGGCAAATGTTTCTAAACGTGAGTATAAATAACGCAAAAAGGACTTCTACCATGATCACATTACTTGCAAAGCTTTTTATCAAAAAAACGGACGACACCAAAAACCTTTCCGTGCGGCAGGCCTACGGAATCCTGTGCGGGGCAGTGGGCATTTTTCTGAATCTGTGCCTTTTCGCAGGTAAATTTATTGCGGGAACAATCAGCAATTCCATCGCCATCACCGCGGATGCCTTCAACAACCTGTCGGACGCCGGATCGTCCATCATCACGCTGATCGGTTTCAAAATGGCAGGCCAGAAGCCGGATCCCCATCACCCTTTCGGGCACGGGCGCATTGAATACATATCCGGCCTGCTGGTGTCTGTCATCATCCTCCTGATGGGCGCAGAGCTCCTCAAAAGCTCCTTTGCCAAAATCCTCCTCCCCGAGATGCCCGACTTTTCACCGGCTGCAATTGCGGTGCTGCTGGCATCCATCCTGGTAAAATGCTATATGTTCCTGTACAACCGGCAGCTGGGCAAAAAGTTGGATTCCGCCGCCATGTCAGCCACCGCGGCAGACTCCTTAAGCGATACCATCGCCACCTCAGCCGTGCTGGCCGCCACGTTAATCGGGCATTACGCGAATCTTGCCATAGATGGCTGGTGCGGTTTGCTGGTGGGCCTGTTTATCTGCTATGCAGGCTACACCGCCGCAAGGGACACCATCAGCCCTTTGCTTGGCCAGGCTCCCGAACCGGAATTCGTCAATCAGATCAATGATATTGTCATGGCTCATGAGGAAATCCTCGGAATCCATGACCTGATTGTACATAATTACGGGCCCGGACGTGTCCTGATCTCCCTTCATGCCGAGGTGCCCGCTGACGGGAATTTCCTCGCGCTCCACGACAAAATTGATATCATTGAACACGAGCTGCGCGATAAGCTGAACTGCCATGCGGTAATTCATATGGATCCGGTCTGCGTTGGGGATGCGGAAACTGTCCGGCTGAAGGCCCTTGTAAAAGAATATCTGTCGGAAATCAACGGGACTCTTACCATGCATGACTTCCGGATTGTCGCAGGACCCACCCATACCAACCTGATTTTTGATGTGGTAACCTCCTACGATTTCCCCCTGTCAGACACAGAGCTGGTGGCACAGATTCAGGAACGTATTCAAAAGGACAATCCCAATTATTTCGCAGTGATTGAGGTAGACAAACAAATGGTCTGATGTTGGAAGCAGAATGCTGCGCAAAATGGCATCAAAAGAAAAAACCATAATTCTTCTCAAAATGAATCAAAGGAAAAAAACTATAATGCTGCATAAAATAACGTCATTTGAGGAAATAGACAGCCGAAGGCTCATGGACCTGTATCAGGAGGGAAACCTGGAAAACGCAGAATATTTCTATCCGGAGGAAGCCCTGCCTGCGGCCATACGAAAATGCGAAGCCGACTTCCTTCAATTTCTGGAAACGAAATTTTTTCAGAGAGAAGGCAGCGAATACTGGATTCTGGAAGCGGAAAATACATGGGTCAGCGCCCTTCGGCTCAACAGGATTGCAGATAACTTCTATTACCTGGAGGCTCTGGAGACCCATCCCGACTATCGGAAAAAGGGATATGCCGTATGTCTGCTGAACGGTGTGACAGACGACCTGAAGCAAAGAGGCCCTTTCAGGCTGTGCGACAGTGTCAGAAAAACAAATACAGCTTCCGTCCGAACCCATCAAAAATGCGGATTTGAAATTGTTTCCGAATCCGCATATGACTACCTGAATAGCGAAACAGATGCTGACTCCTATGGCATGCAGTACCATATTTAAGCCCATGACAGAAAGGATGCTTCCATATGAAACCACAGAAATCCCGCAGCCTGACAGAAGCCGAGAGCAGGCGTCTGGAAACCCTGGAGAAAAGATACCGCAATGCCGCCCGGCAACAGTTCGAAAGCCGGGTGGCTTATTTTCACCGAATAACCGGCGGCAATTACACCTCCATCACCGTCCGGGACCAGAAGACCCGATGGGGCAGCTGCTCCTCCCGTGGAACCCTGTCCTTCAATTACCGCCTGATTTTTGCGCCTCCGGTGATTCTCGATTACGTAGTGGTTCATGAACTCTGCCACCTGACCCACATGGATCATTCTAAAAATTTCTGGAATATGGTTGCCTCCGTGATGCCGGAATACAAAGAATGCAGAAAATGGCTCCGCGAACACGGGCAGGAGCTCAGCCTGGAGAATCATATGCGCAAACTGGGAATTCCTGTTACATTATCTTAGAAATTGCCGGAAAATAACCTCTGCAGCTTATTCATGCAAAATATACTGCGCAGCGTTTATACTGCAGACCTCCAGGATTTATACTCGCGAGCGCATCTATTTGTCGTTTTTCTGTTCTACAATACAGATGCGCTCGCTCGTTATACATGTAGATTGGCAAATGTTTTTGAACGCGAGTATACATTGATGCCTAAGGGAAGGTACCTGGCTGGCAGGTCTAAAAGTCACTGCTTAAGGCAGTGACTTAGTCGGGTTGCACTGCAAATTCAACCGGTGTGCAGTATAAATTTACAATGCAACCCGATTGCAGTATACGAAAGGCCACCAGCTTTTCCACCATGTCCAGACCAGGACAGGAATACGGCTGGCGGCCTTTTGTTATATCACATGACTGCAAATGTCTTCGCCATGCAGGATAAAATATGGGAGATGAAACCCTCTTTGGGATAAAAACGTTTAAAAACCCGGTCAGCGCCTCTCATCCACATAGATCTGCGCCCTGCTCTGGATGATCTTCGCAACCTCCTGGGCACTCTTCTGCCCGGTAAAATAAGGAGCTATCTCCTCACTGATGATATTGGAAATATCCGTATTTCCGTAATAGCACTTATTAACGGAGAGAATATACTCCACTACAGCATCCACCTCTTCCTGGGTCATGGGCTCCAGCTTGATTTCCTCATCATTGATGTAGTAGTAATCATCGTACTCAACCTTTTCGCCGTTTTCATCCAGATAATAAGGCCTCTGAGTTGCTTCCTGGGCTTTCTCCATGAAATATTTCTTCTGAATCGGCATCCCCCAGCCCAGTTCGGACTGGTATTCATCCGTCAGATAATATCTCAGGAATTCCCATGCCCCGTCAATGTTGGCCGAACGGGCGGAAATCGCATAGGAATCTCCCGCCTGCACATAAGCCCCCATCCCGCTCTCGGTGGGGAAACCGATAAAGGACACTTCCTCTCCGAAATTTCCCTTCACGGTATAATTGACATTGCTCACGCTTCCGATGTACATGCTCCGCAGAATCGTCCGGTCCTCACGATACTGAGATTCGTAATTCCTCCAGTAGTCCTCGCCATACTCCTCCTCGTTCAGTTCCTCCGGCAGAGTCCTGGCATATTCCATCATGTCTATAAAATTCTGGGAATCAAAATCACATTTTCCGCTGTTGACATCGATAAAGTCCGCCCCGCAGAAATCCATCATCGTATACATAAAGGAGTCGCGGGTCATCTCACCGAACATGTTGGTACCCTCCGGCAGAGTCTCCATCAGCAGCTTCATATCCGCCATGGTCCAGGCCGTCCTGTCGCCCACAATGGATTTCTTGCCGATTACCGTGTTCACATTGAAATACGGTATTACGTAATATAATTTTCCGTCTACAGAATAAGCGTCAAACACGTTCTGCACATATTCCACCTGGGACAGCTCTTCATCCTCTTCTATCAGCTTACTGATATCCGCCAGAAGCCCCTTCGCCACATAATTTTCCGCCGGAAGGCCGGAAGTAATCACGATATCCGGCATGCTGCCCGTGGTGATATCATTGTTCAGCTGGGTATATCCCGCCTGATAATCATCATAGCTGTTATAGGAATCATACTCCTTGATTGTAATCCGGTATTCCTCACTGCTGCGGTTAAATTCCACTACCCTCTGCTTCATGTCGCTGCCCACATAATTGCCGGCCAGCACCAGCACAGCCTTGTCCGGAATATCCTTGGGATCCACATAAGTAAAAATTCCCGCCTTCACCTTGTTTTCGTAATTTTCGTTGAACACACCGATAAAGGTATTTTCGTCCATTTCGATCAGTGAATTAAAATAGCTGATATTCAGGTCGGAATTGATGAAATTCATCTTTTCCACGCTGTCCTCGGCCCCTGCGGTATAAGTGTATACACCGCTTGAATTGCTGTATACCAGATCAGACGTCTTCCCGGCAACCATGGTATTATAGCCGCTCCATGACAGGGAGGAAGGAAGCAGCCCGGGTTCGCCAAGCTGGCCTGTAACAGGGTCATAGGACACAAGGTACTGCTTCTGCCCGTCCGACTCGTCATTGTATATGACCAGGAAGGAGCCGTCTTCCTTATTCATAATGGAATTGTAATTATTAAATATCTTTCCCACATCCTCCGGCAGCGGCTTTCTCTCTGAGGCATTGCCCTGGGCATCCACTGTCATGATATAGGAGTTATCCCCTGACAGAAGCAGACTCAAAGTTCCGTCCTGCGACACGGTCATCGTGTTTACATAAATATATTCGTCCTCAGAGACAAGCCCTTCCAGCTCTTTCTCCCAGGCAAAGCTTCCGTCCGGATTCCAGCAGCTGATATAATTCTTCTGAACGGATGTATACTCTTCGCTGGAATAATCCTCATAATAATAATTCCGCATGGCATAAATCATGCCGTCAGAGCCAAAGACAAAATTCCCGTAATTGGAATTCTCATAAATATTATTCTCGCTGCCTGTCAGCATTCCGTCGTCAATTTCGGCTTCTGCGCTGACATCCGCACCGTCCTCGCCCTCTGTCCCGGACTCCGATCCGCTTTCACCTTCTGACCCGGACTCCGCTCCGTCTTCGCCTTCCGTTCCGGCACCCGATTCACTTTCTCCTTCTGATCCGGACTCCGACCCGGTAGCCTCAGCGCCCTCTCCTTCTGTCCTGGCGACAGCCCCCGCTCCTTCTTCAGGCTCCGAACTTCCGTCGGCTCCATCACCGCTTTCCGGTTCCGTGCTCCCGCCGCTTCCGCTCTGTGTCCTCCAGTCAGGTATCTCAATATCCACCAGCTGTACATTGGAACCGTCATCCTTCATCGTCAGCATCTTCATATCAATGTCGTCACTGTTCTCCGACCAGTGATAGACCTGCGCCATCAGATAGATCGTACCGTCCCTGTACACGGAACCGCGGACAGAATAGTCGTCTCCGCCCAAATCCGGTATCTCGATTTCCTGGAATTTATAGACATGTTCTTTTGCCAGTGCTGCATTTTCCATCTTGTTTCCGCCCTTGCCGCAGCCGGCCAGGCCCAGCACCATGGCGAGGGACAGGCTCACACTCACTGCCCTTTTCAACCAAATCTTTTTCACAATTCTCCTCCTGTCTTCCCCTTCTTCTTTCTGCGCTGCTCTTTCTTCTGTTCCTTCGTCTGCTTCTTTTCCTGCTTTTTCCTCAGCCTTTCTTCCCGTCTCGCTTCACGCCTTTCAGATGCAGGCTTCCTGTCCTTCTCTTTCGGAGCTTTTCCCTTTCTCTTCATCGGGCTTTTCACCCCGGGTTCGTCCATGAAGCCGTCATCCTCAAATTCGATATACTCAAAATCATCGCTGTCCGGGCTGCCTTTTTTCTTCTTCCTCCGCTTTTCACGGCGTTTTTCCACCCAGCGCTCTGCCTTATCCACGGCCTTCAGTCTCACATCCCGCATGGTCCAGCCCTTATGCTTCCACCAGATACAGAAGAATACAAGTGCAAGTCCCACCGGATAAGCCAGAAACAGGATTTCGAACAGCGTCAGAAGGGCGAGAATGTCCTCATATCCCCGGGCTATGTTCTCCCAGTAGGGATATATGATTGCCTTGCCGTTCATGGAGCGCACTCCGAACTGTGTCAGAAGCTTCAGCCTGGAAAGAAGAGAATAGCGGGTGGTATTTTCTACAATCTCCGTCTCCTTTTCCTCTGTCCCCAGCTTTTCCCTGATATAGTTCACTGCAAATCCGGTGACCGGATTGGGCATCACAATCTCGTAATGGTTGATACCGTGGCTGCTCCCCAGCTCGTTCAGCGTCTTGTAAGACACATACACCAATGTGGAATCCAGTCCCGCCGCTTCTGCCAGCCGGCCGTCAGGTCTCTCCACCACACCTGTCACAATATGAGGAATCCCTCCGATATTGACCATCATTCCCGCCACATTATTGGAACCGAACAGCTGCCATGCCGCGTCTTCATCTATCACACAGTAGTCCTGCATCAGGTCATTTCCCGAAAAATAGGCACCGTAGAGAAGCTTCATCGGGTGAAACAGGAAAAAGTCACCGCCGATTCCAATGGCATCCGCCATAATACTGGCCTTATCCGTGGAAATGGTCACGGTGCCGTCAGCGCTGTAGGCATCCGCCCACAGCCTGGCGCCGGGATTCTCGGATTCCTGAACCACGGACGCATCCGTCAGCGCACTGTCCACCGTATGCTCGAAGTCAATGATAGCATCCTCAGTAATACCCGATCCCACCGAGAAAAAACAACTGACCTGGGAAGCATTCTTTTTACTGCTCCATCTATCGGCCGCCGTCTGCGATAGCTGACTATGACCCAGATAATTCGTAGTGAAAAGCAGGATCAGGAAAATCAGGAAGGAAATCCCTCCGCTAATACCCAATACTATTTTCTTCATCACTTACCTCATTTCCATCTGTCCTATCCGTTATTTTCACTCAGCCTGACCTGCTTGCCCGCTTCCACGGGTTTTGTTGACGTTGTGATTACAAATTCATAGCCATAGAGCGCCGCGCTGACAGCCGACTGGGTATCGTCGCTTGCCAGTACCTCCACATCCACACGGCTTGCAATATAACGGGTGCTCAAAGGCCCCGGCCTGGACTCCACGATCAGGATAAACTTACCGTTATTGTCCTCGCGGATAGCGCTGTTGGGCACGATATAATCATAGTTGGAGCTCTTCTGCCCCACCGATACGTTCAATGTCTGTCCTGCCGTCACGTTCCCCGCAATGTCAAAGGTCAGGAGCTTTTTCTGTCCGGGATCATTGGGATCCGGCTTGATATTGGAAAGTGTCACGGTCACGTCATCATATCTCCAGGCGTTGACCAGATCAGCCACATCTCCCACTGACAGGCGCTTTGCCTGTTCATTGGTCACGGAAAAGCTCATGTTATAGCCCTTCCCTTCCGGCTGCAGTACAGCCACGGAAGTGCTGGCATCCGTATTCTTGCCGGCTGTTACATTCAGTGCGGTCACCGTGCCGGCAATGGGTGCCTTGATGGTGGCATCTATGGATTTTGCCGTCAGTTCATCCACCTTTTCCTGTGCCCTGTCAATTGCCTCCTGGGCAGTCTCCAGTCCCGATACCTTGCCGATTCTGGAAGCCAGATCCGTCAGCTCCTGCTGCCTGTCTGCAAGAATCGTCTCCTGGTTTGAGAGGTTTGCCTGCTTCTGCGTCAGCACATTTCTGGCCTCCGCCAGTGAAACGTTCAGGGCATTCTGCTGATTTTTCAGATTATTGATGATCCCCTCCGTGTTTCCGGAGTTCTTCTTATCTGTCAGAGCCTGTTCCGCCCTGTTGTATACTTCTTCTCTCCTGGTTGCTTCCAGGCTGGCGTTATTGTATGCGCTCTGGGCATTGATTTCATTTTCCTTTGCAGCATTCAGCTGCCTGTTCAATTCGTCCAGCTGTGCCTGAAGCTGCGCGATATCCACATCCTCGCTTACTTCGTTCAGTCCGCCCTCACCTGCCTCGTCTGACTGCGGAAGAGGCTGGCCTGCATCTGGATTTGCAGTGACAGCCGGATCTGTACCAGCTCCCTGCGCCGCTGATCCGGAAACCGAATCCGGGGGATTCTCCTGAGATGCCGGTTCGGAAGCAGGATCCGGAAGATTTCCCTGAGATGCAGGATCGGAAACAGGCTCCTGCGTAGCCGCCGGTTCCGAACTGCCTGCCCCGGAAGCATCTTCATTCGGATTCTGCGCAGGATTCTTTGTGGGCGCGGGCATCTTATCCTGTACCAGCTTAATCCTTGCCTCCAGGTCGGCCACCTCATTCTGTCTGGCCGTCAGTTCATTCTTCGCGTCCGCCTCGATGCGCTTCGCCTCATCCCATGAGGCTTTTGCCTCGTCCCGGGCTTTTATCTCCGCGCTTACATCCGCGTTGTTCTCCGGAGTAAGGGATATCTGATTCCCCACCGCTTCATACTGGTTCTGAATCTCATCTACTTTTTTCTGCGCCTCAGTCACCTCATTTTTCGCTGCCGTCACCGCATTCTCAGCCCCGGTCACCGCATTCTGCGCCGCGGTGATCTGCTGGCGGTATGCGTCTGTGGACATTCCTGTATTGGCAGCCTGGATATCCGCCGAAGTAATCTCTACGGAAAGCAAAGCGTTCCTGTAATCCGCCTGCGCCTTCTCCAGTTCCTCTCTGGCAGCCTTCAGCTCATCGCTTTCCTCATCCTCAAGGTATATGAGCACCGCATCCTTCTCCACGGTATCCCCCACTCTCACAGCCACACTGGCCACCTTTCTGGATTCCTTTACCTCCACATTATACGGATCCCCGCTTTCCACCATTCCTGAACCCCTGATTTTGGCTGTAATGGTGCCGGACTGTACATACTGGGTAGCCACCTCCGGCAGAGAATAGTTCATAATGGTGTTGGAGAAAAAAGTGAGCACCAGCATCACGGACAGAAATACGATTGCTGCCGTCTTCACCCATTCTCTTTTCTTCTTTCCGTTCTCGTTCATCGCTATACCTCTCCTACTATTAAATTATATTAGCCTTTAATGCCGCCCTGATACGTGATACCGTCCACCAAGTATTCCTCTCCGTACAGGAATATCAGAAGGCTGGGCACCATGTAAATCGTAGCCACCGCAAATGCCAGCCCGATTTCACCGGCATTGATTTTGCTCAGGAAAACCGACAGCGGATGAGTCTCCGCATCGGTGAGCAGAATCAACGGCTGTTCCACCATGTTCCAGTAGTCAATAAATACCAGAATGGCTGCGGAGCATATGGCCCCTCTGCACAGGGGCAGGCAGATTCTCCTGTATATCTGCCACTCCCCCGCGCCGTCTATCTGCGCCGCCTCCATCACCGACTCCGGAATCCTGCGCATGAATTTGGTCAGCAGGAACACCGCGAAGGGCGACATGATACCCGGCAGCCAGATGGCCCAGTTGGTATCCAGCAGATTCAGCCAGTCGCTGACCAGGTAGTTGGGCACCAGCGTTACCTGATAGGGCATCAGCATCAGGATAATGTACATGAAAAAGATGATTTCCCTGATTTTTCCCCGGTATCTGGCAAATCCGTAAGAAGCCAGCGAAGCCACAATCAGCTGAAATATCACAATGGGCGCCACCAGTATCACGGAATTCCAGAACTTCAGCAGATACTCCGGACTCTTGAACAGCACCGTATTATACTGGCTGAAGGAGACCATGTCGGGAATAAACTTCAGATTCACCTTCTCCGATATGTAGACCTTACCCCCGTTGGAATTGGTGGCAAATACGGAACCGTAGTTCGCCGATATCTCGGAGGCTGCCATAAAGGAATTGGTGATGGTCAGCACTATCGGCATCAGGAAAAGGATTGCAAAGGCTGCCGCCACCATGGTGGCCAGTGTGATTTTCGCCGTCTGCACCCGCTTCTTGCGCTTCGCCATCATCCTGTCTAAAGCCGCCAGGTCTTCCCAGTTTCCCGACGTCCCCGCATTCTTCAAATTGGATTTCCTCCAATTTTTCATCCCTCCACATCCTTTCCGAAATAATTCTCCGCAATAAACAGAATTCCGATGATCACTATCATCACCAGCGACATCAGTATGGCTGCCGCCGACAGTGTCTGATAATCCAGGGATCTGAACTTATTGTTCATGAAGTGCTGGAGCGTATAAATGGAGTCATACGGATAATCGCCTGTCAGCAGGTATACTTCCCGGAATATCTTGAAGGAATTGATCAGGGACATAATCGTCACAAACAACAGGGAAGAGGACAGATACCGTATTTTAATATAGAAGAAAGTCTGCAGGGGCGTGGCGCTTTCCAGCCTGGCAACCTCCAGGATATCCTGAGGGATGCTGGCCAGAGCCGCCATGAACAGAATCATGTTATACCCCAGGTTCTTCCACAGGAACAGGATAACGACGACGATCAGTCCGTAGTCCGACTTCATCCAGTCAATCCTGCTGCCTCCCAGTTTGATCAGCACTTCATTAATGGCACCATTATAATGGAACAGCACCTGCCAGATCAGCACGATGGAAGCCACCGGCACCATCATGGGACTTAAGAAGAAAGTCCTGAACTGGCTCCGAAACGGCAGCTTCGTCTCCAGCACAATAGCCAGCAGGAGAGAAAGCACCACCGCCAGAGGAACTGCTACCGCCGCAAAAGTAAAGGTATTGCGGACTGCCGTCTTGAAGGAAGCATTACCCAGAATGCTTTTAAAATTATCCAAAAAAACAAAGTTTGCACTGATAGGATTGTCTACCAGCGAATAGTAGATGACCACCAGAAAGGGCAATATGAAGAACGTCATCACGCCCACAAAGCTGGGAGCGATAAACGCCCCCGAGCTTATTTTCAGCTTGCGGGTTCTCCGCGTGGTCTTGATATGATTTTCCGCTGCAGGCTTATTTCTGCGCCTTTCTTTCCGCTTTTTACCCATTTTCATCCTCATTTCAGATGTATTAGATGTATCGCTTATTTTGTCTCACTCACGTAGTTGCTGACACGGTTCTGGATAATGCCCGCCACTTCATCCGCGGATTTCTGCCCCTTGAAGAAGGCTTCCGCCTCTTCATTGATGATTTTCGATATCTCATCGTCACCGTTGTAGGATACGGGCTTCGCCACATTCATCAGCTCCATCACCTTATCTACCTCCTCCTGGGTAGCCAGGCGGTAAGTGTAGCTCCATCCATCCTCATATCCCACGGAAGAGGTTCCTCCCTCCACAATGGGTTCTCCGTTTTCATCCTTCATGACTTCCCCGTTCTCATCAGTCATATACCTGGGGGTAACTGCCTCCTCCGCCATCTTATCCAGACTGGATTTCAGCGTGGGGAATCCGCTGTAGTACTGGTTGTTGTTCTCCTCTGTCAGAATACTCTCAATGAATTCCCATGCGCCGTCCTTTTTCCCTGACTTAGTGGTAATGGCATAAGCCTCGCTTGCGGAAAGTGCATGCCCTCCCTGTCCGTCAACCGTGGGGAATCCTACACAATTGTAATCCCCCTGGAAGATTTCATTGTACATCTGAAGCTGATTGAAATCGTAAATATAGGCTGTGGACAAAAGGACTTCGCCGTTCTGAATCCTGGTAGGCTCAGAGTCCATTCCCTCTTCCCAGTTTACCTCGTCGGGAAAACGGTTCACAAATTCCAGTATATTCTTGAAACCGTCCGTGTCAAAGCTGCATTCTCCCGTCTCCCAGTTGATGAACGCATCCTCATTGAACATCAGGGCTGCCTGCAGTATGGACTGCTTGGATACCCTGTCAAAAAGTTCCGCGTCCGGATGCTCATTTGCCAGGGCAATCAGCTGCTCCAGTGTCCAGCCGCCCTCGCTTCCCACCATGGAAGTGCTGCCGATTACGGTCTGCATGCTGAAATAGGTGGGGATGCTCACCAGTTTGCCGTCATAGGTATATGCATCCAATATGTTCTCCACAAAATCGCCGCGGTTCACGTTACCGCTCTTTTCCAGGTACGGGTTTAAATCCTCCAGCACATCCTTTGCCACCAGCTGCGGAATATTCACGTTGGACAGATCGATCATATCCGGGCAGTTGTTGTTGGAGGTTATGTCATTGTTCAGGTTGGCCAGGGCGTCCGACCATGTATTCTCGGTCCAGTTATTATAATCCACATAATCCCTGACGGAAATATGGTAGCTGTCACTGGATTTGTTGAACTTCACGGCCTTGGACTGCAGATTATAGGAACCGCCCATGGTGGCGACGACAATCGTTTCCTTCTGGGGCACTTCCTCAGCCTTCTTCTTCGTCAGCAGCGCGATGCCGCTGTCATTGTTCTCCCAGTCCTCAATGACGGCAAGAATCCTTCCGTCCTCCAGCTGGCTGAATTT
This sequence comes from Lachnospiraceae bacterium UBA7188, assembly GCA_002490995.1. Lineage (GTDB taxonomy): Bacteria > Bacillota > Clostridia > Lachnospirales > Lachnospiraceae > Acetatifactor. Next base: position 32,972 of record DKVC01000299.1, read on the forward strand.
CCGCACGTTGTTGCCGTTGATATCGCTGTCCAGCCAGTCGAACAGTTGTTCTTTCTCCTTCTTTGCCAGATCATAGCCATAGAGGGCCGTACCGTCAGTCAGCAGGAAATCATACTCCGTCCCGGCGATAAATCCGTTGTTCCTGGGAACGTCTTCATATGCCTGCCCCAGCTTTTTACCGTCAAAATCCACTTCGCACAGGGTGTAGGTGCTGCTGTTGCCGTCATAATTGCTGTAGCCCATATACATCTTACCGTCCCTGCCGCAGGCCATGGAGTCAATCCAGACATCCCCTCCGCCATTCATGGAAACGGTACCCTGCTGGTTGCCCTCCCCGTCGAAAAGCCATATCTGGCTGTCGCCTGTGACGTAAAGCCTTCCCTCTCCGTCCACTGCCAGGGTATCCACATAGGAATCCCCCACCAGGTCGGTCATATCAGTAGAAAAGAGCTGTTTGCCATCTGCGTCGAATTTCGTCAGGAACTGGCTCGATTCGCTGTAATCCTCGTTATAGGAATACATGATTGCATACATGCTGCCGTCTTCCCCGAATCTGCCTCTGTTGATGCTCTGGTTGCCGCCCTCCTCCAGCCAGGTGATGGGAGTGGATGTCACATTCCGGTCTGCCAGGGAATATTTGCAGATGCTCTGGCTGCTCTCACCGGTTGCCTCGTCCCAGTCATAGGACAGATAGTAAATATTCTCTCCCAGTATCTGCATATCATAATAATCCACATTTTCCTCATCAATGGTGATGAATTCCGGCACATAGGCCCATTCCTTCGCCTGTACAGAGTCCCCGGAGCTCTCCGACTTCCCGCAGGCTGCCGCCGAAAACGCGGTCACCGCGGCAAGCGTTACCGCCGCTGTCCGCCGGAGTATTGAAATCTTTGAATCTCTCTTACATCCTTTTTCCATTTTATATCACAATCCTTCCTGCCATTCATTCTGCGGCCAGATGTCTGCCGCCGGGCAAAACTGATGCATCCCAAAAAAATACCCAATATGCGACCTTCAGGATGCCACATATTGAGTATATCACACTATTTCAAAAATGCACCTTAAGATTTTATGAATTACAGCAAAATAAAAGCTAAAATTGCAATAATTTTGTAACATGCCTTCGTTTTCGGCTGCGCTCTGTACAATAACCCCTTTTCCGCTCTTTTGCACTGTTGCGGCTCATTTAATCCGGATGTAATATTTGCGCAGCTCCTGAATGCGCTTCCTGTGGCGCATCATGCTGGCCATATGATTATAGAACCAGAATCCGTCCACCAGCAGATTGTTGGCTTTGCCAATCTTCTGTTTCGTAGTCTTCTCATAATATTCCCCGCCGCAGACACAGGCATCCTGCCCTTTCTCCTTCACCAGCCTGATCAGATCCGACTCGCAGGTAATTTCTTCACAAAATTCCGTATATGCCAGTCCTATACAGTCTGCCTTGTGGGCATCGCTTCCGCCGAAAACAGGCTTTTCATATGTCTCCGCAATGGCCCGTGCCCCCGCATTGCTCTCGGGGGATTCACATGCGTTAAAACCCTCCACAAAATCAAATTCATCCATCACGGCCATCTGATTGCGGCGCGTCAGGGTATTCATGATGCTCAGATATTTCTCCCCGCAGGGGTGGGCCGGCCCCAGGATACCACCGTTTTTATGGACGATATCAATCAGAAACTGCACCGGCAGACCCCGCAGCTCCAGAATCTTCAGTTTCACGTTCTCCGGCATGATCACCAGAATATGCCCGGCGTCAATGGTATCGTACTCCACGCCCTTCAGTACCAGAAAGCCGCCTGTCCGCCCCTCTTCCTTTACCTTTTTCCAGACGCGGTATCCCTTATAGGAGTCATGGTCGCTGACCAGCATCCCGTCAAAGCCCCTGCTCTTCAAAACAGCCGCAAATTCTTCAATGGGCACCTTGCCGTCCAGGGAGCCTTCCTTTGTGTGACAATGCATATCAAATCTCATTTTTCATGCAATCCTTTCCCGTATCCACCTTGCGAATTTCCCAACTTTCCACCGCACTTTATATATGTTTTTGAACGTGAGTATAAATTACCGCACAGTCCTGGCATTACCCGCATCCCGCAAACCTGTCGGGACAACCGCCTTCTCTCAATCCACACTCTTTAAGGATTCTGTCATGCTGATACTCTCCAGCTTGCCGCCCATGAACAGATTCACCAGCCCTCCGAACACAAGCGTCAACAGAGCGCTGTATACATAACTGACCGGTTTTACGTAAATATGAAAGGCAATCAGGTCAACCCTGATTTCGTTCATCACAAGCCTGTGCAGAAAATATCCAAGCCCCAGCCCCAGCAGCATGCCCAGCGCAGTCAGCATGATATTTTCCCGGAACACATAGGCAGCTGTCTCTTTTTTGTAAAAGCCGAGAACCTTAATGGTGGCAATCTCCCGAATCCTCTCCGTGATATTGATATTCGTCAGATTATACAGTACGATGAATGCCAGTCCCGCCGCGCACAAAATGACTACCACCACAATAATGTTCAGACTGGCCATCATATTGCCGATACGCTCCATGGTATCCGCATTCACAGTTACACTCAGCACTTCGTCCAGCTTCATCAGCTCCGCGGAAAGTCCATGGGCTGTAAATCCGCCCTCCGTCCCCTCCTGTCGGGCCAGATTCAGATAAACGGTTTTGCGTTCAGGCTCTTCTCCTGTCTGCTCCCGCCAGGTGTCCTCCGAAATATGGACATAATTGTAAATATAATTCTCATAGACCGCGGAGACTCTTGCTGTAAAAGTACTCATATCTTCATCCCTCAACGTTATCATGTCTCCGATTCCGATATTATAATCCTCCGCAAGCTTATTGGAAATAACTGCCTCTCCCAAAGCGGGATACGCAATTTTCTCTCCTCCCGGCGTATGCAAGTTCAGAAAAGGTTCCATTTCCGCTTCCGTTCCTGCCACCAGGTAAATGGATTTGATGCCTCCCGCTGTCACCAGATCCATATTTTTTTCCATGACAAAGGTATATTTCCCCGCGCCGGAACCCTTGAGTTCCTCCATCTCCTCCCGCAGCGCCTCATCCGCGTCTTCATTCAGAGAAATCCCGATATCGTAAGTCTGGATTTCCTGAAACTGCCTCGTTGCCACATCCGCAATGGAATCCATAATGCCGAATCCGGTCACCAGCAGCGCTGTACATCCGCTGATTCCCACCACCATCATAAACAGACGCTTCTTGTACCGGAAAATATTCCTCAGAGATACCTTTCTCAGAAAGCTCAGACGCCGCCATATAAAAGGCAGCCTCTCCAGCAGAACCCGTTTCCCCACCCGGGGCGCCTTGGGCCGCATCAGCGCCGCAGCCACCTGAACCAGTTCCACCCGGCAGGACAGCCAGGTGGTCCCTATGGAACAGAGCAGTGACACGATCAGGGAAATCACAGCCAGTTTCCAGTCAAACACATAAAAAATCGGATCCGCGCTGTACATGATATTGTAACAGAACCATATCACCTCCGGGAAAGCCCAGGTACCCAGAAAAAAGCCGAAAACACATCCTGTCACTGCCGCCAGCCCGGAATAGATCATGTATTTTGACATAATGGCGGCCTCTCCGTACCCCAGAGCCTTCAATACGCCGATCTGGGTTCTCTGCTCCTCCACCATCCTGTTCATGGTGGTAATGCAGACCAGCGCCGCCACCAGGAAGAAAAAGACCGGGAAAATATTGGCAATTCCTTCTACTATTTTGGAATCACTCTCGAAACAGACATACCCCGTATTGGTATCCCTGCCCAGCACATAGGTATCAGGCTCCTCGAGATCGGCCAGCTCCTGCTCCGCATCCGCGATTTTCTGCTCCGCATCGCCAATCTTCTCGTCGAATTCCTTCTGCGCATCCTCATATTCTTTCAGGCCGTCCGCATATTCCCGCTGCGCGTCCGCGAGCTCGGATTCCTTTTCCGCCAGAGTCTCCCCGGCCTCCTTCAAATCCCTTTCTGCATCCGCAAGTGCCTTCTCACCGTCTGCAACCTCCTTACTCCCTTCAGCCAGCTCCTGACGGCCCTCCTCCATCTCCTGCTTTCCCTTCAGGAGGGCCTCCCATCCTTCCGAAAGCTGTCTTTCGGCATCCGCAAGCGCCCGGCGGCCCTCCTCCAGTTCCTGTTTTCCCTGTAAAAAAGCCTGGCGGCCTTCCGAAAGCATCTGCTCATTCTCCGTTATCTGCTGCCACGCCGCTGCAAGCTGTGCCTCACCCGCCGCCATCTGCGCTTCCGTCTCGTCCAATTCCGCTCCCGCTGCCGCAAGCTGCTGTTCCCCCTGAGAAATGGCAGCCATTCCGGCCTCATAGTCTCCCTGGGCAAGCATTCCCGCCGCCAAAGCCGCCTCCAGCTGCTGCCTCTGCCCGTCCAGTTCCGCACGCTTTGCCTCCAGCTGCTGCCGTCCGCCGGCAAGCTGACTCTTCCCCGTCTCCAGCTCTCCGTTTTGCCGGTCCCACTCTGCCCGGCCTTCCGCAAGCTTTCGTTCCCCCTCCGTAAGCTCCGCCTCTTTTTCCGCCATAAGAGCCTCTGCGTCCGCAAGCTCCTGCTCCTTCTGTGCAATCACTGCATTGGCATCCGCAAGCTCCGCCTCATTTTCCGCAATCACTGACTCCGCATCCGCAAGCTCCCCTTCCTTCTCCCGAATAAGTGCTTTCGCATCCGCAAGCTCCCTCTCCTTCTCCTTCAGTGTCTGCTCTCCGTCCGCAAGCTCCTCACGCGCATCCTTCAAAGCCTGTTCCCCGTCCGCAAGCTCCCTCTCCGCGTCCTCCAGTGTGCGGGCCGCGTCCGCAAGCTCTTCTTCGCCCTCCGCCTTCTTGTCCTCGAATTCGCTGCGGGCATCGGCAAGCTCTTCCCCAGCCTCTTCACGAATATCATAAAACCTGCGTTCTGCCGCCTCCCGGGTCAAGTCCTCCCAGAGCAACTCCTTCTCATCCATGTAATCACTGTATTCCGTGCTGTACAGCTCGAAATCGCGTGCAAACTTTACATAAACTTCTGTATAATAATCCACGTCAAACCCGCCCGGCATCAGATAAAGATAACCGTCCAGACGCCCCGTGCCGATTGAAGTATTTCCCCTCTCGTACTGCAGATAAAGCGGAGACTGAACAATCCCCACAATCTCATATTCCCTGTACGTAAAATTCTCCAGATCCTCCTCGTCATTATCCTCCGACAGCCAGACCGTACTGCCCGCCTCACTGAACAGAGCCTTGTCAGCCAGACATTCGTTATCCTTCTCCGGCATCCTGCCCGCGATCAGCTTCAGTGTATTCACCTGCTCCGTTATGCTGAAGGTCTTCACTGCCCCCTGCCTTCCATCATCCGCACGGTACAGTACATCGAAGGAAATCGAACCTTCCGCAGCCGCGATATCGTCCTGGCCTGCAAGAAAATCCACTTCCTCCTGCCCGAATCCCACGGTGGAAAGCAATCGGTAGTCATAGAAGGCATATTTCTCCAGATACTGTCCCACCGTCGCCGTCATTCCGGCTCTTGTCACCTTGAGCCCGGCAAAAAATCCCACGCCGAGGGCCACAATGGCAAAGATAGCCATAAAGCGTCCAAAACTTGATTTAATTTCCCTGAATGTGGATTTCCTGAGTTCCCGCATAAGTTTTCCTGATCACCACCGTCTTCTATCGTATTCCCTGCATTTGTATTCCCCATATTACCATTCGATTTCCGATACGTCCACAATGCTGTCATTCATCGTCATGTTGACCACCGTGCCGCTTTTTACCGTGATCACACGGTCCGCCATGGCTGTCAGCGCCTGATTGTGAGTAATGACGATTACCGTCCTGCCCATCTCCCGGCAGGTTGCCTGCAAAAGCTTCAGAACGGCTTTCCCTGTATTGTAATCCAGCGCCCCCGTAGGTTCGTCGCATAAAAGCAGCTTGGGATTCTTGGCCAGTGCCCGTGCAATAGCCACCCGCTGCTGTTCCCCTCCGGAAAGCTGCGCCGGGAAATTATTCATCCGATCCTTCAATCCAACCTGTTCAAGAACCATGGCCGCATCCAGAGGCTCCCTGCAGATCTGCGCCGCCAGCTCCACATTTTCCAGTGCCGTCAGATTCTGCACCAGATTA
>DKVC01000299.1:39387-39740 GCA_002490995.1 Lachnospiraceae bacterium UBA7188
CTGCACCAGATTATAAAACTGAAATACGAACCCCACGTCATAACGTCTGTACGAAGTCAGCTGCCGTCTGCCGAAAGAGGATACCTCCTGGCCGTTCAGGAACACTTTCCCGGAAGTAAGCGTATCCATTCCACCCAATATATTCAGTATGGTAGTCTTGCCCGCACCGGAAGCGCCTACAATCACGCAGAATTCCCCTTTGCCGATCTCAAAATTCACGTCGTGCAGGGCCTGAATCTCCACTTCGCCTGTCTTATAGATTTTGTTTACATTCTGAAAACTTACAAATGCACTCATATTTTTTCCGTCCTGTTTCAGTCATATTTTATTATTATAGCATAAAACCTTTTCAT
>DKVC01000222.1 GCA_002490995.1 Lachnospiraceae bacterium UBA7188
TATAAGGTTAGAAGGAAAGGCAGAGAGACAGGTAGAAGATGTGTTGGTTCTTCTGGGCAGAAAGGGTAAAGTTCCTTCTGACGTAGAGTGTGCCATACGTGCCCAGACAGACGCAGAGGTACTGACAAAATGGCTGCTGCTGGCGGCAGATGCAAAGACTGTGGGCGAATTCCAGGAGCAGATGGGCAGCATTTCAGGAAAATAATGCTTTAGGAACAGATGGGAAGATCCAGGATTGCATTTACCAAAGAAAATAGATAACGATGAAATAGTGTCGGGTAATTGGGGTATATTGCTCCATACTGCATATGGAAAGGAAAACGCAATGGAATATTTATTAAGGAGCATATTGTTTGTTCCGGCAAATAATGAAAAATTTATCGTCAAGGCAGGGAACTGCGAGGCAGATGCTCTCATATTTGACATGGAAGATGCAGTGCTGGTTCAGGAAGAAGCGAAAGCCAGGATTTTGTTGGACCGATATCTTGGGATGGATATGTTTGCGGGAAAGCAGCTGTTTATCAGGGTTAACAGGCTTGGGACTGATTCCCTGCCTGCTGACATGGAACTATTGAAACACAGTAATGTGAAGGGGATTGTTCTGCCTAAAATCAAATCCGCAGATGATGTATGCCAATTCGATTCTCTGCTTAAGGAACAGGAAATTAAAAACGGTTATCCTGCCGGGAAGTTAAAAATGCTTCCTCTGATAGAGACTGCCGCGGCAGTGATGAATGTGAAGGAGATTGCCGGATGCAACGGACGGATTATCGCATTGCTGTTCGGGGGAGAGGATTTCCTGGACAGTGTGGGGGGAGAGCATTTGGAACTGCCCCAGGCTTTTGATGTACCCCGGTCTATGGTGGTCATGGCTGCCAGAATGAATGGGATATTGCCTATTGACACACCTTATCCGGATTTGAAGAACCAGGAGGGATTTATTGCGGAGGAGAGGAAAGCCCGCGCATCAGGGTTTGCGGGGGTATTGGTGGTAACCCCGAACCAGATTCCGTGGGCCCATACCTGTTTTTCCCCTGCGAAGGAGGAAATAGAGTACGCGGAAGCGGTTATCAATGCCGTAAATGAGGCAAAGAATGCAGGGCGCAGCGTTGCAAAATTAAACGGAAAAATGATCGGGCCGCCCATGCAGAAGCGGGCCGAAAAGGTTTTGGCTCTGCAAGAGTTGATCTGTAATAAGGAAGTGTCTACAAATAACTGATACGAGTTTAAAGCTATTTTTCTTGTATTTCCGGACTTTTGTCTAAAGAAGTTGTATCAGTTATTTTCCGACAATTCCTAAGGATGATAACGGGACAGGAAGAGGTCGCTGAAACGGGAGGAAGCATATACCATGGCGAGTGCTGGAAAGATTGAAGAATTAGAAAGGCGCAGAATTGAAGCCAGAGGAGAAAACAGGAAGGAAAAGCAGCATTCAAAAGGGAAACTGACAGCATGGGAACGCATAAACTTATTGTTTGACAGCGGTACTTTCATTGAAACGGACAGATTCCTGCAGCACCGGTGTAACTATTTCGGGATGGCAGAGAGGAAAAAAGAGGGGGATGGGGTCATAGCCGGGTACGGACGTGTGAATGGCAGGACCGTATGCGCCTATGCCCAGGATTTTACTGTATTCGGAGGCTCAGTCAGTGAGATGAATGCCGGTAAAATATCAAACATCCAGAAAAAATCCCTCCAGATGATGGTGCCCATAGTAGGGCTTTTTGATTCGGGAGGCGCCAGGGTACAGGAGGGAATCCAGAGCCTTTCCGGCCATGGGGAGATTTTCTTCAATAATGTAAAGGCTTCCGGCAAAGTTCCCCAGATTTCTGCGATTATGGGTTCTTGTGCGGGAGGGGCGTCCTATTCGCCGGCGCTGACGGATTTTATCCTGATGGTGGAGGGGACAGGCAACATGTGCATCACCGGGCCAAAGGTGGTAAGGGAGGCTATCGGCGAGGTGGCTTCCCTGGAGGAGCTGGGAGGGACAAAAGTACACTCCTCCGTCAGCGGGATGGCGGATATGGTGGCGAAGGACGATGCGGAATGCATAGAATACATAAAAAAATTGTTATGCTTTCTGCCGGGCAATTTCAGGGATATGCCGTTAAGGAGCAATTGTGTGGATTATACTGCGGAAAAGGAAAAACGTATCGGCAGTATCCTTCCGGAATCAAACCGGCGCGTCTTTGATGTCCATGGCCTGATTGAATGTCTTGCGGACGATGGAAGCGTGTTCGAAATGAAGGAAAAGTATGCACGGAATATTGTTACGACCTTTGCCAGGATAGCCGGGAGGGCGGTAGGCATTGTGGCAAACCAGTCATTGGAAAAAGCCGGGTGCATAGACATAGACGCGGCGGACAAGGCAGCCCGTTTTATCCGGATCTGTGACAGCTTCAATATTCCGCTTGTAAATCTGGTGGATGTCCCCGGGTTTTATCCGGGGAAGGATCAGGAAAGGAGAGGGATTATCCGCCATGGGGCCAAGATGCTTTATGCTTACGGCGAGGCTGCGGTGCCTAAAATAACAGTGATTGTGCGCAAAGGCTATGGCGGCGCTTATCTGGCAATGTGCAGTAAGGAGCTTGGGGCGGATATGGTATATGCCTGGCCGGAGGCGGAGATGGCTGTCATGGGGGCAAAAGCGGCAATAGAAGTGTTGTACAAAAAAGTGCCCCAGGAGGAGAAGACAGAACGGATCAGGGAATATGAAGGCCAGTTCCTGAATCCGTATGAGGCCGCGCATATGGGTTATGTGGATGAGGTAATAACCCCGGAGGAGACGAGGGGCAGGATAATCAGGGTATTGGAAAGCATGGAAGTGAGAACGGCAGATAAAATGTTTCATGGGAATATACCTTTATAGACAGTGGTGCGGCGCCGCAGTATATAGGACAGGAAGCAAAATCAGCTTCCTGTCCTGTGAATATACTGTCTGTCAGTCCTGCGCGGAAGTCACTGCTGGCAATTCCTATTCCGTTCCTGCACAGAAGTCCCCGCTGGCAGTTCCTATTCCGTTCCTGCACTGCCCACAGCTCCCGTATCTCCCGAAGCTTTCGCCTTCTCCAGCGAATTCTGTATCGCCTCCAGCAGTACAAGGGAGGTATACTTGCTCTCAGTCGTGTAGCTGATGGAATCCAGGGACTGCTGTTCCAGCACCTGCGCGCAGATGGAATCAAAGGTGGGCTGAAGCAGCGGATACATGGTGGTGACGGCTTCCCCCAGATTGACCATTCGGATGGAGGTGATGGAGTTTTTGTCCACAATGACTTCCACGTCAATGGACTCACTGCCCAGCACCAGTTCGGTGGTATAGATGCCCGGTATGTAGAGGGAGGCGGTCTGCGTTACTTCCGGCTCCGGTTCAGGGGCAGGAAGGTCTTTTTTATCCTTGCCCGGCAGGAACATCAGGATCAGCAGTATAACGAGCAGAACCCCCAGAACAGCAAAGATTCCGGTATAAATCAGCTCTTTCATGTGAAGTACGACGATTTTCGTTTTAGCACTCATCCTATTCCCCTTCATTTTATCTTGTCATTTTTCTTTATAATAGATATGTCTGCGGATGGGAAAATATGAATCGGAAGCCGCGGCTAATTTTATGATTGAAATCAGAATGCACCAATGATAAAATATAACGGGAGGAGCAGAAATGAAATTTACAAAAATGCACGGCTGCGGCAATGATTATATCTACGTAAACGGTTTCGAGGAGCATATTCCCGACGGGGAGAAGCCGGAGCTGGTAAGGCGGCTCAGCGACAGGCATTTCGGCATCGGAGGAGACGGGATGATTTTTATTAACCCTTCCGATGAGGCGGATTTTGAGATGGAAATGTACAATGCCGACGGTACCAGGGCGGAGATGTGCGGAAACGGAATCCGCTGTGTGGGGAAATTTGTATATGACAGGGGACTCACGGATTCGAGTCATGTCAGCGTGATCAGTGCCGGAAAAATAAAGCATCTGGAACTGACTGTGGAGAAGGAGCCGGGACAGCCGGACGGACGCGGAACGGTGAAGAAGGTACGGGTCAATATGGGAAGCCCCATTTTGAAACCGGCCCTGATTCCGGTGGAGGCGGAAGGAGAACAGGTGGTTGACGAGCCTGTCCTGGTGGAGGGAAGGGAATACCGCATGACCTGCGTATCCATGGGCAATCCCCATGCGGTGATTTTTGCCCGGCATGTGGCAGGGATGAATCTGGAGAAGATCGGCCCTTCCTTTGAAAACCATGCCAGATTTCCCAGGCGTACCAACACGGAGTTTGTGGAGGTGCTGGACCGGAAGACCTGTTTCATGCGTGTCTGGGAGAGAGGAACGGGGGAGACGCTGGCCTGCGGGACGGGCTGCTGTGCTGTGGCTGTGGCCTGCGTTTTAAACAATTTGACAGATACTGCGGTAACGGTTAAACTGTTAGGTGGCGAGCTTCTGATCGAGTGGAACAGGGAGGCAAACCTGATTTACATGACGGGACCGGCTGTTACCGTGTTCGAGGGAGAAGTGTGAGCAGCACCTCAGGATATCCCTGAGGATTGGAAGTATTGCAGGCAGGAGGCTGCAGACCTGGGCAGAAGTCCCTTAGGATTGGAGTATTGCAGGCAGGGTGTTGCAGATCTGGGCAGAAGTTCAGGAAGAGAGAGGAGATACAGTGATGTTTAAGATCAACGAGAATTATTTGAAGCTTCCCGGAAGCTATTTGTTTTCTACGATTGGGAAAAAAGTGAACGCATACAGTGCGGCGCATCCGGATAAGAAGATGATCCGTCTGGGGATAGGCGATGTGACTTTGCCGCTGGTTCCGGCGGTGACACAGGCGCTGCACGATGCGGTGGACGAGATGGGGAAGGCGGAGACTTTTCGCGGGTATGCGCCTGATCTGGGGTATGAGTTCCTGAGGAAGGCGATTTCCGACAATGATTACCGGGCCAGGGGATGCGATATCGATGCGGACGAGATCTTTATTTCGGACGGGGCAAAATGTGATACCGGCAATATCCAGGAGATTTTCAGCCTGGATAATCGTGTTGCGGTGTGCGACCCCGTATACCCTGTGTATGTGGATTCCAATGTGATGGCAGGCCGGACAGGCACCTATGACAGGGAGCGGGAGACCTGGAGTGATGTGATCTATATGCCCTGTACAGCGGAGAACGGTTTTGCACCGGAACTGCCCGGGGAGTCCCGGACCCCGGATCTGATTTATCTGTGTTTCCCCAATAATCCCACGGGAGCCACCATTACCAGGGCACAGCTGCAGGAGTGGGTGGATTACGCGCAGAGGAAAGGTGCTGTCATTCTCTATGATGCCGCCTATGAGGCTTATATTTCAGAGGAAGATGTACCTCACAGTATTTATGAGTGCGAGGGGGCGAAGGGCTGTGCGATTGAGTTCCGCTCTTTCTCCAAAAACGCAGGATTCACGGGAGTCCGCCTTGGATTTACCGTAATTCCGAAAGAACTGAAATGCAACGATGTGTCCCTGCATGCGCTGTGGGCGAGACGTCACGGTACAAAGTACAACGGTGCGCCTTATATCGTGCAGCGGGCAGGCGAGGCGGTTTACTCCCAGGCGGGAAAGGCTCAGTTGAAGGAGCAGATTGCCTATTACATGAAAAATGCGAAATACATTTTCGATGGCTTGAAGGGGGCCGGATATACCGTGTCAGGCGGTGTCAATTCGCCTTACATCTGGCTGAAGACGCCGAATGGAATGAGCAGCTGGGAATTCTTTGACTGCCTGCTTGAGCAGGTGAATGTGGTGGGAACTCCCGGTTCCGGTTTCGGACCCAGCGGGGAAGGATATTTCAGGCTGACCGCGTTCGGAAGCTATGAGAATACGGTGGAAGCGGTGGACAGGATTAAG
>DKVC01000205.1:0-2361 GCA_002490995.1 Lachnospiraceae bacterium UBA7188
GGAAACGTGGTGTCAGGAGCATGGGTATACCGTTGCAGGCGTGTACGCCGATGACGGATATTCCGGCTTATACATGGACAGACCGGATTTTCAAAGAATGTTAGCCGACTGCAAACAGGGTAAGATTGACATAGTGGTGACAAAGGATATGTCAAGGCTTACCCGCAACAGCACACATTCAGGGCAGTTGAGGGATGAATTTTTCCCGAAGCACCATATCCGCTACATAGGTGTGACAGACGGGGTAGATACGGGAAAAGATGATGACCTTATCGCATTCCGCAGTGTTTTCAATGAGATTTATTCAAAGGACATTGGAAAAAAGGTACATTCCTCTTACGTCATCAAGGCGAAAAAGGGAAAATTTACAGGATGCATCGCACCGTTTGGCTACATGAAGTCACCGGAGGACAAAAACTTCCTGATACCGGACAAAGACACCGCTTGGATTGTTCAGAAAATATTCGGGTGGGCGGCTGAAGGACATGGAACGAACTGGATCAGGCGCAGGTTGGAGGACGAGAAAATCCCCGCCCCCTGCTGGTGGAACAGGAAAAAAGGCTTACGCAACCATGTGACCAAATGGGAAAAGGAATACGGCGAAAAAGGCATTTATATGTGGGATTTCTCCACAATCAAGCAGATAATTGCCAATCCCGTCTATATCGGCACGATAGCGTCACAGAAAGCAGACTACCGTTTCAAGGTCGGCTGGATCGGGGATAAAAAGCCGGAGGAATGGATTCAGGTGGAGAACGTGCATGAGCCGCTTGTGGATATGGACACTTACAATCTTGTGCAGGAAAAAGTGAAGATGCGCAAAAGACCGGACGCATGGGGAAATTACGGGATATTTGCGGGACTTGTCAAATGCGGGGAATGCGGCAGCACCATGAACCAGCGTGTGGCAAATGCGAAAGCAAAAACGAGGATACTGACCTGTGCAAAGTATAACCGTTACGGGGTGGCGCATTGCAGCCAGCACCGATTGGAGCTTGACACGCTGTATCAGATTGTTTTGGAGCAGATACGCTCCTGTGCGACACTCGCCCTTGCAGACGAAACGAAAGTCATGGAGGAGTTACGGAAAAGCTGCCAGTGCGACAACAAGGAAGAAAGCAGACGCATAAAAGCAAAACTTTCCGAGAGTGAGCGCAGGCTTTCCGAACTGGATGCGCTGATTTCAAAACTCTATGAGGACTGGGTAGCGGGCAGGATTAACGAAACGAATTTTACCCGCATGATGGAGAAAGCACAGGGCGAACAGGAAGCCTTGCAGAAAAAGGCGGATACGATGCGTGAGCGTCTTGACGGGGTGGCAAGGGAGCAGGAGGACAATTCAAAGTGGCTTTCACTGATAAGGCAGTATGCCGACATTAAGGAACTTGACAGGGAAATGCTGCATCTGCTCATCAAAGAGATTGTTGTCCACGAGGATATGACAGAGGGCAGGCGCAACACCACAGTGGAGATACACTTTAATTTTATGAAACAGGGAAGCCAGCTTACGGTGAAAAGTTAGGCTGATGCTTTCAAAAACCGCATACAGGGGGATAAGGTTTATCCCCTGTGGCGGAGAAATATCTACAAAACACAATCAAATCTTGAAGTTTCACAATCATTTCGATTATTATTCAACTATTTAGGTATGACACAGCTTATGAGTGGAGGAGGCATTATCATTGTGGCGCAGACGGTGATCCCACAGCTTTCCAGCCTGTTTTCATAAGATAAATGGGCAGCATCATAGACAAAATCACTGAATTTATAAAGGAGATGCTGCAGGGATGGGTGCTTGACAACCTCGGCACGATGTTCACGGACGTTAATACGAAAGTGGGCGAGATTGCCGGGGAAGTCGGGCAGACACCCAGCGCATGGAATGGAAGCATTTTTTCCATGATCCGCAACCTTTCAGAGAACGTCATGATTCCCATAGCGGGGCTTATCATCAGCGCAATCCTTTGTTATGAGCTGATCACGATGGCAATGGACAAAAACAATATGCACGAGGTAGGGAGCGAGTTCTTTTTCCGCTACCTCGTGAAAGCGTGTATTGCAGTGATGTTACTCAGCAAGACCTTTGACATCACAATGGCAATCTTCGATGTGGGCAACCATATCGTGACAAATGCGGCGGGTGTCATATCAGGCTCAACGAGCATTGATGTGACAACCACGCTGACTACCATGTTCAACAGCCAGCTTTCCGCTATGGGCATTGGCGAACTGATCGGGCTTGGGATAGAAACCATGATTGTCAGCTTATGTATGAAGATCATGTCCGTCCTTATCACCGTCGTATTATACGGGCGCATGATAGAGATATACCTTTATATTTCAGTGGCTCCGGTTCCCTTT
>DKVC01000205.1:2482-3616 GCA_002490995.1 Lachnospiraceae bacterium UBA7188
CTATGGGCATTGGCGAACTGATCGGGCTTGGGATAGAAACCATGATTGTCAGCCTATGTATGAAAATCATGTCCGTCCTCATCACCGTCGTTCTATACGGACGCATGATAGAGATATACCTTTATATTTCAGTGGCCCCGGTTCCCTTTGCCACTTTGAGCAACCGGGAATGGGGCAGCATCGGGAACAACTACATCAAGGGGCTTTGCGCCCTGGCGTTTCAGGGGTTTTTCATTATGGTCTGTGTCGGCATCTATTCAGTGCTTGTTGGAAGTGTCGCTGTGGCAAGTAACCTGCACACAGCGCTCTGGTCGGTGGCGGCGTACACGGTTATCCTGTGCTTCAGCTTATTTAAGACAGGCTCCCTTGCGAAAAGCGTCCTGAATGCCCATTAGACGGGCAGCAATCTCATATCATCAGCAGGAAGGAGGGAATGCCGGAATATAAAAAATCCGGCCAGAATGCTTATGGCAATATCAGTCGCAGTGCCGAAAAATTTGAGCGGCATCAAAACAAAAGTGGCTCTGAACCTTACCAAACGCCAGCTTATCTGTTTTGGGGGCGCCGCCGTGGTGGGGATACCTTTCTACCTTGTGACAAAGGGGATATTAGGCACACAGGTATCGGCGCTCATCATGGTAGCACTCATGCTGCCATTCTTTTTTCTGGCAATGTATGAAAAAGACGGTTTCCCGGCAGAAAAGCTGCTGTACTTTATGGTACGGCAAAAGCTGCTCACGCCGGGAATCCGTCCATATAAATCGGAAAACCTCTACAAGCAGTTGGAGGAAAGGGAAAAATTAAAGAAGGAGGTGCGTTATCTTGAAGAAAAAGCCGCAGGCAGTACCGCAGGGCAGGCAGAAAAAGGCCGCCAGACCCAAAGCGGGGCTTAGCTTTTCGGAAAAGAAACGGCTGAGGGAGCTGAAAAGCACCCTTGCCGGGAACGGCAAAAAGGCGGAGATACCGGACACAGCGCAGAAAACAATCACGTTCAGGAAGATGTACCGTGACGGCATCTGCCAGGTATCTTCCGGTTATTATACAAAAATGGTCGAGTTCTTTGACATCAACTATGACCTTTTGGAGATAGAAGACCAGGGCGAAATTCTGGAGCAGTACAGCAGGCTCATCAAC
>DKVC01000053.1:0-364 GCA_002490995.1 Lachnospiraceae bacterium UBA7188
TATAAACAAATGTATATTCATCTTCTTCAAATGTTGTAATATTTATAAACTTTTTGAGTTCATCACAAAACAGATTAACATCTTTTTTTCCAATTTGTGCTCTCGGAATAGTAATTATAAAATCATTTAATTCAGTCTCCTTATCAATGTCAGATTGCCCAATAACTTCGGATATTAGCTTTGCATAATTCAATTGTCCATTTTCTTCTGCAATATTCTTATCTTTCTCATTGCCAAAACCATACTTTACTTCTTTTATTTCAACATATATATTTTCATTTGTCCTAGTATTAGTTAATACCATATCACAAGTATAATCTAATCTTGCTTTATCTGGACATTTACATATTTCGAAATCCTCATT
>DKVC01000053.1:614-949 GCA_002490995.1 Lachnospiraceae bacterium UBA7188
TACATATTTCGAAATCCTCATTCATATATTCCGAAATATACTGAAAGAACTTGTTCACCTCAATATATTTACATTCTTGTGTCTCACAATCTTTACAATAAACCATTTTCGCTCTCCTTTTTTGTTGTTTTACTAGACATTTCATGATTCTATCAGTTTTCCTATAATACATTTTTAGAAACCTTAGTAATCCATCAAATCAGCTCCATCCCCAATTATAAGTATATTTAAATTCCTTTCTTCTTTACCTCCATTCTCATTGTCCATACACTATCGCTCCCCGGCAAGTCACACACCGTTACTATCTCAGAAAATCGCTCCTGAACTCCTGACTG
>DKVC01000053.1:1232-14292 GCA_002490995.1 Lachnospiraceae bacterium UBA7188
AAATCGCTCCTGAACTCCTGACTGCGGAAGGAATATCCCTGCCGGTTCAGTTCTGCCACTTTGAGCGCCACAAGATTGATGTCGGAGTCCATCGCCCTTGCGATTTGTCATCATACCTCTGATAGATATACTCCAAATCTCATCGTCAGGGAGCGAGATCTACACCGCGAAGATGTTGGCCCCATACTCCCTGGGCTAACTGTTTTCAGTCAGTCCAGGGCGAAAAGCTATGCGTTTGAGGGGGCGGATCAGCAGGCGGGAGTTCCTATAAATCTCCTAAAGGAGTTTTCTTAGGCACCTCAGACAAGAAGAAGGAAACACAATAGCACCGCCGGAAGAAAGAGAATCTGTTACAGACACATTCCAAAAATTGAAAGAACGGCGATAGTTCCCAAGCATAGAATTCGAGCCGTCCACCATTACTGAACAGAAAATTACCGAATCGAATATTCACCTTTATCCCTACCGGCCTTTCCCCATATGGAGTTCCTTATTTCTTCCTCATCAAATTCCTCGTGCCTGCTGTCCCTGTACCCATCGCACAGGATGGGCCTGCGGAGTATCTCCATCACTTTGCAGTCGTCCATAATCCAACAGTCAGCCGTTTCATACTCGTCCTTTGTGATCTGATGGTATTCCGGGACATCGCAGGATCCCGTCAGCTGCTCAAACGCATAGATATATTCGCCGAACATGCCTATGCTGCATGTATTGAAGAAGCAACTTTTGCGCCTGTAATCCTTTCTGCTCATGGTATTCCTCCCATCCTGTCAGCCCGTGCAGGCCTTCTTCCGTCCGGCAGCTTTGCCTACGGCTTCATCTACCTGCCGTCCCTCCGGGGATGCCTGCTTCATCATCCCACCCGGGCGGTACCGGAAATGCCAGATCATCCTGATACACTGCCCATCCTGAAACGTCTTCAAAATCGATGCCGGAGACCACTGACCTGCACCGCTCCCTGTCGTCCTCCTGCTCTGAAAGCGCGGGGACGCCCTCCTCTGTCAGCCCCAGTTCATGGGCAAACCCCCAGATTTCCCGCTCCGCCTGCAGGCTGGCGGAACCCTCATAGGGGAAGAAACTTATGTCGATAGTCCTGCCGCTGCCTTCCTGCCAGTGCAGGACGAAACCGCTGAAATTATTTTCCCCATCCAGCCGGAAACGCACCTGCGGGAACTGTCTGGCCTGTCCTTCCCAGGATGCTTCATGATACTTGAGGGTCAGCTGGTACTGGCTGCCTGAAGACATGGGGATATATTTGTATTCCATCTCCACCGGTTCCTGGCCAAGCAGCCCGCAGGCAAACTCCCACTGCTCTGCCGCATAGCTGTCCGAATTCAGCTCATCCCATCCCATATCCCGGTAAGCCGCTGTCCCTCCGTCATAACAGTACAGCTGCCCCTGATACCAGAGATATTCCCTTTCCGTCCCTTCATGCCATCCCACCATATATTCTTCCGTGCGGTAGATATCATGGCTGACCATATCCTCGTCCATCCTGATGCTGTAGCCGCTCCAGCCAGAAAACCCGGCCTGTCCCATCGCCGCACAAACCTCTTCATAGACAGCCCGGGCTTCTGTGCCGGAATATGTCTGCTCCCCAAAAGGCTCCTGCCCCGGCCGGGCAGCAATATGGCAGCCCGATAGCAGGCAGCATGAAACCATCATAGTAAAAAAGTGCCTGATCTGTCTCCACATCTCTGCCTTCCCCCTCCTTCTGCTCCTTTGCATATCATCATCGAACGCATCACACTCATTATAGCAGATTCCCTCCTATTTACAATGGCTCTGCAGCAGCCGGTATTGATTGGACGCCCGGAAAAGCGTATAATGGAATCAGAAAGAAAGGATGACAAAGATATGGAACATTATATCGTATACTGGCCCCAGGATGTGGTGAACGCCCTGAAGAAAGCAAAGGACGAAGGGCCGATCAAAGTCGTTTACGGAAGCATCCACAGCCGCATGCCCTCCATCGCATCCGTCAGGGAAGGGGACATCATCTACCCTGTCAGCCTGATCAAAAATCAGTTCTATGTGATGGCAAGGCTGCCCGTGGAGCATAAGGAGCAGGCTTTCGACTATTGCCTGCGGGAGCTGGGCACACAGCACAGTGCGCTGATCCCGGACGGCATTGCCATGGAGTGCAGGAATGCCGGCGGCGGCATCTACTATTGGACCGGTAACTGTGAAAGCTATCATGACAGGGAATCCGTTCCCAAAGGAATGCGGATCATTTCCCTCAGTGAACAGGTGGAAAAGCCCCATCAGGCCCACCAGGAACCGTTTAACTGCTGCTCGAAACATGCCGCATGGGGAACCGGGGGATCCTCCATCTGCCCCAGACCGCTTCCGGCGGAACTTGTGCCGGGGCTAAGGTTCGGGCCTAAGGGCAAGGAGCGTCCCCTTACCTTCCGCAGGGACGGCACGGTGCTCCCCAGCAGCCTCACATCCACAGGCGCATGAATGCGGAGACAGCTGAGATATTTGAGAGGATTTTTCAACATTAAGCCTGTCCCCTCCCGGCATTCCCATCCTCATTGACCGCATAAAGGACAGCCAGCCTGATCTGTCTGAGCAGCTCATTTGACAGGCTTTCATACTCATTGTCCAGCCCTTTCAGGTGGGCGCAGTAGGGCGGCTCGTCATTCCAGGAGCCCATGGCGCCGAACACGTCTGCCATGGAGGCGGCATGGAACATCCTCTTATTCCCTTCTGGGACATCCGGCAGGGAGACCGGGCGGCCGTTGTTGTACCTGTCGGGAATCTCTCTTATCCCCTTAAGGATATCACGGGCGTTACGGAATATGTCTGCAAAGTTCCCGCATTCGATTCTTTCCGCGAACTCCCCTATCCTTAAGAGGATATCTGCCAGCTCCGCTGCATTGTTCTGAAAATGCGGTTTTTCCGGGGGCGGACTGTCCCACTTGCATTCCCGGTACTCCACGTTCCATTTCTTTAAGGTTTTATCAAATTCCCAGAGCGCAGTCCAACAGGTGACCAGGCCGTCTTTATGAAAAGCCGCCATGCAGGACCGATTCACATTTGAGAACCCGAGCGTTGTCCTGTCCGGAACCTGCAGCGAGGCAAGGAATTTCATGTCATTTACGCCCCTCTTTATGCACTCCGCATACCATTCCAGGGGGCTGTACACCACCCGGGCCTTTTCCCCCAAAAAGGTCTTTTCCGGGACAAAGCGGAACCTTACAGAATTGACATACCCGTCCAATGGGCATGCAAATCCGTTCTTTCCCGCCATCGCATTTCTTGCCGCACTGACCAGCATACAGATCTGGTGCATCTCTCCGTTCATCAGCATACCTCCCCATGCTCAGATCACTTTTCCATCCAGAAAGTCCTTCATCCAGTCCAGGAAGTCCAGGCCATTGCCATATGGGGCGATCCCCACATCCGCCATGTCCCATACCTCGCCTCTGGCGCCGCCGCAGACGATAAGGCGGAAAGACCGTCCGCACCCGCAGTCCACCAGCTCGATCTGCCCGTTCCGGGTGGCGGCAGCAATCTTCCTGCCGGCAGCGTTGTCATCGTCTTCCCAGCACCAGCCTTCCCTGTGGCTGAAGCGTTTCCCGATGCACTCAGGGTCAAATTTCAGCTCAGCCAGGGGCGGGAAACGGTAGACAAAAGACCGCAGCTGAACCTCTAAGCCGTCACCCACCTGTGTCAGGAAGGACACATATTCCTTTGGCAGTTTCACGCCGTTTTTCTCCTCAAAGGCACTTATGGCATCCTTTTTCAGGACCGGCCGGGGCATGACCCCCAGGCTGTCCAGCCTCTCCCTGACCTCCCCAATGGCCTTTCTGATCTCCCCGGCGGATTTTCCCGCCTTCCGGATGCCCAGCCTGCTCCTCTCAATGCCCAGGATGCCCTCCCGTCCCCGGAAAGCGGACAGATCTGCCACCTTTGTTTTCCGCAGGTTCAGGTCCCTCAGCCCGGGCAGCGCGGCCAGGCAGGACACATCTTCCACCTCCGTCCCGTACAGCCAGACCATCTCCAGGGCAGGGATGGCGGCAAGGGGAGAGACATCCTTCACCGGAGTGCCGCTGAGGACGATCTCTTTTAAACCGGGGTGCCCCGCAAGCGGCGACAGGTCACTGACCGAGGTATCCACTGCAGACAGAGCCGTCAGTCCGGGGCAGGAAGCCAGCGGCGACAGGTCACACAAATCAGGGTTACCGTGCAGATCCAGCCGGGCAAGCTGCTCCAGCCCCGCCAGTCCCTCCAGGCTGTCAACTGTGGACAGTGAGGCCGTTCTCAGCGGCAGGCCCGTCAGCCGCGGCATGCTGCATCTGCCATAATGAAGGTTCAGGCTGCGCAGATGTTTCAGGGATATGAAATCACAGGGCAGCAGTTCCGAACCGCCGCTTACGGTAATGCTGTCCAAAGAAGGGATCTCCGACAGCGGGGAAAGGTCATGTATGTCACACTGGTAGATTTCCACACGCATAAGCCCTTCCAGACGGACCAGCGGGGAGATATCCGTCAGAGGCGGACGGCTGCGGTCTGCAAAATAGTGGAAACAGTACATCCTGTCATTATGGATGCAGGTCCTGCAGACCGTCCCCGGCTCTGTGCCGTTAAGACGGGCCATCTCCCCGAATACTTCCCGCTCCGGCGGGGTCAGCTCATATTCCTTCATGTCTTTTTCCTCCATGCCCATATCCCATATTCATCTTTCGCCGCCTCCGGGCGGTAAAGGATCATGAGCATCCTGCTTTCCGCTCCTTAAGCTGCCTTCACGGAAATCCACACTCTTGTTGTAAACCGTCAGAAATGTCCCGCTTCCGTCCCCTGTATGTTCAAACAGCACCCACTGTTCAAGCTCTTCCCCATAATGCGGATACGCGTTGGCAATCAGGCATTCAATCATGACCCCGTTGTCCATCCTGATGTGCAGGTCATTCCACGGGCCGGTCCAGACGGAAACCACACTGCCTCCCACGATTTCGGAATGGAATTTTCCCATGTTGAACCATTCGTCATTATTGGTACTCTCCTCCTGATCCCAGGACTGATAGTCAATGGTGGTGACAAGAATGTCATTGTCCTTTATCACCCTGGTGCATCCCATGGCATGCAGCACAAGGGCGCCGAAGCTAAAGTCCAGGATCTCGGCTTCGCAGCAGAAATGCTCCAGCTTCCTTCCTGTCAGTAAATTTACAAATTGAAGCATCCTGTCGTCCATGCGGCCTCCGCCCCCTTTCACTGTCTTCCTTGTATGGCAGTGCCTTTTCCGCCCCGGCCCTGATCCGCTACACCCTCCACAAACCCCCTGTACCCGGCTGCCCTGTCCCGCGGGCTGTACCGGCTGCACAGATAAGTCTCCTGCCTTCCGTCGAAGTCTTTTCCCTCCAGGAAAGCAAAAAAATCATCCTTGCCGTTCACTTTCAGGCAGGCATCCTTATGCCGGCAGTAACAGAGCATAATCCCATAATCATCGCTGCCATAGGGCGAATAGTCGGAGTACTGGCAGGTGAAGCAGCATTTCATGTAATAACTGTCCTTCATCTGCGCAGAGATGTCCTTCAGCGCTTCTTCAAACCAAAGGGTCATCTTTCTGCTCTTATAACCTTTTCCGTCCACATAAAGCGAGAATTCCGACACTACGGCCTCGTCACGGTACACCCTTTCATCATCGCACAGAACAATACTGTGGGATTTTGACATGTCAGGCCTTTCATACCTGAACGCAAGAAGGATTCTGCCCCCGACAGTCTGCCCGTCCCTTTTCCGGAACACGCTTACCGGTATCTCCGCTTCCAGTGCATACCTTTGCAGATCGTATCTGTATGGCGAAGTGACATGGTATTTGGAATGGTGCCCTCCCCATTTCAGCAGGGCAAATTTCCTGCCTGCCTCTTCCTGCCGTTCCGGATCCGCAAGCCGGAAGTCCCCAAGGCCGGTGCCTTGAAATGTTATGCCGTCCAGGGTAAATGAAAGCGGGTCAGTACTGTAATCCCCTTCCGTGTTCAGAATCTCTATGTCCGTGTCATGCAATATATCTTTATAGTGCGCTTTCCAACGCTGCATCCCTTCCTCCCCCCGTAAAACAGACCTCCGACAGCGGCTGCCGCTTTGCAGATACCGTAAGTCCCATTCATCATTTCCGCACCCCACGGCCGGCATCATCCCAGCTGTCCGCGCAGGGCTTTTCCTGCCGCCTCTGACATCCATAACCCGCCGTCACGTTTAAAGACAATCTCGGCCTTCTTCCGGTTTTTCAGCCAGTCCTCCACAAAGCCCGGGGCATAACCGCCGGTGGAGAAACCGCTGCCAAAAGCCAGTATATTGGGATACTCTTTCAGGTACGCCTGTTCCTCCACGCCCGGATATGCGTTCACATAAAGCCAGAACTGGATGTCATAAAGCCTGTATGAGTCTTCGTCCCCGTGGAGCGCAAAATATCCCTTTTCTTCCACAATCCGGACCGCCAGCTCACGGATCAGCCGCTCCGCTTTCTCCGGGGCGCCGCTTTTTTGGCACAGCTGCGTCAGCAGCGGGGAAAACGGCGCGTTCCTCACCATTTCCAGCGCCTCCGCCTTTTCCTCCTCCGGATCCGGCTCATAGACCTCCTCATCCACCAGTCCCCGGATAAAGTCCTCGAAAGTATCCGCCAGCGGAGTTATCTCATAGTCATATTCCTGATCGATATGGACCACTTTCGGCTCCCCCTGGGGACCGCATTCCCGGTAGTCCAGAAAAATCATGTCATGCCCTGCACTGGGGCAGTCGCAGATGGCCACGCCGATGTCCGGGTACTCCCACTCGTCGATCATGAACCGGCTGCCGAACTCTCCGCACAGGGAGTATCTCTTTTCCCTACCGATGCCCATGATGCCGGTGATGGCCACATGATCCTCCGCCCAGCTGGTTGGACTGTCCGTGGGGAAGCATGTCCTGGCCGGGATGCCGCCGTTGTGCCGCTTCATCAGCCAGATATAGGAGGCAGGCAGCCTGTAGCCCAGCTCCTGCTCCACGCCGGCAATCAGCTCGTCACTGGGAGCCGCTTCGATGTATTCTTTTTCCGCATAGTCGCTGTCATCCCAGAAATCGGTAAAATCAAAGCCCTCAAAAAAGTTTTCCATAGATGTCCTCCAATCCCTGCCCCATTGCGGGGCTGCCATACATTCTGATCCATCTCTCTGCAGGAACCCTGCCGCACTGCCGCTTCCGGGATCCGCCCTGCAGGTGCTGCTCCGGTCCTGCTTCCGGCCGGTTTCCTACCCGTCATATTCCGCTTCAATATCGATAAACAGGATGTACACGCCGCAGACCCTGCCCTCCCCGTCATAACCAAAATAAACGGGATATACGCCGTCACCCCAGCCTGAGGCGAAGATAGGGATGCTGCAGTCCGTCCCCGGAACCGTCCAGTTGAGCCAGTCACCGCCATCCCGCTGGTATCTGGGGTTCAGCCTGCAGTTTTCCTCCAGGAGCCTGCAGAACAGATCGTTATAGGGATCGATATCCCTTTCCTCACCCAGGCGCTGTTCCCAATATCTCCGGAATGCCTCCTGTGCCCCCACATCGGCAATACAGCCCATGCCTGCATCCACGCCAAAACCGAAGAACACGTCTTCTCCGGGTTCTTCCTCCAGGTCCTCGTCCCCCACCATTCCCAGTTCATACCGAAGCGGCTTTTGGCTGCTGACGGCTACTTTCACACAGGCATAGCGGTCCCCGTACTTCTCACTGGGCACCACGCAGATCTTCACAGGATAGGTCCCTGCGGGGATCTTCTGGATATAGGACGGCATGTCTTCCAATTCCATAATGGGATCGCAGGCAAAGACAGTTCCCGTAGGGAAACGGACCTCGCCGATCTCCAGCACGTCCACATTCATTTTTCCGATTTTCTTCTCGGTGAAGTAAGCATCCAGATCAATCCTGCATACCAGTTTTTCCTTTATCGATTCATATTTCTCCAGCCACTCCCGTGCAGGCATGATAATCCGTCCTTTCCTGTCTGAAAAATGTGTAAAACAGTATTAACTCCAATCCCATTATCACGCATTTTTCTGTGAAATGGAACACTTTTTATAAATTTTTAAGTATCCCATACTCCTTGAACCGGAGCGCCGCCTGTGATAGAATCATATTCATAATCAGCGATTCGAGGAAGAAAGATGGACAGATTTGACCTGCATTTGGATTATTACGGCCTGCTCAGTCTGCACAAGGCATTGCTGGAGGCAAGATTCCATGAAAACCCGGAGAACGAACTGGTGGCTGGCAGCCCCCTGGTAGCGGACATACATGCTCAGGTCAGGGACCTGCTGATAAAAAGCGATAAAGGAAGCCAGTGGTTGGAATGGTTTCAATTAAGAAACCGTCCTGACCGCAGGAACCGTGCAATTATGCTGATAAGGAAATGCAAACGCTGGGACAGATTGTCCCCGGACGGGAAGAAAAAGATTGTTACAGGTTACCTGTCCCCTTTTCTTTACAGCGAGGCGGAACTGGACGAAGTAATCGCAGCGTTGGACGGGTCTGAATAACCCTGAAAGGAAACGAAAATGGATAAGAAGAAAATAATGGTTCCCATAATAATGCTCATAATCGCCCTCAGCGGATGCACCGGGCCTACAAATGGCGGAAAGTCCCTGTATGAACATGGCATGGATGTGGTCATGCTCATGGACGAGATGGTCAGCAGCAGTTACGGGAGCCTTATGAGCAGTTCGGAGGAAATCGAACAGATGCGTCTGATGCTTGCCGCAGGGAATTATGCCGCTCCCCAGGCGGTCTACGAAATTGAAGTCCTCTCTTTCCGGGATATTCTTGCCCTGGCAGAAAGCGAGGATATCACCGAACCCTTTTCAGATTCCCTGCAAAATATGCTCGATAACCGGAGCGCCGCGTCCCTGGTCAGCCTGGTCAATTCCCGGAACGGAGCTGCTGCCCTTGCGTCCGCTTCCGTATATACGGCAGGCAAAACCTTTGTCAGCAGCGAAACCGCCGAAAGCACCCTTTATCTGTATACCTTCCGTAACGGTAATCCCATCGCGATTGCATTCACCGTCGGAGAAGACAACACGGTCACAGCGACGGGCACCTTCCTCATGATAGACGGGTTTGACGCAAAGTCAGCGGAACAGCTCCAGGATCTGCTTCGGGAGGCCGGATTCCCAGGCGCTGTCCGGCTGCTGCCTGACGTACCCTGATGCAGTGCTGCGTCTTTCTTATCCCCATGCTGATGAAACGGTATCCCCAGCTGCAGCCGTACCGGCAGAATACCTCCGAACAATTTGCGGCAATGAATTAAAGACCTGCATTTTCAAGCACGCCACTTCCTCCAACGAGGCTCTACGGATATGGCTTTTTTCTCCAACTTCCCCAGGCGTAAGGAAAGGGCAGCAGTGTTCTGGCCGGATGACCCGGCCATTGACATGGAAGTGCTGGAGAAAGTGTGCGCCGTCGCAAGCTTGAACTTGATGCTGATATTGCTGTTTTCGTAGACTCTGATGCAATTTACCAGTCCCAATCAGGATTTCGCGAGCCGGCAAGAACATTTATTGCTTATCAGTTAAAGGAGGATACGAGGGATTCGTAACAGAATACCAGTAACCCTCAATTAACAGATAATGTATCCCACTGCTATCAATGATATATGAAAATCCAGGATAATCGCCTCCAGAAATTGATATAGAAAACAATTCGCTGTCTTCTGCCTTGTCTGGTGTATCTTTGTTTTCAAAATCTTTAATTTCATATTGAAGTGCATTTGTCCATTCTCTTAATATCGCTAATTCCTCTCCCTCTACTGTCCATGTTGAAACTTTGTTTGAATAGTAATGCGAAACTTCAACAGAAGATACATCATCTTGAATATATGCGGCGATTGGACGCTGTACTGGAATTGGAATCTGGTCATCAATATGATTAAAGGAAGTAGCGGACGTCACCATTTGCTCGAAATTTTCAATCTTGGCAATATCCCGTGTGCTAAAGTAATACGCAATCATGTACTCCCCGTTTTCTAAATAAATCCTTGTACCGCTCTGCTTATACTGCAAGATGGTGTTCCGTTCCACATCCCCAAAATATTCTTTGGCCGCAATGGTAATTGTCAGAACATCTCCGATATTATCATTACAGTAAACGGCTTTCATAACCGTTCCATCATATAGAGCAACCGTATTGTTTTCAAGTACATATCCATCAAGAATAGTCTCTGGATACAACGAACCGAAAGGCTCGGAAGAAATTGCTTCTGTTACAGTCAATTCTCTTTGCGGCTCATTATCCGCCACATAATTGGAGTTTTGCATGATGGGAATTGCTGCCATAACAATAGCACAAATGCAAGCTATCAAGGCTCCCCATTTGAATGTCTTGCTGTAATTGGTTCGTCTATATGCCCTCGCATCTTGCACTGCCTTATCGTTAATCAATCCAATGGCATCCAGAATATTTTCGACTTTCATTACAAAAACGCCTCTCTTTCCAAACAGTTTTGAAGCTTTTTTCTCTGCCTGTGTAACATCATTTTTACTTTGCTGTGTGAAAATCCAAACCTATCTGCAATATCTGAAATTGAATCCAGATACCAATACCTACAAATAAAAACCCGTTGTTCTGTAGGTGATAGCGACATAACAAAATTGTCAATCAGCTGTGCCAATTCTGCGGCCTCTACCTCATGCTCTACGCTTTGGTTAGACGGAATACAGTCAGACAGTTCATCAAGTACCAGCACGATTTCTCCGCCGCCCCGCTTTTCCGCAGTTTGGCCACGCCATTTGTCAATAGATATTCTCCGCGTGATTTTCCCAAAAATGTTGAGAGAATAGACGGACGATGAGGCGGAATGTTATTCCAAGCGTCAAGGTATGTATCATTTACACTTTCATCTGCGTCCTCAACATTTCCAAGAATATTATAAGCGATGGAATAACAGTAATTTCCATACTTTTTAGATGTTTCTGATATTGCATTTTCAGAGCGCGCCCAATATAGATTGACAATGCTGTCATCTTCCATTTCCATACCCCCTTTGCCCTTAAATAGAACTCTTCATCTATCTACTCGAAAAATAATCGTTCAGGTCACAAAGATTTTGAAATTTTTTAATGATGAAGAAATATAATTTCTCATATTGTATTGCTTTTTGGCTGCTTTATCAATGTTGGGAGTTGAAACTGCATTAGACTTTTCCGACTTTATGCTCCGGAGTACAGTCACCCCATGGTAGCATTTGTGGAGCGAATATGGTGCAGGGCATGTAATCATACACCCCCGCTGAACACACCCTGAAACCCTTGATTCTGCTTTCGTATGGCAAAATGCTAACTTAAAAGCAGCAGGAACACTTTCCCGAAAAGCAGAAAGAAAATAATCCAAGACAAACTGTTCCAATAAAATAAGAGCCGGACAATTACCCATATAGGCTCTCGTCCGGCAATCCATAATGGTCATAACAGTAACGACCTAACCCCTTTTTCCAATTACGCTTTTAAAACTCTTAAATTCTATTTCCTGCTGCCCTCCTGAATATGAAGAATTCACAATATGCATGCACACTGTTCCCTCTCATCGCTCAGAAAGCAGATCTCACAATTTTTGTAATATACTGTCGCTCCATTTGAAGCCTTCGGAGCAACAGGCATCTCTTTCTTTATCTGTGGTTTTCACTTCTGCAGTTTACTGAAACGGTCCTCTTCCCCGGAGATCAAGGCATATACCCCCTTGCGGCCCGTTATCGCCCGCACTTCCAAGGATGGGAATGGCAGTAAGGCAGTGAGCCGTTCCATATCCTTGGTTTTTGCCCGGGTGATGAAATCCGGAGAAATCTGAGCCATAAAATGGGTCCCCTCGGGGCTGTTCGGTTCCTGTGCGCCCCTAAATTGACTCAGGATCTCCAGTGCCTCCGTCTTAATCTCTGCTGCCGTGAGGGGCAGGGACAGAAGATGTTCATGCCTTGCTGCAGTAACAAACAAATCCATCAGCTCGGGATGGCATCTGTCCACCACTATCCATGCGTTAAGATCGCGGCCATATGAGTCAGGGTTTTTAAAAACCATGACGGTACGCGCCCACTCCTTATTGCTGCGGGAAATGCGGCCGTCATGGGCCTTATGCCTGACTGTCACCGCAAGGATGTACAGCACCCGTTCACAGCCAAACTGCTTCATTACCTCCCTGACCGCAGATTTGGCATCGAATCCGTTGCTTGTATGATATAGATCCACAGCTTCTTCTATGGCGTTCTTGCATGCCCTGTCTGCTTTATATGATGCCCGGTACTGCTTAAGTTCTCCATGCTCTTCTGCATAATCTCCGGGATACCTATATACCGGCGTCCTGTCCATTCTGATCCCCTCCTTTAACTGTTCCTGCCGCAGCAGTCCGCTGCCCCCTTTTTTTTTGCTTCTTCTCCAGTCCGTTGCACATAATGAATGGCTGGATTGGCTATTCCAACAGCCACTCCTGGATACTTCCGTATTTGTTCCTGATATTTTTATTTTCGTTAAGATGATTTGCCACATGAAGAAATGCTGCCTCCATGCTCACATATCTTCTCTCCCATATCTCATGTGTTCCGGTCTTTTTCCCACATAACAAATATTTATGGGGAAGATACATTTTTTCTTCTTTTCGCAGTGTAAATTCCCACATCTGTGATAGCATAATGGAGAACTGGGATGACTCCCCTTCCTTCCATAAGTGTTCTTCTCTTAATGTCTTAAGAACATACTTCTTTGTCATTTTATTCATAACTTATCCTTTTCCGGACTGTTAAGTCCTGATTCGGCTTTCCTCCAGGCCTTTTATCATATATTAAAGCGAAAAAAGCGCATGGTCTGCAATTTGCTGTTCCATGCACTTTCATGTCGCTATTATGATATTAGTTACTACCTTCTTACACTAATTGCATTATTTCGTCTTCCACTCCTTCAATATCCTCACTGGATAACTCCGAAAAATAAGTGGAAATTTCACTTTGGGTAATTTTCCCGTCCTTTAGCATTAATTTTGCTTTTTTCTTGCGGATTCTTTTTCTACATCTTTCCAATAAGTTTTCATAATCTGTTCATCATCAAAT
>DKVC01000053.1:14569-18360 GCA_002490995.1 Lachnospiraceae bacterium UBA7188
ATAAACTCATCATAATCGTCACAAGATGAAATTATTTATGCTTTACAATAAAAATCCCAACAAATTCTATGCTAGAACAGTAAGAATACGGAAAACCGAAGGCACATATTCATATACCATGCCATTGTCCCTCTTTTCCTCCCGGTTAGACTGCAGCTCTGTATGTCCCCATTCCGAAAATCACCTGCTCTTCATTGAAAACCATTTCAAGAACAAGTGGCTAGCAAACCCATCTTCCCGCACTTTGCGCTCCTCCGTACAGCAGCATAAAATGCATCAATGTCATACATATTTTATGTCACCGCTTCTATGCAGAGAGTTCTGCACTGGATTTGCAGGCATAAAACCCCTTTGATCGCAGCAGGCAGGTCATATGGCACGATTTTCTCCGTATTGCACTGCTCGAACATTGCATTTATCCCTGCCGCCTGCCATTCTTCCACATCGTTTTCCCTGTTCCTCAGGAACTCTACCGCTTCTCTGGCTTCCCTTATACAGTTTTTCAGCACGTCTGTATTGTTTGCATATGCGCTTACCCTAAACTGCAGCTTTTCCGGATTCTCCTCACATTTCCTCTTGAACTCCGCTGCCTCCAGTTTCTCCGCATCCTCTTCTTCAAGCATTTCACCTGCAAACCAATAAACCAGCTTGTACAGCCTCCTGATTGCCTTCAGGCGGCTTTCGCTGAAGTCCTCATATCCTTTCGTTTTACACGACGGGCATATGCATCTGCGTTTCCCTTCGTCCTCCCTGCTCCAGAACACTGTTACGCCATCCTCTGTGACCTCCTGAAACATGCTGCCGTCTGTACAGCAGTACGTCCTGCGTTCCGTGAATTCCTTTCCCTTTAAGGCCTCCGCCTTAGCATTCTCATATTCCTGATATGTTACCCATTCCATTTCATGTCCCCTTTCAATGCAATAATAAGATGCCGGGGTTTTTGGATTTCCGGCATCCCCTTTCCTGTACCCTGCATTCCAAAACCTCATATCTGTCAAAAACTGCATGTACACACCACTCCGGCAGAAATACGGGCAGATCCTCTGCATCAGGCGTGATGACTTCCAGCCTGGCCGTCCAGATGCCTGCCGGAAACTTTCGCTGACGGGGAAGGTTTCTGGCAGGATAATTCTATTCCGCGCACCCTCCTGCCTGCGCATTCCGGATACCGCAGCTTCACCGCTTCCCAGAAAAAAGCGGCAAGTCCACAGCAGAACAGGTACTCAGCCGTATAGTTCTGGCATTCCTTCAGCTGCCCTTCCCCGTCCTCGTAGTCGTATACGCTGGGAGTTCCGTTACAGTAAAGGCTAAATGCCATCCTGATGATTCTTTCGCTCTCCCCGGTCTGCCAGGCCTCATGCAGGCATTCCGTCCTGACTGCTCCCGACTCAAAATCATAGATCTGCTTACTCCTTGCCCTCGTATCAGCGCTCAGTCCAAGGCAGTATACCAGCGCCTTGTGGCGTTCATCCTGCCACCTGCACCTGGGCAGGAAAACCCTGTAAAAATCCTTATGCTGCTTGTCCTTGAACAGAATCGTATGCATGTTCCTGCCTCCTAGAGGCTCTTTATCTGATCCCATCATAAATCACATGATAATGCATAATTCCGGATTGCCATAAATACAGGCACTCAGCGAGCCGGTTTCCCCGTCATTCTCATAGTGCGTAGTTTTCAACCGGTCTGTTCATGCTTTCGGTCTGCCCTGTAAGTTCTCTCATTTTTCGTACGGTTATCCCTGACTGTAACAGCCGGACTGACTCCAAGCAGTGCATCTTTCCTTGCCAGCGCTTCCTCCTCGCTGCTGCATTCATAATACCAGACTGACTTCTTTCCGGTATCGTTGGGCACATATACCTGGAACCCTTCCCACGAAAAATCATCAATGTTCTTCCTTACGTAATCATATCCTTCCATCGTAAAATCCGTCATGAGGACCGACATGGCACGCATTGCGCTGCGGTCATCATGACGGCTCTTGAACGTTCCCAGGCCGGCTTTGCCGCTGTCGTCCTCATACTCAATCCACAGTTCCAGACAGAGCCCCTCGCTCCCTCCAAAATGAAAGCAGTTTTTCAGTTCGAACTCACATGTCCTTATCGGGATCCCATGCGAATCCGCCCGTGCATAGTCAATTATGTCGGGCATCATTCCTCCCGCTTTCAGGATTCCGCATATCCTGTCAAAAAACTCTGATGTTGTCATCGGCCTGTCCATCCGTGTTTCTCCTTTCCCCTGCATCACCGGGAGAGACCAATCCTGTCTCCACGGCTGTGGCAAATGCCTGGTGCAATTCTTTCATATTATCGATGCGTTTCCTGAGCTGGGGTGCAAGAGCCTTGCCTCCGTCATACCCGTCATACATCAGCCCGAATATGACTCCCTGTAATCTCAAACGGCTTTCTTCCTGTATCTGGGAGATGCTGCGCATAAACTCTGAAGCGCTTCCAATCAGTTCATGCCACAGGCCCGCACATTCTTCATGCTCCTCCCCCAGATTCCGCAGCCAGTCGGCCACGCTGACCTCACTGTCTTTCTTTCCGCAGTCTGTGTCCTGCAGGAAATATTTTATTTTATTTTCACCTTTCAAGGATATCCGCCCAAGCGGGTACATCACGCATACGGAAGGCTTCGCCTCCTGTATCAGACATTTCCCGCGCATCAGAAACACGCAGACTGCCGTGTGTCTCAGCCTTATAATAGGTATCTTTGAAGACTCCCCTATGAAAACCTCACAGTAAGTGTCAATAAATTCCTCCAAGGTGATTTCCAGATACCCCGTTATGCGCACAAGATCATATGGGCTCAGTGTGATATCCCCTCTGTCCCTGCAGCATTTCCCGCAGCCGTCACAGCTGAACCGGAACCTGTCCTGCAGTGACAGTTTTTCCGCATGAATAAACTCATTCCTGTCCATGATACCTCCTTCTGTTTCATTCACTGGACCGGCTGACCGCGCTGCAGACTTTGTCGTTCAGTTTCTTGTACCTCTCCATCGCCTTCAGCGCCGCAAAGTGCATGCCATGGTCATAATCCGCAAGCTCCAGCGCCTGTTCGGTCCCACGTATCAGCGAAAGCAGCCCTCTTGACAGCATCAGAAGTTCTTCATCCGTAAATGAAGCGCTTTCTTCTGCCGCCATCCTCTTCCTGTCTTCCGCCGGGTTCCCCAAATGAAAAAACAGCCTGCTGAAGCAGTCCTCCTGCCTTTCAAACACATACTGCTCTGAACATGCATCCTTTTCAAATTCCCGGATGTGCTTTTTGACTGCCTGTTCGCTGCAAAAGCCGCAGTCGGGGACAGGAATCATGCGATGGAGCACATATTTGCCATACTGCTTCGCCACCGCAAAAAAGTCCTGCCTGAATATTCCATATGCCGTAAGCTCCATCGGCACGTCCCTGTCTTCATCCTTCATCGCTTTCCTCCTGATCAGCAGCTTTACGCGTGCCGCCTAAAACCCTGCAGCTGCCACATTTTCATAAGATATGGTATAAATGCTGTTCTCCGTCTCAAAGCTGACATGGTGAACGGATGCCTCCAGTATTGTCACCACATTCGATGTCCTGATTACATTTCCCATGTACTGGTACATCACAGGAAGACCCGGCCTCAGGACGCTCAGCAAAGTACCCATCACCGCCACCTGTCTCTTGCATTCCTGCACTTCATTACCTTTTTTCCCAAAAATATTCTTCATTTTGTTCTTATCCTCCTACTACAATGTATTTATGGTTAATACCCCTTACAGCCAGTAAGGAATTACCCATCTTGTTGCTTAAGCTGTTAGAAT
>DKVC01000160.1:0-1947 GCA_002490995.1 Lachnospiraceae bacterium UBA7188
CCCATGGGAATCATGTCTTTCTCTTTGAGCAACAATGCGCCTATCATGCAGTTTGCCAGCTTCATGAGAAATACCGGGATTCCCTGGGCTTTTACCTATGGCAACCATGATACGGAATCCATGGCCACGCTGAACCGGGGAGAGGTGGACGAGCTGCTGAAAGCGCTGTCCTATAAAAGTTCACAGAATTTACTTTATCCTTATGTGCAGCCGGACATCTATGGCAGGAGCAACCAGGTGATCGAGGTCAGGGCCTCTGACGGAAAGCTGATGCAGGCGCTTTTCCTGATAGATTCCAATGATTATGTGGAGGCGGGGGGAATCAATGCCTATGACTATATCCACGATGACCAGGTGGAATGGTACAGACGGACGGTGGAGAGGCTCTCGCGGCAGGAGGGCGAGGCGGTACCGTCCATGATTTTCACCCACATCCCGCTTAGGGAGTACAAGGAGGCCAATGACCTGTATGAAAGCGGCAGCGATGAGGTGAAATACTATTATGGGATTCTCGGTGAAACCATGATTGACAAGATATGCTGTTCGGAATATGACAGCAGGCTTTTCGACACGGCGGTGGAGCTGGGCAGCACCAAGGCCATCTTCTGCGGGCATGACCATTACAACAACCAGTCCCTGGAATACAAGGGCATCCGGCTGACTTACGGCTACAGCATAGACTATCTCGCCATGCCGGGAATCGATAAGGACACAGAGCAGAGAGGGGCCACGCTGATTACCATCGGGCAGGAGGGCGGATTCAGCATCGTTCCGTACAGGCTGACTGACCTGGAGGACCAGGAGGGGCCTTTACCACCAGAAAAATCCGAAGCACCACGCTAATAAAATGTATTGCTATTGTCCGCACATATTGGTATAATAAATCTGACAAAAGGAACACTGGGAGTTGGGAAAGGAGCGTTATTCTATGGCAGCAAAGTCAGCTAATTTGTACGCAAGGATAGAGCCAGATGTGAAAGAGCAGGCAGAAAGCATTTTGTCAGCGCTTGGCATCCCGGCGTCCAATGCAATCAATATGTTTTATAAACAGATTATTTTAAACAGAGGGCTTCCGTTTGAAGTAAAGATACCTGCGGCAAGAGTTGCTGATGTGTCAGGACTGAGTGAAGCCGAATTAAACGCAGAGTTGGAGAAAGGGTATGCGGATATGGCAGCAGACAGAACCAAACCTGCGAGCAAGGCATTTGCAGATATCCGCAAAGACTATGACATATGATTTATGAGGTGGTTATCACAGATCAGGCTGACGCCGATTTAAGAGACATATATGAATATATTGCCTTCGAACTGTTTTCGCCGGATACTGCGGAGGGACAGCTTGGACGGTTAGAAGAACATATCATAGGGCTTGAAGAATTTCCAGAGAAATTCAGACCTTATGAAAAAGAGCCGTGGCATAGCAGGGGGCTGAGGGTAATGCCTGTTGACAATTATCTGGTTTTCTATATTCCGGATAAAGATGCTGCTATTGTGACGGTAATCCGCGTTATGTATGCTGGCAGGGATGTTGACAGTCGGTTGAAAGAGCATACGACAATATAAAAATTCGATTCTTCCGTGAGATTGGGGCGGCATCCGCGCCTGACGGCTCTTGAGCCGGAAAGCGCCAGGCGGTGCCTGAGTTGGAATGCGCCTGACGGCTCCTGAGCCGGAACCGCGCCAGCGGGATAGATGCCGCCCTGTGCTCTCTGGAGGGACAGGTATCTGTCAAGTGTAGTACTGCGCCTGGGCGTTCCACAGCTCGTGATATTTCCCGGCGGTGTCTGCCACAAGCTGGTCGTGGCTTCCCTGCTGGATGATCTCCCCCTGATGGAACACCAGTATCTTATCGGCCAGGCGGCAGGAGGAAAGCCGGTGGCTGATATAGATCGCCGTCTTGTCCCCCACGATCTCATTGAATTTGGAGTACACTTCCGCCTCGGCGAT
>DKVC01000160.1:2281-5688 GCA_002490995.1 Lachnospiraceae bacterium UBA7188
CGGCGGTGGGCTCGTCCAGGATGATGTAGGGGGCGTCCTTGTACAGCGCCCGGGCCAGGGCGACCTTCTGCTTTTCCCCTCCGGAGATCTCCACGCCGTCATTCTGATATCCGGTGCCCAGCGGCGTCCCCAGCCCCCGCTCCATTTGGGCAAACTTTTCATCCATGCCTACCTTCTTCAGGCATGACCAAACCTTTTCGGCATCGTAGTCCTGTCTGGCCGAGACGTTTTCGCCCAGAGAGAAGTGGAAGGTAAAGTAATCCTGGAAGACCACGGAGAACAGTCTGACATACTCATCGTAATTGTATCTTGAGATGTCGATGCCCTTTAACAGGATCTGCCCCTCCGTGGGGTCGTAGAGACGGCACAGGAGCTTCACAAAGGTGGTCTTGCCGCTCCCGTTCATCCCTACGAATGCCAGGCGCTGGCCCACATGGAATTTGAAGGACACATTTTTCAGGGCATAAGCGTCCGAGCCGGGATACCGGAAGCTGACGTTGCGGAACTCGATCTCGAACTTATTGTCCTCCCGTTTCTCCACAGACAGCGTGCCGTGATACATCTCGTCCGGCAGATCCAGATAGCGGTATACTTCCAGAAGATAATTATTGTTCTGGCGGAGGCTGCTTAATTCGCTTCCGAAATCGGATACCGCCCTTAGGAACCTCTCTACGGTACCTGTATAGAGAAAGAAGTTGCCGACTCCGAAGGTGCCGATATAGGCCTTTGCGCCGATATAGAGATACAGCGCAAGGTTCGTCACAGTCTCCATGGTTCTGCTGATGGCAGAGCGTTTTGCAGAGATTTTGATGTCTTCCCGCAGGCATTCATTATCATAATCAATCATTGTCTGGCGGCATCTCTCGATGCAGAGCTTCGGCGCACCCAATAGAAAGGCATCGGAATATAAATCCATGTACCAATGGCAGCGGGAATAACGGAGGCTGAACGAAGACCAGAGCTTTGTGCGCTTTGGCTCCAGTCGATAGATGCTGATCATCTCAGCCCCAATGTTCAGTCCGATCAGCGCCAGCAGCACAAGGGCGGACAGCGGATGGTTCACGAATGCCAGAAATCCCGTAAGCTTACCCTGGGGCACGGTTCGGAACAGTGACACCGTAAGAGAGACGGAAAAAATGATATTGGCCATGGCGCTCAGCAGGCTCTGATAGCACCAGTACAGCCGGATCAGCCCATTTCCGCCGAAGTTTGAAAAATTGCGGATCTGCTGGCGGAGCAAAGCGGTATCCGGGTCTTCCAGATGTTTGTACTGCATCCGGCATCCCACCTTCAGCATGTACAGCTCGTTTAAGTCGAAATTGATGCTTCCCATTTCCTCCGTCTTGCGGGAGAGCAGATGCATGGCGATATTCAACAGCAGCTGTCCTGTGACTGTGGCCAGGGCCAGCAGAAGCAATGTCCGAAGGGAAGCTCCGGCCATGAGCTGATTGATGATCTCCGCAGACAGACAGAGCGTAAAATACGGCGCAAACTGCTGAGCCACAGCATTTATGGTCGCCCAGATGATGTTCTGCGGGCAGGTCTCATACAACACCCGATAGCCCCGCAGGATCAGGCCTATATCCGTCCTAAGGCTTCGGCGGTTCTTCTTATTCTTCATGGGAATTTCCTCCTTCCCTGTAATACTTGCTCTGAATGTCGAACAGCTCCCGGTATTTGCCGCCCAGGGCCATCAGTTCCTCATGGGTTCCGCTCTCGGCAAGGCGCGCCCCGTCCAGAAGATAGATCCGGTCGCAGAAGCGGGTGGAAGCGAGGCGGTGGCTGATGAAGACGGAAGTCGTGTGCTCTGTCAGTTCCCGGTAGTTTTGGTAGATATGGTTCTCTGCGATGGCGTCCAGCGCGGCGGTGGGCTCATCGAGGATGAGGACGCTGCTGTGGTGATAGATGGCCCGGGCCAGCAGGAGCTTTTGCATTTCTCCGCCGGAAAAATTGACCGCATCCTCATCGAACTGCTTGTTCATGGGGGTGTCGATGCCTTTGGGAAGGGAGCGGATCCTGTCTGCGATTCCCGCTTTTTCCAGGCAGTCCCACAGTAGGGAATCGTCGATTTCGCTTCTATCCTGGAATGCCAGGTTTTCCGCTATGGTGGTAGGCAGTATCGTATAGTCCTGGGGCACCATGGAAAACAGCGTATAGAGTTCATCCCGATTATACTCGCCCAGAGGATGCCCGTCGATGAGGATTTCCCCCTGGTCAGGGAGAATCAGGCCGCACATCAGCTTTGCCAGGGTGGTCTTTCCCGCGCCGTTGAGCCCTACCAGGGAGATGTTCTCACCGGCGGCGATTTGAAAGGAGATATCCTTCAGCACTGGCTGTTCCCCTTTCGGGTATTGATAAGTGACATGCCGGAACTCAATGGAAAGAGGGCGGCCTTTCGGGAGGGGAATCCCGGCTTCGTGGTTCATCTTGTTATGGTTTTCGTCAAAATAGACGATGCAGTCCGAGGTGCCGAGGGCTGCCTCATGGGCGGAGCCGATGTACTGCACGATTCCGTCAATGAAAGAGGAAAGCCTTGCGATGGCGTTAAAATACAGGACAAACTCCGCCGATGAGAGATTTCCGTGGATGGCGTTCCGGATCAGGAACAGGTAAGCGCAGCCGTCCCGCAGGAATCCCACGCCGAAGCTTACATAGGAGGACAGGCTCCGGTTCCTCTGCTGGTGCCTGAGCAGCCGGACATGTTCCCCGATGACCGCGCGAACCTTATCGTCCAGAAAGGGCGCGAAGCCGTAGAGCCGGATATCCTTTGCAGCCCTGGGCTCATTGGACAGATGCCAGGAAAGATAATTCATCTTCTGCGAGTTTGCGTTTCGTTCGTCCCGCTCCTCATGGTCTCTGTTCTGCTGATAGCGGCGCGGCAGCAGGGTAATTAGCGATCCTGCCACGAGAAGCAGTATGATCCAGGGGCTGAGCATGGATATCACCGAGCCGAACAGCAGGAAGCACAGCACATTGGCCGCCATATCGGAAAAGCGGATGACAAAGCGTCCCGGGCTGCCGTCGCCGCCATTTCCCAAAATCTGGCTTACACGATTCTTGATTTTTTTATATTCCGGATCATAGTACAGAAAAAAGTCCTTTTGCATCTCGGCTTTCATGATTTCCCAATAGAAACGATTGGCGTTGTGGTTTTCAGCTAACTCTCTTATCCGGGAGATAAAGTCCTTCACCAGATTGAAGAAGAGGGTCGCGCAGAGCAGTACAGTGATGATCAGCGCAATCTGGTTGAAGTCCTCGTTGGTCTGAAGACTGTCCAGGATGATGGAGGGCGTGTAGAGCCCGATGGCATATAGGAGCACAGAGAGCGGAACCAGAGCCACCGATGACCAGATCAGGCTCCTGTCCCACTGCCACATTCGCCGGACAAGCCATTTTATGCAGTAGAA
>DKVC01000064.1 GCA_002490995.1 Lachnospiraceae bacterium UBA7188
ATTTTTATAGCGGCCTTTCCAGCCGGTAAAGATCCATTTTCCCCATGCTTCGCCCGGACGGGACGGATTTTTAGGGGCGGATGCGTCCTTTCCGGCTTCCACTTTCTGGACGTCAAGGACAGTATTCCCGTCCATGAATGTGACTGTATATGTTTTGGTGTTTTCGCTGCCATTGCCGGATCCGTCTTTGTCCCTGCTTTCATAAACCGGATGGAAAGCGATGTCCGCCGTAATATTCCCCGTATCAGCATTCCATTTTTTGAAAATATAGGTATGCTGTGCGTCCGCTGCTTTTTCCGGCGCTTTCGGCGTTTCCGCTTTCCCGCCGTGCTCCACTGTCTGTGTACTTATAATGTTTCCATAAGCGTCATAAAAAACAGCTTTGTATGTATTCAGCTTTTTTTCAAAACACGCATACACAGTTTCGTCCGCTGCCACATTTTTATAGCGGCCTTTCCAGCCAGTGAAGATCCATTTTCCCCATGCTTCGCCCGGACGCGACGGATTTTGGGGAACGGATGCGTCCTTCCCGGCTTCCACTTTCTGGACATCAATGACAGTATTCCCATCCATAAATGTCACCGTATATGTTTTAGCGCTGCCGCTGTTCCCGCTGGTTCCGCCAATGTCCCTGCTTTCATAAACCGGATGGAAAGCAGTGTCCGCCGTAATGTTTTCCGTATCAGCATCCCATCCTTTGAAAATATAAGTGTGCTGTGCGTCCGCTGCTTTTTCCGGCGCTTCCGGCGCTTCGGCTTTCCCGCCGTATTCCACGGTCTGTGTGCTGATTGCTTTTCCGTATGCGTCATAAAAAATAACTTTACACTGGTTCAAAGATTTTTCAAAACGCGCATACACGGTTTCGTCCTTTGTCACATTCTGGTAAGCCCCGTCCCAGCCGGTAAAAATCCATTTTCCCCATGCTTCATCCGGACGCGCCGGGTTTTCCGGCGGCTCTGCATCCCCGCCATGTCATAGAGGTTATGGACCTCATACCTGCGAACGGCGGGGCGGCGCAGCCTGACGTTTATCATATTTAACAGCACACGCTCCAGCGGCAGGCCGTCTTTCTCATACATTGCGAACAGGAATGCCGGGAGCATAAGCAGCACCATCCCGGCGCCCGCGTTCCCTGTCCCGATCAAATCTTTCGTGAAGAAATAAAAAGGCAGCCCCGTAACGGCTGCAATGGCAAAGCAGAAAACCTGCCTTGCCGTAAGGTTCAGTACCACTTTGCTTTTAATTTTCTGTAAATCTTTCGGCACCGATACATAGGCCATAGTAACTGGAAATTTTTGAGCCCGGGGTTTTGTTTATTTTTCAAAAAATCCAGCCATAACTTATAATCATGACTGACCGTGTTTTGTTCATAAACAGGCTTCCCCAATTCCCATCTTCACCTCTTTTCCTTTCAATTTTTTCTTGCCCCTCCGGTTGAAAAACGAAAGGGACTATCACGTCCATAGTGATAATCCCTTCCGGCAATCCTAATATTAAATTCTTGAATAATGCTTTCCACCTCCCCTTAAGTAATAAACCTTGTCCTGACAATCGTTTTGCCGGCACAGCGTGGACAGCCGCTCCCTGAAGCCCTTCCGCATACGCTGGATTTCCAGCTGTGGCCCTTTGCACACCTCCACCAGACTTTTCTGTTTGAACCAGGGCTGACATTTTCCGGTTTCAGGCTCCCGTTTTTCTCATTATCCCATTCTTCTGCAAGATACGGCATAAGAGTTGCAAGGTCATTTTCTCCCTTAAGCACAGTATTGCCGCTGCAATACGGGCAGCCCGTTCCAGATTTTCGGTTATCAATACCAGCCTGCCAGCTATGTCCCTGGCTGCAGCGCCACCAAATTTTTCTGCTGCAGCAGTGCGTCACCTGTTCCGGCGTCAGACTGCCATTTTTCTTATAATCCCATTCCCTTGCGACATCCGGCAGCACGGTCTTTAAATCGTTGAACCCGGCAAGCGCCTTCTTTCCAGCGCAGTACGGGCATCTGCTCCCATATACTATATCATGAACTGCCGTCTTCCAGCTGTGGCCCTTTTCACATTTCCACCAGACTTTTCTGGCAGAGCTGCAGGTCACATTTTCCGGCGCTATATCCACATTTTTCTCCCAGTCCCAAAATACTAAAAGTTCTGGATGCCTGCTCCCCAAGTCGGTTTCCCCTGGTACAGGCATCTTGCCGCTGCAGTACGGACAGCCTGTTCCATAAGAGCGGTTTGCAACTTTTGCTTTCCAGCTGTGGCCCTTTTCGCATTTCCACCAGACAATGTTCCCTGCGCATGGCGTGACATCTTCCGGACGGATCCCAACATTTCTGATGTAATCCCACTGCGCTGCCAGGGCTGGATCGACAGTCAGCAGGTCATTAAACCCTGTAAGCAGTTTCCTCCTGCCGCAGTACGGACAGCCATGTATCCTGCGGCTGTAAACAGTCGCCTGCCAGCTGTGGCCTTCCCTGCATTTCCACCATACCCGCCGGTTGCATCCCATTGTTACCATATCCGGCGCAAGCCCTTCATTTTTCTCATGATCCCATTCGCCCGCCACGGACGGTAAAACCGTTGCAAGATCATTGAATCCTTTTAATACGGCTTTCCCGCTGCAGTACGGGCAGCCGTTTCCTTTTGACCTGTGGTTGACGCTTATCTGCCAGCTGTG
Source organism: Lachnospiraceae bacterium UBA7188 (assembly GCA_002490995.1). GTDB lineage: Bacteria > Bacillota > Clostridia > Lachnospirales > Lachnospiraceae > Acetatifactor. The sequence continues at coordinate 2,669 of DKVC01000064.1, forward strand.
GCCCCGGCCGCATTTCCACCACACCTTCTTGTTCGAGTGGAGCCTTAGATCCGCCGGTGTCACAGGCATATTTTTCTCAAAATCCCATTCTTGCAGAAATGGCGGATTCTCTGTATAAAGATCGTTAAAGCCCTTTAGCGTCTGCTTCCCATAGCAGTAAGGGCATTTTCCCCCTCTGGTATGTATTTTTACTGCCTGGAAATAGCTGTGCCCGTTTTCGCACAGCCACCAGACTTTTTTCTCGCTGCACCGGGTATAATCCTCCGGCAGCGTGCCCGCATTGCTTTCATAATCCCAGTCTGCCGCCATTTCCGGGCAGACAGTCGGAATATCATTTATGCCCTTCACTGGATATCTGCCGGAACAATAGGGGCAGCCATGCTTTTTCCGGCTGGCGATGACCGCTTCCCAGCTATGTCCTTCCCCGCATTTCCACCATGCTTTCCTGTTTGAGTTTACCCGCAGCTTTGACGGATCCAGGCCGGTATTTTTTTCATGATCCCACTGGCTGAGCAGTTCCGGTATCCCTGATACTGCTGTTGCTTCCATCATTCATCTTCCAATCCCTTCCACATTTTTTCCAACGCAGCCTCTCCGCTGCTGACCTGCCTGGCATCTCCCGCTGCGGCTTCACTAAATGCCGACGGGAACCTGCCGTCAATGAGTTTTCCTGCTTCCTGCGTAATCCGGGTATCTGCATTTTCCAGTAACTCTTCCTGCTGCAGGATTTCATTTGCAAGCGCCGGATAGAGATATGTCCTCAGCATTTTCCTGAGATACCTGTTTTCTGCCATAAGCTTATTATTGGCAGCCGTATTTTCCGCTCCCTTTGCCTTAAGCCCTTCAATCTGGTGTTCCAGTTCCGTGACGGATTCCCTTGCCGCACGGAGTTTCTGCTGCAGCTCCTTGTTTTTTCCTGATGTCTGTACGGATCTCTCATATACCTGTTTCCAGTAATCATCCATTTCGCCCAGCGCCATCCTTAGTTCATCCGGATCCCGCCTGGCTTTCAGCATCCTGTTGGCATCCATGCTCTTATAGGCATCTCCCAGCATCATCTGCATCCCGTTTTCATTAAGAACCATTGCCGCCAGTTCTTCCATATGGGCTCGCACCCCGGCGTTGCGCCTGAAATCATAAGCCTTTGCCTTGTACCCGTTCCTTTCGGCAAATTTCTCCAGGCATGAACATTTCAGTTTTGCCGGGTTCCCTGCCGCTTCTGTAGTAAAATAAGAATCAACCAGGCGTATCATTTCTTCTGTTTCCATTTTCCTTGGCCTAGCCATCTTTGCCTATCCTTTCTATGCTTTTATTTTTTCCCGGTGTCTCCATAAAGGCTGCCAGCCTCTGCCATATTTTTTAAAAGGCACTGCCTGTAGTGGCTGCAGCTGTGCTGGAGCCTTATCAGTGCGGTTTTTATGTCTTCTTTAAGCCCAATCCCCTGCCGCACCGCCTCAACCATCTGCATCAGGAACCAGCTGTCTGCATTTACTTTTTCTTTTCCACAGACAGGATCATAAAAGTCAAGGTGGATTCCCTGCACGTCAGGCCTGAAAAAACGGCAGCTCCGGCAGTCTCCTATTTCCCCAAGCTGGTTGACTGACAGAATGCAGTCATCCACCTTCATTTCCTTTCTCGCCGCTGACCCGCACCAGCCGCCTTCAATCCTGGTCAGCGCCTTCACAGGCTCAAGGGAATAGGCAAGATCCCCCTGGACTGCCGCCATGCTGCCCTTGCTGTTCCTGCGGTACATGTCATAAGTCGCACATTCAACAAGGGATGCCATGTTCGCATAATAATTAGAGCTCACATCTATATCCCCATGTCCTGCAAGCTCCATGCACACGACAGGGGAGCCGCCGGAAATGATAAGGTTCATCATCGCGATATGCCGCGTATCTCCCAGGCGGATCATGGAAATATCATCCCTCCCGCCCAGGACTTCCTGATAAAATATATTTAATGCGCCATTCAGGTTTGTATACCCATATGCAGTTTCAACCGATGCCCTTTTATCCCATTTTTTATAATGGCTGCACGCCTCCCTCCGGATCAGCGCCCCTGTCGGCGACGGCCGCATGCCATCTGTTTTTTCCAGATACCATCTGATCTCGGATGCCATCTGCCGGTTTACCGGATATGTCCTCTTCACAAAATCCCCATCTATGCTGTAAGTGAGCATGGAAGCGCCGCCTTTCAGCTTCGTCCTCCTGACAACAACTGCACAGCCTTTATCTGTCTGCTTCAGGCAGTCTCTCGGCATCATCAGGAACTCTGTGGGCCTCAGCGGGAGCACTGCCGTAAGGTTCCACCACAGGAATATCGGGAAAAAGAACAGCTTTTCATCTTCTGCGGCCCCTGCCCAGAAACTGTTCAGGGCGTCATGGAACCTGAAATAAGATCGGAAATCTGACAAGTCCCTGTGGCTGCTTTTTTTATTGAAATGCCTGGATGACGCTTCTTCCAGAGTTTCAATGACTGCGTCCCTTTCCGATGAATAGCCTGGGATGATCTGCAGCAGCCCGGATACATGGTTTATGCAGTTCCGGGTCTCTACCGCCTGGTCAAACCCAGATTCACCTATCCTGCAGAAAGCTTTTGAAATTTCCCTGAGAGTCGGCAGCGACAGTGACCCCATCTGGAACATCAGATATGCTTTTGCAGCCTGTTTCAGGCAGTCCCTGGTACAGCAGATCCATCCTTCCGCGTTTTCATGGAACGCCTGCTCTGAAAAACCAAACTCTAAACGGACGTGCTTCCTCTCATCATACAGATTCCACTTATCCTCATCAAAAGAACCTGACTGTATGACACCCAGCTTCTGGTAATATCTGAATATCCCCCTTGCCCTGTCCAGATTTTCTTCATCTATGAGCAAAGATGCAAGCATTTCA
>DKVC01000201.1:0-441 GCA_002490995.1 Lachnospiraceae bacterium UBA7188
AACAAGTTCCTCCGTATTTATTACGGGCGGGTAAAGGAATACCTTGCCTCACTGCCCCAGGCATCCGGCGGGGAGGAGGGGAATGATGGAATATAAGACATATCCCTGCGGGGTAAAGTTCAGATATCTCGTCCGCAAGGATGTGCCTGTCGTGGCCGGGTTTCTCTTTGAAAAAGACGCAGCGGACTACGCCCTGTCCATTGGCGGGACCGTCATAAGGGCGGCCGAAAATCCCCGCAATGCCGGAAGGATACCGAAATTCTCTGACCGTGAGAAAGACGCCATTAAGGAACGTATCTCCCAGGGCATCCCCGTGCGCCGTATTGCCGAAGAATTCCAATGCTCTGTAGGCTATGTTCAAAAATTAAAATGTGAACATCCTTTGTAGGGGACACAAAACACGGCTTTCTTTTCCTTAAGCCAGCGTAAACCGGTGGCTTA
>DKVC01000201.1:758-11554 GCA_002490995.1 Lachnospiraceae bacterium UBA7188
TTGACTTTTTATTTGCAGACTTTTGTTATGGCATCCCGGCTCTAATTAAACGGGAATTCTTCCTCGATGCCTTCCGGAATGTTCATGAAACCGTCTGCTGCCGGTGCTTTTCTGTTCGGGGACGATCCGTTTCCGCCTGCTGACTTGCTCTCAGCGAATTCACACTCTTCCACGATGACCTCGAAAGTATGGACCGTCTGCCCCTCCTTGTTCTTGTAGCTGTCTGTCCGGATCTTTCCTGCAACCACGACCTTGATTCCTTTCACAAGGTACTTTTCCGCGAACTCAGCTTTTTTGTCGAAAGCCTTGCACTGGATGAAATCAGCACTGTCATCATCCTTTGTCCTGCGGTCAACGGCCAGAGTGTACCTGGCAACCGTCATCGGATTGTTCCCGGCAGAATACCTTATCTCGGGATCCCTTGTGAGCCTTCCCATTAGTATGACCTTGTTCATTTCTTTTCCTCCATTCTTTTCCGCAGCGCACGGCTGCCATCATTCCGTTGTTCTTCCTTTTCCGTAATCCGCCTGTAAAGGGTAACTCCCGTCACACCTGTCTGCCATAAAGCCATATACTCCGCCTGCTCAGCACGGTTTACATACAGAAGCCCCTCCGTTATCCGGGAAAGTGTTTCCGGATTCCCATCGTTTTCGCCATTGTCCCACTGGGACAGGAATGAAACGGCACTGCCCGGATCCTGTTTTTCCATCTCAAGGAAACGGTCCACCGTCTCACTGTCTTCAAAATGCGCTGTTTCCGTATACAGCACTTCTCCTGCCAGATCGAAATAATTCCCAACGATCTCCTCATCTTTAAAAAAGAAAAGATCTCTGTCTCCTCCCACGCTCCAGGAGCCATTAACATAAACCACCCTGTTCCGGGCTTTGCCAATCAGGTCATTCTCAAAAATATACCTGCCCTTTCTCCCATTGAACCCTGTATACTCACAGGCTGTTTGGGGATCAATCTCATAAGCAAAAAAACTTAAGTTTCCGGCTTCATCAGCATTTAAGCTGTTTCCCTTGGCATGGATAAAATACTGCCCTGTCACATAATCAATCAGTAAACAGCCTTCTACCCACTCTCCATTGTCAGCCCTCTTCCCTTGATACAGCATTTCTCTGCAATCCATATTCCTCCTCCTTCTTTGAATTTATGCACAAAAAAGCACCCGGGCATAATACCCGGATGCAAATGCAGTCCTGACATTAAATTTTTTACCTGTTACCAGGAATTCACGATACCTGTGCCGACCATGCCGGAACAGTATAACAATAAGCATCAATATTGCATATTATAATATACATTCCGCCTGATGTAAAGGTTTTCTTCTGCACCGGTTTTGCGCCTGTATACTGCCATGCGGCAGCCGGGCTCCGCTCTTTTGTCCCATTTTGGGCTTCTGCCTCCGAAAAATGAGGCGCCTCTAATCATCCCAGGATACCAGAACCGAAGACCACAGCACGAAATATGGACGCACATACATGCTGCCCAAGCATATTTCACACCCTACGTCTCCGGCAGGGCCGACATGCAGCATATCATTCGATCCCAGGCCGGACGGAGTCGAGTCCGGCGTGACAAGCCACCAGAAGCAGTCAGGGCATGCCTTCATGAACACCCTGTACCGCCTGTACTGATCAAGTGTCAGAAGGCTCACCTTATCAGTGCTTTTCCCATAGTCTCCCAGCCCGTCCAGCGATGTCAGGTTAACCGCATGGCTGACTATGTTCATTTCCCCGAATGTTTCCTCCAGCCCTTTCAGATACTCTCCGTTCAGGCGCTCACGGATGCGGCTCTTTTTCCAGTCGTTGCTGCCAGAGCTGAATGACATGCTTTCCGCCAGCACTTCCTCCCTGATAACGGCCGTCCTCCCGTTCCCAAAGTGCTCCAGCACGGTGTACCTTACTCCGTCCGCCCTGAAAGTATCCCCTGCCTTTAAAGCTGACAGCTTCACCCTGGTCTTAGGAAATTCCACGATAACCCGGATGCCTCCTCCGGTATTTTCTGTCCTTACGGACAGCCCTTTTCCAACCCTGTTGATGATTTTTATCCCGTTTTCCATATGCCTGCCTCCTTCAACTCTTTTACGTCCGTAATCCCCATATCCTGCATGTTCCCCAGCATTGCCTCAAACTCGTCCAGAAAGCACTGCCTGAACTCAGGGAAATGCATGTCTGCAGGCAGTATGGGAATATCAATTATATAATCCTGCGCCCCCGGGCCGCTGCCGTCCTCCGTAACAACTACAATGGAGAGCCTGTACTTCTGGCCTGCCGGGACATTCCTGCCCAGGCATGCGGTAAGGCTCCCATCAACATATATGCCCTCCGGCATCCACCCGTAAACTGCGGCATGCACATTCAGGAATACTTCCGCCGTTTTCAGGGCTTTGTCCGCCCAGAATGCAGGCACGGATGTATTGCGCACCGGGATGATCATTTTCCGGCCATTGGGGCTGTCTACAATCCTTGATTCGGTATGTTCCTGTTCCATGGTGATGTTCCCCATGTATCTGCTCTCCTCCATCCGTCCGGCCTCCTTTATTCCGCCTGCCTGTCACTTTGCGGGTCGCGGCATTCCGGAACCGGTCCGTTCCCATCCGTTTTCTCCGCCTGCCCGGATCCCATCCCATGCCGTTCCAGCAGTCTGCACATAAATGCAGGCAGCAAGATAAATCCGAAGGAATCTACGAAATACGCCCTGTTCTCCCCGGATTCATGCATTACGACCACATCGCTTACCGAAAGCGAGTGCCCTTTATACCCTTCCGGATGGCTGATATTTAGCTTTATGAATATCTCCTCAAGTTTTTCCTTTTGTGTCGTTCCTTCCATGCCTGAAAGGTTCCCGCTGTAGACCAGTTCATAATTTGCGGGCTGAATGGCGCCAAGGCTGCCATCCGTGATTCCGCTCCGTACCAGCGATGCGCTGCTTTCAAACCGGAACCGGTCCAGTTCCGGACCATCCTTTAACTGATAAATGCCGTACCTGTCAGTACTTCCGGAAAGAAGCCGGAATTCCCCGTCTTCTCCGCAGTCCGCAGGGCGCGGCCTGTATGCCGTGCTTTCAGCCAGCCTGTTGTATCCGTTTCCGTAGTGGAACCTGATGCCTTTTGCTATGTCCCCGATCGTGCCGTTTCCCATGTGGGCACAGTAATGCTCATTTATCAGAACCGCGCATCCGTCTTCCGCCACAATTTCCCTGGCGCTGTCCATCTCGCTGTCCTCTATCATCCCGTCTTCGTCCAGCCAGAACACTCTCCCGTTCCAGCTTCTCCCTGTCTTCCAGACGGCGACCCACGCGATTCCGTCCATGATCTCATCCCTGAATTCTCCTGCAATCTTCCTCAGCTCTGCCATACCAGTCTTTCCTCCCTTGCCTTTTTAAGTTTCCGGTGCAAAAAAATGGCAGGGTGCCAAAGCTCCCTGCCGTATCTGCCATGATGCCGGAATTTCTGCCATCTCCATTCCGCATTATTCCTCCTCATAGTCCTCTGCGAAATCCATCTGCTCCATCAGTGCCCATGCCTCTTCCGGCGTGTTTCCCATGGCCAGGAGCTGTTCATATGTTTCCTTTCTTGTTTCCGTCATATCGGCCTCCTTTTGAACCATAGTATCGTAAACCTCTCAAGACAAACATCATAAAAAAGGCAGGAATCCATTTTCCTGCCAATACTGCCGCCACGGCGAGCTGCCCGATGTCATGTCCCCATGCTGTCGACCTCATATGCCGATACCTCATATGCCGTACGGACCTCCGGTATCCCGGCTTTGGTTTCCTTGCTGTAATCGCGGCTCTGGATCCTCCCGCTCAGCCATATGCGCTCTCCCACCGGAAATCCTGCTGCAATCCGCGCGTATTTTCCCCAGCTGATACATGGCAGATAATCCGTCCCCCTTCTGGGACGGTTCACAGCCATCAGGATATCCGTGATCCGCATTCCTGCCGGTGTGATGCGGTATACCGTCTTTTTGCAGACATAGCCTACCAGGTAAATGCGGTTCTCCTCTGCCGGCTTATCCCTCCCGGCAATATCCACTGTTCTGGCAAACACCGACAGCACCAGGCGCCTGCGCCCCTGTTCGATCCGGTTGTATGACTGGAAATATCCCTCAATGTGCACATAACCGTCACGATCCCTGGACAGCATCTCCCGCTGCCTTTCCGAAACCGTTACGGGAATCCTGTCCTGGATCCCGCTGAGCCTCTCGGAAACAAAATCAGCCACATAATAATCCGTTTCCCAGGAACTGTGGCTGAACAGGAAATCCGTAACACGCCTTCCTACCAGGCATACTTCGTTTACATCCTTTCTTTCATTCATCATACCATTCCCCCTTATGGACCGTCATCCTGCTCTTCAGATGGAGCCGGCTTCGGTGACGGTCATTTTGTAATAACAGCATATCACACTTTAACTTGTGCCACAATCCGCTTTTACGCTATCTGTGTAATTATTTCCGCATATAGTGAATCCTTTTCTTGTACACTGATAGAAGAATAATTTACTCTGGAAGGAGAACATCATGGAAATATACGGTATGGGTGAGAGACTGCGGGCGCTGCGGACTGCAAAGAACCTGTCCCTGAAGCAGGTTTCCGAAAGGCTCGGAATATCCGTCAGCGCGCTTTCCGAATATGAACTGGATGTCAAGACGCCGTCCTATAAGAACCTTGTCAGGCTCGCAAGGATGTACCATGTCTCCTGTGATTACCTTATCGGGAGCGATGGTTTCCCTGCCATTGATGTCTCCGGGCTGACTGACCCGGAAGTCAGCGCCCTCGCCCAGCTCGCCTCCCTCTTCCGCCAGGGCAGAGATCAGGAATGAGGCCGGGGTTGTGTCCCTTTCTCTGCTCTGCCTCCCCTTGCCCCTGAATGCCGGCCTTTTTCTCCCTCCACGCGGTTCATGTATGCCACCACGTCCTTTCATCCTTTATTTCAATGATTCCTGCCCGATTCCGTATCTTCGTTATCTCAATCATCTGCAGAATCAGGCTGTAGAACTCCTCCAGATTTTCTCCCCCCATCAGTTCATCGCACCTCCTGCTTATCCTGTCGTACTCTCTGTCCAGAAACTTATCCAGGTTCCTCTGCAGATCCGTCAGCTCGCTGTCATCTTTCCGGATACATCTGTATGGATTCAACATATTACCTCCTGTTCCCCGACCTTTTGCATGCGGCATATTACCGATTTATACGTCTTCAGAATATCACACGTGCCGCCATGGTGCAATCTCTTTTTCCGCCATAAGCGTAATAAATTCCACATATGGGAAATTATTTTACGGTACACTAATGGCAGAATAAATTTTACCAGAAGGGGAAAAATCATGGAAATACTCGGAATTGGCGACAGGCTGCGTGAACTTCGCACGGGCAGGAACCTGTCCCTGAAACAGGTATCCGGCAGGCTCGGAATAGCGGTAAGCTCCCTGTCCGGCTACGAACTGGACGAAAAGAACCCATCCTACAGAAACCTGCTCAAGCTTGCGAGGCTGTACAATGTCTCCTGCGATTATCTCCTTGGCAACGACTGCCGCTGCACCCTTGACGTTTCAGGTCTGACGGAACGCGAAATCTCCTCCATCGCCCAAATCATATCCCTGCTTAAGGAAAACAGGGGCATGCAGTGAAGCCGTCTTGCCGCCTCTTTCACTGCAGTTCCCTGCCGCACGGCATGATGCCGCATTTCTTCAGTATCTCCCCGCTGTCCTTCATGCCCTGCCGGTACGCTATCTTTGTATAACAGGCCATCATTTCGCCGTACAGCGAAGATATCCTTTCTTCGGTTTCCCCCAGCTTTAGGGACAGCGTTTCTTTCTCCTGCAGCATCCTGTCCAGCTCCTCCGATATTTCCATGTATCCCAGGTCTTTTTGGGCTATCCTGTCCAGCCTTTCATTTGTCCCGTATTCCACCAGTATCTCGCTTATCTCCTTATCCATGGCGTCCTCCTTTCCCGTCAGGATTCCTCTCATCCGCAAAATCCCCGCGCGTTTCATGTATGTATCCCATATGATGCGCTCTTTAAATCATCCTGCCCCTGCAGTATAATGCCGCCGCACATCCCCAGCCCTTCCGTGGTATACCCCGCGAACCCGAAGCTGTACGGTTCGCGGTCATCCGACAGGACGATGCGCTGATACTGGGGCCAGTTCAGCTTCCTGCTGATAAACCTTCCGAATTTTTTTCGGACTGTCCTGTTCCCTGCAACCTCCCTTAAGTTGCGCCCGCTTATGATCTCAATCCGCGGGCGCCTGCGCACAGGTACTGAAAGCAGGCTGCGCTCCTTCCCGTCCAGCCTGCAGGCTTCAATGCACTCCCAGAACTTCTGGTACAGCAGAAACACCGTCTCCGCATAGCCGCTGACGCATCCGTCCCCTGTTCCTTCCAGCCACATGAATCCGATCTGCACGCAGTCCTCCCCTAACGGGAGGACAAATCTTGCCATGTCGGCTGCAGAGTACCCTTTCCTCGCACTGCATCTTCCTTTCTCCTGCAGTTCCTTGAGCTGTTCTTCCTCTACGGGAAAACTGCATGGGGATCTGAACCTCCTTGATACAGTCCTTATGTACACGCCGTTTCCTCCTGCCAAAACTTTAACCATTGTCCTCTCTTCCATCTGAACCTCCTCCATGCCCGGCTGCCGTCCGGTTTCCGCCGGGCAGAAAAAGAATCGCTTCCTTCGTTTGCCATCAGGCTTCCGGATTCGTTTATTCACACTTTTCCCTCCCGTCTGTTCCTATGGTAGGTTTTTTAATCTTTCCTGCTCTGGTGACCTTGATCTGCTTCCTGATTTTTTGCTTGATGTCCCTGCTCGCGGGCCTTCCCCAGTCTGTCCTTACTTTCCCGTCCTCCTCTACCCAGAAAAATCCGCTTTCTCCGTTTTCCATCCTGGAGACCTGTTCCGGTGAAAAATAGAACATGGTATGGAAATCAGCCGCTTCTGCCTCTTGGTATGAATGGACCTCCTCAATTTTCCCGTCCGAAAACCGGACACTGCCGCACCAGAATACGTGTCCCCTGTATGACGCAGCCTTCTTTCCTGATCCTCCCCTCATTTTCCTGATATGCCCGGCAAGGCCTGCCGCTTTGGTCCGGCTGCGGTTCCTAAGGCATCCCTCTCTTAATCCCCTTTCTATAAGCTGCAGGACCTGCTCGTCCCGGGAAATATGCCTCCTTTCAGCCATCTTCCCTATCCGCCTGCACAGCCTTCGGGTAAGGCGGACTGATACAATCGTCCTGTTGTCCTGTTTTTCCATAAATGTCCTCCTCATATCTGTATTTCTGCAGGATGACCCTGCCCTCATCATCCGTAATGATCTCCATGGACTGGCCCTCCCTGATTTCAAGCCGTTTCCTGACCTCCCTTGGGATGACGATTCTTCCGAGGTCATCGATTTTCCTTATGATTCCTGTCGTTTCCATCCACACTGTCCTCCTTTTTGCCGGTAGCCGGGATCCCGCTGGATTTTCGGATCCCTGTGCCCTCCAGGTACCTTTGTGACACCTAAACCCCTCTTTGATTTCCTTCCAATGATGTACTTGCCCGGAACCGCTGATGGCAGCCGTTATGGGACGCGCGTTACACGGTCCGAGAATAATGTTCCTTGCCGGTCACTGCTTCCTGAAATAGCGAAACCCAAAGAAATCCGACATGATCTCATCCGTGCCATATCTTCTTTCGATTTCCTTCTCATGGCGCTTGATGGTGTCAAGCTCTCTCCTGTCGGGTTTCCCGGCATCCCCTGCTCCGGACCGGTAGACGAACACCCCTGCGTTCACTTCTCCGCCGCACGTACCGCGCATCATTTCCATGAACCCGTCGCATTTCTCCAGTCCCAGCCTGTCTCCGATGCCAGGAAGGAAAAAAGTCCCGAATTCATTGCCGGCTCCTACTTCCATCACTGACCATACAAGACTCCGCCTTTCAAGCCCGAGCTTCATAATCTCCGCCTCCGTAAGCTCCCTGTACATCTCCTCGGCCCCTTGAATCCTGTCCGGCGGCATCATCCTCCATGCTTCTTTCACATCCCTGCGGATTTCCACGCAGCCATCCGGGAGACGTTCCCAGTCCGGCGTTCCCGAAATGAAATCCTGCCTGAGGCTTTCCCATGCAGGCTCCCCTTCCAGGTCCCCGTACCCCATCTCCCCGTTTCTGATCAATACCGCTGCCATGGCACAGAGCCATGTCTCATCCTCCGCCACACCGCGGATTCTCATGCTGCCCTTATCCTTCGATGAGAGTATGTATATTCTGTTTCCCATGTCCTTCCGCCTCGCTTCCCTGATGCGCCTCCCGGCTTCTGCCCGGATGCCGCATCTGCTTAATTCTTGACGCTTTCTTCGCCTTCAGTTTCCCTAAGGCTTCAGCAATCATCCTGTCTGACTCCCTGTCTTCCTGAACGGCCGAAATCCTTATGGCTGCCAGCGTTAACAAATGCATAATGTCCTTCCTTTCTTCTGCAAAATGAACATGCAGCCAAAGAACCACGGCTGCATTGCGACTCAAACCTGCAATATCAGGATGCAGGTTAATGCTTCCAATGTAACGAACAGGAAAATCAGCTCTTTCAGGCATCTCTTTCTGTCCTTCCTGTCCCAGTCGGCTTCATGAAGCGAGAACTCATATTTCTCAAAGCCCGGACTGAAATATCTTTTTCGGAATTCCCTGACATATGCCATGGTTTTTTCCGAGGAACACCTGCTAAGTTCCTCGTAATCTTTCCCTGAAATGACCATAAGGTATACTGAACCCCTGAAGAATATGTCCATACAGCAATAACAAGCCCGTCTGCCATAATGCCCTCTCTGTCTTTCTACCCAAACCCTGAACCTGATTTCCTGCCATCCCAGGTTTTTATACTGCCTGCTCATGTATAATTGGATAAAACACATAAAAATGCTTGCTGCCAAGTTGATCACTGTCCACACTGCTATAGTCATCCTCTTACCTCCTCTGTCCTTTCTTCATCCCGATCTTCTTTTTTAGCCAAAGAAACAGCCACATCTCCCGCCTGGTGGAAATATGGCTGCCTCCTTATGCCAGTCTTCCCTTTGCCTGCCCATATGAAGATACGGCAGGCCGGTCCTGAACGGTCCGTCATCTTTTGAGCCGTATGGACGCTTTCCTTTCAATACTCCCTCCTTTTCCGATATTTTCCCACAAAAAAAGCACCTGCATATCTCCTGCAGGCACCCTGTTTCCGTGGTCCACCCCTATTGTCTTCCGAAAACCTGTTCCCAGGAATTTTCTTCTTATGATCCGCCATAAGCCGAATCAGTAAACAATAACGATTGGTTGAACTGATTATATAACAGAAGGACTTCTTTGTCAAAGGATTCCTTATGCCTGCACTGACAAAGATCGGTTTTTCCGACAAAACCCCTGCTATTTCATGAAAACGGCTTGAAGGGGAATGCAGGCTCATGATACAATCAAATAGAATAACCGGGGGCTGTTAATCTGAATGGGAGGGCTTTAAAGTGAGCATGGAACTGGATTTTTGGAAATACAAAGATAATGTCGCCCACAATCACGCGATAGTTTACACAACGGCGTGCTGTGACGGGAAGCTGATGGAAGAATTGGAGAACCTTCCGACAGACGGGATTCTGAAGAGAATTTCCGCCGTCTTCTCTGGCTGGACCATACAAAACGATGGAAAAGATTTTGAAAAAGAGGGACATGGGGCATTCCAGATTTTTACGACGGAACAAATTGTAAGATTTGACTGCTATGGCATGCAGGAAAAGGACATGAACGCCCTGATGGATATTTTGGCTGATTTCGGTTGTCCTCTGTATGACCCGCAGATATCGGAAAGGTTTGATGCCTGGACAGACAAGTGACTGCTTTCAGGCCGCTGTGCCAAAAACGTTTCTTTTAAGACTAAGCTGTCGGATGCGGCTCATATAGAACTATAAACGGATCTTGCTGTCCTGCTGAAATAATATCAGGATGTCATGGCGAAGTTCTTTGAGACATTTTGTTCCAAAAGTACAGTTGAACGGCAAAGGTAGTGATGATTTTCTTCTAATTTTGCTTTAGCAACCTATTTGCAACTCAAAGTTGCGCGATACTTGGTGGATGTTATCTGAGGTCTGCGCTATACTGATGCCATCAAAAGAAAGGAGCACATTGATTTATGCAAACACATTTAATCCTTGTATTGGTAATCGGTATCCCTCTTTTCACCGCCTTTATCTACCTTGTTGTTCTTCTGGTACGCGCTCTTTTGAAGTATATACGCTCCAAAGACGTGCGAGAGGAAAAGCAGGCAACAAAGGTTTCTTTAGGGGAGGCCATCAAGGCTAACCGTCTGCGCTGTCAAATGACCCAGGAATTTGTTGCGGAGACAATAGGAGTTAGCCGACAGGCTGTTTCCAAATGGGAAAGCGGCGCATCCGATCCCAGCACCAGCAACTTGATTGCATTAGCAAAACTGTTTGGGATTTCCCCGGAAGAATTGTTACATGATGTTAAATAGCATTAACCTCCAAAGCTGGAGGCAGTATCCTCCCACCTTTGCGCCCCAGCCACATCCGCCATCTGATTTGTTGAAACAGCTTTCCGCGCTGGTGGAGCTGTGACATGCAGGGGAGCGGCGCTGTGCCGCTCCCCCTGTTTTTTAGACTTGGGGCATTTTGTTCCGAAGGTGGGAGGATAGACAACAGTAAAAGCATGTGCTATACTTGATTTGCCAGTAAATAATATATGGGCAAACCGGAAGAAACCTAACTGAAAGGACATTGCTTTATGAAGAAATCAATAGTTGCCGTTCTTATAAGTCT
>DKVC01000143.1:0-645 GCA_002490995.1 Lachnospiraceae bacterium UBA7188
TATTTTCCGACAATTCCTAAGATATATGAAAGGATAAGAGATGAAAATCAGAGAAGAAAAAAGAGAAATCAGAAAAAAGATACTGACATTAAGAGACGGTATGAACAGTGATGAGCGCAAAAGAGCCTCTCTGCTGTTGACAGAACGGATAGCAGGCCACCAATGGTTTTACAGATCGGATTATTTTCTGGGTTTCGTAAGCTGCGGCAGTGAGATTTCTACATTAAATATTATAGAAGAAGCGCTGAAATCAGGCAAAAAAGTATATGTGCCGAAAGTACATTGCAGAAAGGACGGAGCGGAAATGCGATTTTTCAGAATTACGTCCATAGAAGAACTGGAACCCGGATACCGGGGAATCCCGGAGCCTGCAGGCGGGTCGGAGGAATATAAATATTCGGATTCTGTTGCGGAGCGTACCCTGATGCTGATGCCCGGAGTAGCGTTTGACAGATACCGGGGGCGGTTGGGGTATGGCAAAGGCTTTTATGACAGATACCTTGCAGGCAGGCCCGGCCTGCGGCAGCGCACCATAGCCGTAGGCTACCGGTGCCAGATGGTGGAAAAACTGCCGGAAGAAGAGACGGATATCAGGCCATGCCAGGTAATCTGCCTGTGATTTGTCTTATCGGAAGCAATCCCTAT
>DKVC01000143.1:981-6154 GCA_002490995.1 Lachnospiraceae bacterium UBA7188
GCTGCACTTGCTTCCTATAGTATGTCTTATCGGAAGCAATCTCTTCGCTTCCGATAAAAGGTGCGTTAAATGCGATGCAGAAAATCCAATTCGTCACCGCATGGTTGCGAAAATCCATGATTCGTGCTATGATATTTTTGGCCGGAGCAGAAAATTAGCGAAAGAAAAGAGTTGATATTTATGACACTGTATGAGGCACAGAAGGGCGGCAGCTACTGTATAGAGGGGCTGTATGTGGAGCCGGCTATCACCAGGCGGCTGCAGGCTCTCGGATTAAATGACGGAACTGTTATAAACGTACTGAACAGGAAGAATAAGGGGGCGCTGATTATCCAGGTCAGGGGAACCCGCCTGGCTCTGGGGAAGCATATTTCTTCCAGTATAGAGATCAGTGAAGCCGCGGACGGCATTGCGCCGGAAACAGAATGGACTTCCAAAAAAGGCATTGCGACAGAAACAGAACGGATTTCCAAAGACGGCATTGCGCCGGAAACAGAACGGATTTCCAAAGACAGTATTGAGTCGAAAACGGCGCGGACTTCCGGAGGCAATATCCTTCAGCAGGATGGACAGGAATTCGGAGCGAAAGGGGAAGAGGAGGCTGTAAAGCAGTGACACATCATACAAATGACAACGGGAAAAAGCATATAAATATAGCATGTATCGGCAACCCGAACTGCGGCAAGACCACGCTTTTCAATGCGCTTACAGGCTCCAGGCTGAAAGTGGCAAACTGGCCAGGAGTTACCGTGGAACGCGTGGAGGGAGAAACCAGCTATGAGGATACCCAGATTACCATCATTGACACCCCGGGTATCTATTCCCTGACCTGCTATACCATTGAGGAGAAGGTTACAAGAAAATGTGCCATGGATGACGAGATAGATGCCATCATCAATGTGGTGGATGCTTCCTCACTGGAGAGGAACCTGTACCTGACGCTCCAGCTTCTGGAGCTGGGCAAACCCATTGTGCTGGCGCTGAACATGATGGATGTGGTAAAGGAGCGTGGCATGGAGATTGATATGCATCGCCTGCCGGAAATGCTGGGGAATATACCGGTAGTGCCCGTATCGGCGGCAAAACGCACCGGGCTGGATATCCTGCTGCATGCCGTAATCCATCACTGCGAGGAGGGCATGGAGGATTATATTCTGGATTATCCGGAAGAGATTGAAGAGAAAATCCGGACTCTGGAAGGTATGATGCAGACAAGCTATCCCGACCATTCTTCCGCCCGCTGGCATGCCATCAAGCTTCTGGAGGACGACGAGGAGGTGAAAAAGGAGCACCCAATGTCTGTCGTCCATATAGCGGACAGGAACTATGAGAAGGAAATCATACAGAGCAAATATGCTTATATTGAGAAGATAATGAAGGAAACCCTTTTTCATAAAAATAAAAAAGCCGCTTCCACGGACAAAATCGACAGGCTTCTGACTCATCCGGTGTGGGGGATTCCCATGTTTCTGCTGATTATGTGCCTGGTATTTTTCCTGACATTTACGGTGGGCGATGCGCTTAAGGGTGTGTTCGAGGCAGGGTTGGATATCTTTTCCGGTACCGCAGCGGCTGCGCTGGAAGGGATAGGAGTCATGGGGTGGCTTAAGTCTCTGATTGTGGACGGAATTATAGCGGGAGTGGGCGGAATCCTGACCTTTATTCCCAATATCTTCATCCTTTTCCTGGCGCTGGCGGTGCTGGAGGACAGCGGTTATATGGCAAGGGTGGCTTATGTGATGGATTCGGTTATGGGTAAGGTGGGCCTGTCGGGCAAAGCGTTTCTGCCCATGATTCTGGGCTTCGGCTGTACGGTGCCTGCCATTATGGCTACCAGGGCACTGGAGACGGAGCATGACAGGCGAAAGACCATGCTGGTGACACCCTTTATGTCCTGCTCGGCCAGGCTGCCTGTCTATGTGCTGTTTTCCGATATGTTTTTCCCGGACTGCGCGGCTCTGGCGGCATTTTCCATGTATGTGGTTGGGATGATTATCGCCATACTGGCGGCGCTTGTGATAAACAGGCTGGAGAAAGGGAAGATAAACGACTCTCTTCTGATAGAACTGCCGGAATATAAGCGGCCCAATGCGAGAACTATCCGTATTTACGTATGGAACAAGCTGAAGGATTATCTGACGAAAGCAGGAACCACCATTTTTATCGCTTCCATTGTGATATGGTTTGTGCTGAATTTCGGATTCGGCGGCATGGTGGAAGACCCGGCGGAGAGCTTCGGCGCGGGACTGGGGCGTCTGCTGGTGCCGGTACTGGCTCCGGCGGGGCTTGGCATGTGGCAGATCGCTGTGGCGCTGCTCTCGGGAATTTCGGCCAAGGAAGTGGTGGTGTCCAGCTTCGCGGTGCTGTTCGGCGTGGCCAATGCCAATTCCGATGCGGGCATGGCGGCCATTGTGGAGAATATCCACAGGCTGAACCCGGGCTTCGGGCCTCTGAACGCTTACTGTCTGATGCTGTTCTGTCTGCTGTATGTACCCTGTGTGGCGACGGTGGCCACGATAAGGAAAGAGAGCGGTTCCTGGAAATTTACCGCTAAGATGATGGCATTTCAGATTGTGCTGGCCTGGGCGGTGTCGACGCTGGTGTTCCAGGTGGGGAGCCTGTTTGTGGGGTGATCTGCCTGGGCGAAGCATTCATTTCCACAAGAGCATATAAATCAGGCGGAAGGAGGAGATTTTCCAGATTGATTCCTTTTGCTGTATAACGGATCGTTTTGTAGAGGGGAATCTCTTTTGAAGCCGTTTTTGACAAAACAGCAAGAATCTGGTGAGATTCCCCGGATAATTTCCGGATATCTTCCAGAAGGGCTGAACTGGGCATGTAATATCCGTGTATCGCTTCTTTTTTTGCGGTATGTCAGTTGCTTCATAGGGTTCCTTTCAGAAAGCAGATTGAAGGTGGATGTTGTCATAGGAATAAGATACAGCCGAATTTCTTGATTGAGAAAAAGAGAGTTACGATACCGCAGTATTATCAACCCTCTTTTATGACTAATTTTTCTGTTGTCCGCCAACGTCCGGCACATTCGTCCGGTGAGAGATTCGGATTTTTCTGTTGTCCGCCAACGTCCGGCACATTTGTCCGGTGAGAGATTCGGATTCAGGTGTTAGTCCACCAGAAACAGTACACTGTTTCTGAGTTTATTATAGTTATGAAGTACTTAGATGTCAATGCTCCAGGATATTTTTAGATTTTTTAAGATATGACTTTTATTATATGACCTATTATTTTCAGGGAGATGATGCAGTATGCTCAACATTGCGGTGGTGGATGATGAACAGGTACACAGAGACATCCTTGTGAAATATATCACGGAATGGGAAAAGCATAAAAGCGTGGACGCAGAGGTGGAAACCTTTCACAGCAGCGACGCTTTCTACTTTACATGGTGTGAAGATCAGCGTTTTGACGTTCTCTTTCTGGATATCTGCATGGATGGAACGGACGGCGTCAGCCTGGCCAGGAAGCTGCGGGAAAAGGGAAAGACGGTGAACATCATTTTTACCACCGGAATTGCCGATTATATGCAGGAAGGCTTCGAGGTGGAGGCGCTTCACTATCTGCTGAAACCTATTGACCGGAAAAAGGTATGGGAATGCCTGGAAAAATGTCTTTCAAGGAAAGAGGATGAGAGCAGGCTCATACTGCTTCCCACGGAAGAAGGGCTGATCAAAACGGACGTGGATCAGATTCTCTACGGGGAAGCAGTGGGGCATTACTGCGAACTGGTGTGCCTGACGGAGACGTTTTCTCTGAAAATCGGTATAAAGGAAACGGCACAGCGCTTGGAAGAATATGGGGGATTCATGTTCTGTCACCGTTCTTATCTGATCAATCTGCGCAGGATATCCAAAATGGGAAAGCAGGATATCATAATGGATAACGGAAAAGCAGTGCCGGTGAGCCGCAGGATGTACGGGGCGGTGAACGAGGGATTTATGAAACTGTTCCGGAGAAAATGCTGAATGCTGAAACGCTTTTATACAGCGCCAAAACGGATATCCTGGATCTGGCCTGCTGAATGTCGCATGTGGATGCAAACTTCCGGCAGTCCCTGAGGAAATGTCTGCAAATTTCAGCGGTGTGCAGTATAAAATATATGCTAGGAGGCGGTATGAACTGGTTATTAATTTTCTTGATAATATTGGCCGTGCCCGCTGCGATGACAGGAATTCACTTCTATATCCGCCGCAGTGTGGAACAGCAGATTGCCCGTTATCAGAATGACCTGACCGAGAAGCACTGTCAGGAAGTAGACAATCTCTACCGCCAGACCAGAGGGTGGCGGCATGATTTCAAGAACCATCTCCAGACCATGCAGGCTTATCTGGAAATGGGGCAGACCAAACAGCTGCAGAACTATCTCCGGGAGCTGACAGAAGACTATAATACGATAGATATTGCACTGCGAACCGGAAATTCCATGCTGGATGCCATACTGAACAGCAAACTGTCCATAATCAGGGAAAAAGATATCCGGACAGATGTTACGGCTGCAGTGCCCTCAAGTCTTCCGATCGCGGATGTGGATCTGAGCGTCATGATCGGCAACCTGTTGGACAATGCCATGGAAGCCTGCATGAAAGTGCCGCCACAGCAGCGTTTTATCCGCTTATACATAGCCAGGGCAAAGGAGAATCTCTATATCTATGTGATGAATTCCGCTGACGGCACTTATCGCAGGGGAGGCGGGCATTACCTTACCACAAAGCTGTCGGACAGTCACGGATACGGGCTGCAGCGGATCGATAAGGTGATCCAGAAATACAAAGGATACCGTACCCGTGAAAATGAGGGAAATGTATTTGCGACGGAAGTGCTGATTCCGCTGTGATGGGACAGGCACGGACTGTCAAGCCTGGGTGTAAGCCTTGCGGAACTTGACAGAATAAAGGCATAATCTGATGATCTTGTGAGTGGCTCATTGCCATTCGTGCAGAAAAAGAACCGTTGGTGCAAAACTTCGGTTCTTTTTTCGTTTTGTGTTAACATGTATTAGGAAGGCAGAGAGATTGCCTGCAGTCTTCAGCTGCGGAATCGGCCGGCACAGAAGGTTATGCCGCTCCTCCGCCGGTTCCGCTGTTTGGGAGACTGTGAAAAGTAAAGCAGGCATATGGCAAATGTTTCTGGCCGTAAGGAAATGGCTACAAATAAC
>DKVC01000143.1:6456-9998 GCA_002490995.1 Lachnospiraceae bacterium UBA7188
TGTGCAGATTCCTGGATAATTTCGCTGTGTCTATAACCTTTCAGATATGCAGAGCGCACAAGTTATTTTCCGCCAGTTCCTAAGTATAAATCAGGCATCAGATGGCAGTGCAGGCGGCCGCGTGGGATGCCGTATCGCCCTGCCTGGAAAGGAGTCGAGTATGAAAGAAGGTATGAAAGAAGAAAAGAAGAAAACGAGGACAAAAACGGGAAAACGAAAGGAAATACCCCCCAGAACCCCGGCATATTCCATTCTCTCGAATGTGCTGTATTTTCACCGTTACCTCTATCGGGAGTTCCCTAAGACGGCAGCGTACCATGCCGTGGAGGTGCTGGGCAGAATCCTTCTTCCCTTTTTCGGAATCCTGATGCCGGGTATCGTGGTCAGCGTGGTGGAAGGAGGGGAGCTGCTCCGCGGGCTTGTGCTGATTGGGAGCGCAGGGCTTGTCATTTTGCTGTGTAATTCCGGGGTAAACTGGGTATCCTACCGGGTCTATTTCTGGGAAAATACCTTCCGGCAGGTTCTGTTGAGCGATGCGGTGCTGAAGGAGACTATATGCCCCTATAAGTATGTGGAATACGGTGATGAGAAGAAAATCATAAAACGCGCCTATCAGTGTATGGAGGGCGGGGACTGGGCTGTAAGCTATCGGATGCTGGCTTATCCACATGAACTGATTGTCAATACAGCCTGTTTTTTCCTGTATTCCACAGTGCTGGGGACTTTAAAACCATGGCTCGTAGCGGTTCTGGTGCTGCTGTCTTTTGCAAATTACGGAATTCTCCGGCTGCGGAACCGCTGGCAGCTTGCCATGAGAGATGAATTTGCTCAGTCCGACAGGGAAATCAGCTATCTGAAACGGGCATCCCAGGATACGGAAATGGCCAAGGATGTGCGGATATTTGCCATGTATGACTGGTTAATGGAATTCCGAAAGAAAATATTCGGTAAGAGAATAAAACTCGAGCGGAGGTGCAACAGGAAAATGATTGCCGCAGATTGTATGCAGTTTCTGCTGAATATACTGCGGAACGGCTTTGCCTACGGTTATCTGATTTATTCCTGTCTGCAGGGAAATATTTCCGTGGCCGGATTCCTTGTATATTTTGGCGCCATTACCGGGTTCTCAGGCTTTATAACAGGGATTGTCAATCACTATTCCGACTTGAAGCTGGCAAATGCGGATGCTTCCTGTCTGCGGCGGCTTCTGGAGCTTCCGGAGATCCGGGAGGATGGAAGAAGTGCATTCCATGGAAGAAGTGCATTCCATGGAAGAAGTGCATTCCATGGAAGAAGTGCGTTCCAAGGAGAAGTGCCGGAAGCTCTGTATCGGCAGCCTGCGGAGATTGAATTTCAGGATGTAAGCTTTTCCTACGGGGAGCAGAAGGTATATGAGCATTTCAATCTGAAGATACAACCCGGGGAAAAGATCGCCCTCCTGGGCGTAAACGGCGCTGGTAAGACGACTCTGGTGAAGCTGCTCTGCGGGCTGTATGAGCCGGATGAGGGGAAAATCCTGATAAACGGAGTGGATATTTCCGTATTGCCCAGAAAAGCATTGTACAGTTTGTTTTCGGTAGTATTTCAGGAGGCAACGATTTTTCCTTATCCCATGGGAAGCAACATCTCCATGAAGAGGCCGGAGGAGACGGATGACAGAAAAGTCTGGGAGGCGCTGCGGAAAGCGGGATTGGAAGAAGTATTCCGGGAAAAGGGCATCCGCCCGGATTCCTGTATGACAAAGATAGCCTTTGAGGACGGCGTGGAGCTGTCCGGCGGGCAGAGGCAGCGGTTCCTGCTGGCAAGAGCCCTGTATAAGGACGGAAATATCCTGATTCTGGATGAGCCTACATCGGCGCTGGACCCCATTGCGGAGAGTGAGGTTTATCAGGAATATGTGAATATCAGCAGGGGCAGGACTTCTCTGTTTATATCCCACCGCCTGGCCAGCACGAAATTTTCCGACAGAATCTTGTTCCTGGAAAACGGTAAGATAGCGGAAGAAGGGACTCACGAGGAATTGATGAAGCTGGGGGGAAGCTACGCGCATATGTTTGAGATCCAATCCCGGTATTATGCGGAATCCGGGGAGGGCGGAGAGGGCAGTTCTGCGGCTCTTGGACAGGAATGAGGGATACTGCATTTCCGGGTGGCTGAGTTGCAGATAGCTGCGCTGCCGTTTTGCCTGGGATAATGGACACTGTATTCCGGGCAGCTGCTGTACGGATGGCAGCGCTGTCGTTTTGCGCCGGAGATGAAAGATTGTATCCTAAGGCGAAAACGCAGCCGGATTCACGCAGGCAGTGAATTTGAAAGAAATACCGTTAAAGAAAGCGAGGTAAATAAAGTGGAAGAAGACCTGACAAGCAGGCTCCCGTTTCGGGTAAATGTGAAAAATATCAAAAATTTATTAATTCATGTATACAAAATCGATAAAACATATTATTTGCTGGACAGTATCCGGATTCTTCTGGACGCTGTGGGAAGCGCGGTGACGGTAGTTTTGTCCGCAGATATTCTGGAGATGCTCTATGAGGCCAGGCCTGCGGAGAAGATCATGAAGGTGGTGCTCCTGCTCCTGGCCATTCCCACCTTGCTGGCGATAGCTTCTTCCGTTCTGTGGAATGAATTTGTACGGCCGGGAAGGGAAAATATCGGAAGAGTGTATGAGGGAAATCTGGCTGCAAAGTTCCAAAGCATGGATTATTCCCTGGTGAACAGTCCTTATGTGAAAACGATGCAGGACAGGATTGATAAGGCTCACGGCTGGGGAGCCGGCATCTATGACCTGTTCTGGAAATTTGATTCCATTGTGGCCGGCTTTTTCAACCTGATCTGCTCTCTGGCAGTAGCGTATCCGATTTTAAAAATCATAATCAATTCCCGGAACATACGGATGTATCTGGGGATAGCGGTTCTGGGGATTGTCCTCTGGATTCTGACGGCTGCAAGGACAAGGGCAAATGCGGCCTATCAGGAACGGCTATTATCTACAAAGCTGCCGTATCCGGAAGAAACGTTTCGAAAATACTATTGCTTTTCCTGGTACTGGGTGAGGCGCTGTATGAGCGGAGATTATCATTTTATCAAGGATATCCACCTCTATGACGGTTATGAGCTGATGAAAAAGTATACCGCAGAGAATGTGAGGGAAAGCGACAGAGCCATGCCCTGGGCCTCGGTGCTGGAAAAGCTGAGCGGAAGGGTGGGGGTTTTGGAGGGGTGTACAGGCAGCCTTCTGTCTCTGACAGGGTATCTGGTTTCTGCCGGGTATGCTTTGCTGGGAGCGTTTCCTGTGGGGAATGTGATTAAGTTTTCGGAATCCATCACAAAGATTGTGGGAGGCTTTCAGAATATCGGCCAGCAGTACAGGGAGCTGGCGCTGACGGCGAGAAGAGAGGTCAGCACGCTTGAGATGCTGAGTATGTATAGTTGCGGAAAGGAGGGATGTGTGATAAGATGAAAAACAAAAAACGGCTGGATTTTTCTGACAGCCGGATGAGAGGAGAACGGAAAAGATGAATCTGGAAATGATAGAGGCG
>DKVC01000143.1:10294-13440 GCA_002490995.1 Lachnospiraceae bacterium UBA7188
AATCTGGAAATGATAGAGGCGGGGTGGCTTTCACTCCTGCCGCCGCTGATTGCGATCACGCTGGCCCTGCTCACCAAAGAGGTATATTCTTCCCTTTTTCTGGGGATTCTGGCGGGTATGCTGATCTATTGCTTCTCCACGGGAGGGAATGTGCTGCAGGCAGTCACGTATGTATTTGACATGATTGCGGGAAAGATTGGGGAAAACGGCTATATGATCATTTTCCTGGTGCTCTTGGGTTCCCTGGTGGTTGTGGTGACCAGATCCGGCGGCTCCAATGCCTACGGGCAATGGGCGGGAAAGCGGATCAAAAACAAGGTCAGCGCCAAGCTGGCAACTGCTTTTCTGGGGCTGCTGATCTTTGTGGACGACGGCTTCAACTGCCTTACAGTGGGAACCGTCATGCGCCCTGTTACGGACAAATGCAGGATTTCCAGGGAAAAGCTGGCTTATCTGCTGGATTCCACGGCAGCGCCGGTGTGCATTATCGCGCCTGTTTCCAGCTGGGCGGTGGCAGTGGCTTCGGAGGTGGAGGAAGCAGGCGGGCTGAATGCGTTTCTTAGAACCATTCCCTACAACCTGTATGCGATTCTGACCATTGTCATGGTATTTTTCCTGAGCGTTACGGATTTTGACTTCGGCCCCATGAAAAAAGCCGGGGAAACCGGCAGGTGGGACAGCGTGGAGACACAGGCGCAGACGGCGGTGAAAAAGGGCAGGGTGCCGGATCTTGTGCTGCCGATTCTCACGCTGATTGTGTGTTCGATTCTGGGAATGGCGTATGTGGGCGGTTTCTTTGAGGGACGCTCCTTTGCGGAGTCCATAGGTGAAAATCCCACCGCAGGCTTGACGCTGGGGACATTTGCTGCGCTGGTGGTGGCAATGGTTCTGTACATACCAAGAAGGCTTATGAGCCTGAGGGAATTTATGGCAGGGGTTATCGATGGCATTAAAACCATGATTCCGGCGCTGACGATTCTGATTCTGGCATGGGCCCTGGGGGGAGTGTGCCGGGAAATGATCGGGACGGGATTGTTTGTCAGCCATTTTGTGACAACAGCGAATCTTTCACTGCGCCTTTTGCCTGCCGTTGTGTTTGCGGTGGCGGCGTTTCTGTCTTTTTCCATGGGGACGGCATGGGGAACCTTCGGCATCCTGCTTCCCATTGTGTCAATGATCTGTGTGGGAACGGAGGGCGCCGCTGTCCTGATTCCGTCTCTGGGAGCGACCTTGGCGGGCTCCGTGTACGGCGACCACTGCTCCCCGATTTCCGACACCACCATTCTGGCGTCAACCGGGGCGCAGTGTGATCATCTGAAACATGTGGAAACACAGCTGCCCTATGCGACCTTAGTGGCCGTGGTATGCTTTTTTGGCTATCTGGCAGCCGGGTTTGTGCTGAATCCATGGATTACAATCGCAGTGTCCGTTCTGATTCTCGCGCTTGCCCTGGGCTTGCTGATCAGCCTGGACAGGCGGAAGGCTTAAAGGAGGCCGGGCGTGACAATCGCAGTGTCCGTTCTGCTTCCTGCACTTGTCCTGGGCTTGTTAGTCGCGTGCTGGTCTGTCGGGACAGGCGGAAGGCTTAAAGGTGCCGGACATGACAATCGCAGTGTCCGTTCTGCCTTCTGTCTTTGTCCTGGGCGTGCTGATCAGTCGGGACAGGCGTAAGGCTTAAGATGCGCCGGGCGTTACAATTTTACTCAAGACCGCCAGGATTTACTGTTCTGTCTGAGACGAACCTATATGGCTGGCGGTCTCAAAGCCATTATAATGCCAATGGCTTGCCATTATAATGCCAATGGCTTGCCACTGTAGGGATAGTGGCTTTGTTGTTGGTTACTGCGTATTATAACGGTGTGCAGTATACATTATCTGCCATGGTGAATACGCCGGTCGAACCTTTGTAACAGCACCACTGTGGCATCTTCGCATACCTGTGTGCCACAAACCGGAAAGCACCGATATTTTCCCGGACAGGGAGGGAGAAATCCTGCCTGGCGATTTCCCGGGGGCAGGGTCTGCATGGAATCTCCAGTTTTGCGGTGAAAGCCAGGTGCTGTGCATCCGGGCCGGTGTACAGCTCCAGATATTCCGGATAAATGATGCCTGAGCGATGGTGGGAGAGGAAGCCCACGGTGATCTGCTCCACGGGTATAAGACCAGGGAGCTGTCCGCAGATTTCCAGGTTCTGAAGGGTGCCCCGCCACCTGCCGTCCAGATAGTCTAGGGAGCCCCGCAGTGGTTCCAGAAAATCAGCGATGCCGTTTCCGCGGAATACAGGCCTGGGATCAAAACGGGTGCTGCTGGTGAGTACGAGACCCGGAACGGTAAAGTGATATTCCGATGATACGATTTCACTGTAACGTCCGTCCGGAAGGAATAGCCCTGCACGGATCACCGTGTCCCCACTCAGCTCCAGAGGGCTGGAATAGCAGGGCGAATCCTTTGTGGGCGCTGTGCCGTCCAGGGTATAGTGAATTTCTCCGGGTTCCGGGGCATGCAGGTGGATCCGGGGAGTGGAACCCGCCGGAAACAGGCAGGATTTTGGTTCCATGACAGGGGCCATGGGGGGAACCTGGAAGACCTTCGCTGCTGCCAGTGAAGTGTGGTGAGACGCTTCCGGAACCGCAATTTCCCTCTCTGCAGGGCAGGTCTTTTCATTGCGGTGATGGAAAGAACCGGAAGAACCGGCGGCGAGTTCCTTTGCCGGGCTGCCGTCATTTTCATTGCCCCGGGGGACAGGAGTGGGAGAATCGGCGGCAATTTCATTCTCTGCGCCGTCTGCCGGGAGTTCTTCCGAAAATATGGTCTGTCTGTCCGCGGGTACCCCCAGGCGGAGGCAGATTTTTCCCTCTTCCGGACAGATAGTCACGCCGTCTGCGCCTGCCTGTATGAGCTGCCCGGTCTCCACATCCAGCGCATACGAAAATCCTTCATGTTCCATAAAAATCCGCTGTATGGAGCCTTCCATTGTTTTGTACAGGGCATTTCCGGCAGTGGAATCATTCTGCTCTGAAATCGTATCGTCAGAGTGCGCTCCGTTAAGAACCATTTTGCCAGAGTGCATTCCGTTAAGAACTAATCCGTCAGAGCGCGTTCCGCTAAGAACCATTCCGCCGGAATGCGCTCTGTCAGGAACAGTG
>DKVC01000143.1:13746-18869 GCA_002490995.1 Lachnospiraceae bacterium UBA7188
TGTCAGGAACAGTGCCGTCAGAATATGCTCTGTCAGGAACGTTGCTGTCAGAAACCATTTCGTCAGCATTCTCTGCGCGGGCAATTTCTGGCGCCAGTGTTTCCGCCGGTTCCGTTCTCCCCTCAATGGAGCGGAAGACAGGAAGCGTATCGAAGCATAAGCGATAATTTCCCTCAAGCAGGACATGATCGGGATACATGGTAAAGCAGGCCAGCTGTCTTCCGGAGCCTTCTTCCGAGAGAACTGCCCGGGCGGTAAGCTCGTCCAGGACCTGCCAGGAAATCTTTCCCCGGGGTTCCCTGCCGTTTTCATCCTGCAATCGGATATAGGGGCGCTGACCAAACTGGTCAATCCAAATATGAGGAAACAGCACCGGAAGCGCGTCGAAGGTGCTCTTCGTATTTGTCATGGGTTTTTCCAGATATCTGGAGGGGTAATCTTCGCGGTACAGGAAGAAATCCCGGATACGCAGGTGCCCTTCTTCTCCCAGGAAGCCCAGACGGTAATTATTGCAGGCATACCACTGGGCGGAAAGATTTTTCTCTGTGTCCCAGTCGCCGGAAGCTTGGAAGGTCATGGGCGGGGTCAGGCGGTAGGTGTTTCTGAACCATGCCCCGCTGTCCGCCATGGTCTCTATACGGATCTTTCCCTTTTCCCGAAGAGCTTTCAGGGCTTTCAGCTGAGGTTCCATGCCAGGTTTGATATTTTCCCAGAGAAAATTGTTTTCCTGTCCTACATGGGCATAGCCTGGACCCAGAGAGTCCTCCTCCGTGAGACATCCGAAAAACCAGTTGATCCACTTTTCGTTTCTCCCTATGAGCCAGGAGGGCTCCAGCGTGTAGACCCCGTGGAGGCCGGAGCGCACATCCTGTTCGAAATTGTAGATGGGATCAGGCCCCAGAAGCCGGAACATGGGGACATGAAGCTGCCCGCCGTAAGTATTGGCGGGAATATTTTCGTTGCGCAGGCTGGGATAATAGATGCCGTTGGGATAGCCGCCCCAGAGGGTGAAGCCGTCTGTCCCCATCTGATCCCGGCAGATGGCGCTGGCCACAATACCATACTTTTCGGCTGCGTAGGCGACAGTTACCGTATCCAGTACCCAGGAACCTATGGTTTTGGGATAGAAGCCGAATACCTGCAGGAAGTCCTCCATGTAGGCGTCCACCAGTTTTTTGCGCTCCTCCGGGGTATAGCCGATGCAGTAGGCGCTGTTCACCCGTTCGTCGAATTCTTCCGTCCAGGCTCCCCGGAAGGAGACCTGCGCTTTCTGGCAGAGAGGCTCCGTGATTTCCCACCAGGCGGAAATCTCATCCCGGATATCCGCGCAGGTTTTCAGCAGTTCCTGATAGCGGGGTTCCATGAGAGCATCGTATTTCAGAGCGTAGGTTGCCGGGAAACCGTACTGCCTGATCAAAGTGATCTGGTTTTGGACGGTTTCGAAGTCATCTGGAATGAAGACGCTGGGCTCCACATGGGACATGCGGATGAAGTTGTAAATGTTGACGATTACCGTTTTTTTCATGTTTCATTCTCCTATCTTTTATATGAAATCAGTATATGTTATTTTTGGGAAAAAAGCAATTTATACTGCATGCCGATTAAATTTTCAACACAACCAGACTGCAGACCGCCAGTCTGGTATTTTCCCAAAGGCATCCCTGCAAATCCTGGCGGTCTGAAGTATATACTTATACCCGGACAGCAGAATCCCCTTGCAGTACCCTCTAAAACATGCTACTATAATAAATAACAATCACCGCAATACCAGAGTTTCAGGCACAATGAATCGCAATATCAAGTTATTTCCGCACAAAAGAAAGTGAGATACAGGGAGAGCCATGTTAGAAAAAACACTACAGGAAGAATTCATCAGTATCATCAGAGAAGAACTGGTTCCGGCCTTCGGGTGTACGGAACCCATAGCACTGGCCTATGCCGCTGCGAAGGGCAGGGAGGCCCTGGGCTGTGAGCCGGAGAAAATCATCGCGAGATGTTCCGGAAATATGATTAAAAATGTACGGTGCGTCACAATCCCCGGCTCGGGAGGGCTGACAGGCATCACGACGGCCTGTATCCTGGGAAGCGTGGCGGGAGACCCTTCCGCCGGAATGGAAGTGCTGGAGAAGGTGGACGATGCAGGTAGGGCGCGCACCAGGGAGCTTCTGGAAAAGGAATGCTGCACAGTGGAATTCCTGGACTCGGAGATTCCCCTGCATTTTATCATCGAACTTTCCGGGCAGGGGCACACGGCGGAGGTGGAGGTCAGGCATATCCACACCAATATCGTCTCCATCAAAAGGGATGGTCAGGTGATCTTCGAGAAACCGAAGGAACTGGCAGACAGGGGATATTCCACAGACCGCTCCAGTCTTTCTCTGGAGACCATCAAAACCTTTGCAGACGAAGTGGAGCTGTCGCTGGTGAGGGACATTTATGAGCGCCAGATCCGGTTCAACATGGATATTGCATACGAGGGCATATCCGGAAATTATGGCCTGGGGATAGGACGGGTCATCCGGGAATCCTATGCGGACGGAATCGTCACCCGGATGAAAGCCTACGCATCGGCGGCATCTGAGGCCCGCATGGGAGGATGCGATATGCCGGTTATCATCAATTCAGGAAGCGGCAACCAGGGAATTGCGTCTTCCGTTCCCGTGATTGTATATGCCAGGGAGAAGAATATTCCCACGGCAAAACTGTACCGCGCACTGGTATTTTCCAGCCTGCTTACGATTTACCAGAAAGAATTTATCGGAAAACTATCCGCTTTCTGTGGCGCGGTTTCGGCATCCTGCGCATCGGCGGCTGCTATTACCTATATGGTGGGCGGCAGCCTGGCCCAGATCAAAGCCACCATTGACAATACACTGGCAAACATTCCGGGAATTATCTGCGACGGCGCCAAGATTTCCTGCGCGGCCAAGATCGCATCCAGCATTGACGCCGCCATGATGGCGCATTACCTTGCCATGCAGGACAAGCAGTATGCGGCCTATACCGGGATTCTGAAGGAAAATGCCGGGGAGACCATCAGCTGCGTGGGCTACATTGGAAAGGTGGGTATGCACCAGACCGACAAAGAGATCATCAAGATGATGCTGGAGTAAAAGAAATCGTTGCAGAGCGGAATAAATTTGTGTATAGTAGGAAAGGAGCATATAGACGGTAAGCAGATTGACTTAATGTCAGAAAGGACTTTAGAGACGGAATGAAGAAGATCTTAGACCTGTTATCGGAAGAAATGGGAAAGGCTTTTGAAGCGGCGGGCTATGATGCCGCATTGGGCAGGGTGACATTGTCAAACCGGCCGGACCTGTGTGAATATCAGTGCAACGGCGCCATGGCGGGGGCGAAGAAATATAAAAAAGCGCCCATCATGATAGCAAATGAGGTGGCGGCCCGGCTGGCGGACAGCAGGGTATTTAAGGAAGCGGCAGCAGTGGCGCCGGGATTCCTGAATCTGAAGCTGTCGGAAGGATTCCTGCTGAAAGCAGTGGAAGCCATGAGGACGGAACCGAAATTCGGACTGGAACCGCTGGAAAAGCCAAAGAAAATCATGATCGACTACGGCGGCGCAAATGTGGCTAAGCCCCTGCATGTAGGCCATCTGCGTCCGGCCATCATCGGGGAGAGCATCAAGCGCATCTGCCGCTATGTCGGCCATGAGGTCATCGGCGATGTGCATCTGGGGGACTGGGGCACGCCCATCGGCATGGTGATCACGGAGCTGCAGGAGCGCAAGCCGGATCTGCCGTACTTTGACGAAAGCTACCAGGGAGAGTACCCGGAGGAAGCGCCCATTACCGAGGCGGAATTTGCGGAAATCTATCCCCTTGCCAGCGCGAAATCCAAGGAGGATCCCGCATTTAAGGCAAGGGCGCTGGAGGCCACCCGCAGGTTCCAGAAGGGAGTGCGGGGATACAGGGCCCTGTGGAAGCATATCGTGGATGTGTCCAAGGTGGATCTGAAGAGAAATTACGACAGCCTGAACGTGGAGTTCGATCTGTGGAAGGGCGAGAGCGATGTGAATGATCTGATTCCGGAGATGGTGGCACACATGAAGGAGGGCGGCTGGGCCTATATCAGCGACGGCGCTCTGGTGGTGGACGTGAAGGAGGAAACCGATACCAAAGAGGTGCCTCCCTGCATGATTCTGAAATCCGACGGCGCCTCCCTGTACAATACCACGGATCTGGCTACCATCATGGAGCGTATGCGCCTGTACGCGCCGGATGAAATCATCTATATTACGGATAAACGTCAGGAACTTTACTTTGAACAGGTATTCCGCTGTGCCCGCAAGACAAAGCTGGTGGGGCCGGAGACGGAGCTGAAATTCCTGGGACACGGCACCATGAACGGCAGTGACGGAAAGCCCTTTAAGACCAGGGACGGCGGCGTAATGCGGCTGGATGTCCTGGTTCAGGAGACAAAGGAAGAGATGTACCGGAAGATTCGGGAAGGAAGGGAGATGTCGGAGGAAGAAGCGATGGCGGTGGCAGAGACGGTGGCCCTTTCCGCTCTGAAATACGGTGATCTTTCCAACCAGGCTGCCAAGGACTATGTGTTTGACATTGACCGCTTTACATCCTTTGAAGGAGATACGGGGCCATACATTTTGTATACAATCGTCCGCATCAAGTCTATCCTGAATAAATACGCGGAGCAGGGCGGTAGCCTGGAGGAGCTTGCGCTTCAGGAAGCAGGGAGCAGTTCGGAGAAAGAGCTGGAGATGGCCCTGGTGCAGTTCAATACCATGATTCAGAATGCGGCGGATGAGATTGCGCCTCACAAGGTGTGCGCATATATTTATGATCTGGCCAATGCCTTTAATCATTTCTATCATGAGACCAGGATTCTGGCTGAGGAGGATGAGGCAAAACGCCGGAGCCTGGTAGGTTTGCTGGCCCTGACAAAGGATGTGCTGGAGACTTGTGTGGATCTGCTGGGCTTTTCGGCTCCCGAGAAGATGTAAGACCATAACGGGCAGACGGCAATTTCTTTTGCATGAAACTTATCCGGGGCAGAACAGGGAGATCTGAAGATATTAAGGAAGTGTCTACAAATAACCGCTGCGGGTTTGCTGCTAATTTTCTTGTATTTCCGGGCTTTTGCCT
>DKVC01000041.1 GCA_002490995.1 Lachnospiraceae bacterium UBA7188
TATTTTCCGACAATTCCTAAAAGCTGGTTTGGGCGGATAGAAACAAATCAGGGCAATAGAAATTGGGGCGAGTCAATAGAAACAGATCGGGTAAATAAAAACAGATCAGGTAAATAGAAATTGGTCAGGGCAATAGAAACAAATCGGGTAAATGCAAATAGGTCAGACAAGTTTGCCTGATGACAGGACTGCAAAAGCGAAAAAACAGTTTCCATATGGTAATAATTCACAAAAGTAAGGTGGGATTCGGCCATGAACCCCACCTTTTTTTATTGAAAACAGAGAAAGACAAGAAAATACATCAGACATATTGACTATTTTAAAGATTGTTTATATAATAAAATCATAAATACATCAGACGTCAGATGTTATAAGGACGAAGTAAAACAAACAAAACAAACAAAACAAATAAAACCATAAGGAGAATAGGATATGGAAGCTGTTGTAGGATTGAACCCTACCAGGCTGATAATTGCAGCGGTGATTGGCCTGGCTCTGCTTTTATTGCTTATCATTAAATTTAAGGTACATGCGATGCTTTCGATTTTGATCGGGGCGGTTGCCATCGGTCTGATAGCCGGGATGCCTTTTTCTGACATTGTCACGGCGGTGGATGACGGAATCGGCAATACATTAAAGGGAATTGCGCTTCTGGTGGGCCTGGGCTCCATGTTTGGAGCGGTTCTGGAGGCTTCTGGCGGCGCCCAGACGCTGGCCGTCACCATGGTGAACAAATTCGGTGACCAGAAAGCGGCCTGGGCGTTGGGAATTACGGGGCTGGTTATCGCCATGCCGGTGTTCTTTGACGCAGGCCTGATCATTTTGATTCCGCTTGCCTTTTCCCTGGCGAAGAGGACGAAGAAATCCTCCCTGTTTTACGTGATTCCCCTGCTGGCAGGCCTGGCTGTGGGGCATGCCTTTATTCCTCCCACTCCGGGGCCGGTGTTGGTGGCAACCATGCTGGGTGTGGATCTTGGCTGGGTGATTCTGATTGGCGTTTTCTGCGGTATTTTCGCAATGATTGTGGCAGGGCCCATATGGGGAGCCGTCTGCGGCAAAAAGTATTATGTGGCGATTCCGGAGCATGTGGCAAATCAGGAGGATTTTGATGAGTCGAAGCTGCCGGGATTCGGAACGGTGGTTAGCATTATCCTGATTCCCCTTGTCCTGATTGTGCTGAAATCCCTGGCCAGCGTGATTCCGGCGCTTTCCGGAATTGAACCGGTGCTGACATTCCTTGGGCAGCCTTTTGTAGCC
This sequence comes from Lachnospiraceae bacterium UBA7188, assembly GCA_002490995.1. Lineage (GTDB taxonomy): Bacteria > Bacillota > Clostridia > Lachnospirales > Lachnospiraceae > Acetatifactor. Next base: position 1,258 of record DKVC01000041.1, read on the forward strand.
CTTTTGATTGCGACACTGGTGGCGATGTTCCTGCTTGGAACCAGACATGGATATACACTGCCCGAACTGGAGAAAATTATGACGAAGTCCCTGGAGCCTACCGGACTGATCCTTCTGGTGACGGCATGCGGCGGCGTGCTCCGCTATATGCTGCAGTACTCGGGGCTTGGAGAGGTAATCGGAAACGCGGTGGCATCCGCCAGCCTTCCTCTGGTATTGGTAGCCTTTATCGTAGCCGCGCTGGTACGTATCTGTGTAGGTTCCGCCACCGTGGCCATGACAATGGCAGCAGGCATTGTAGCCGCAATGCCGGGTATCTCTGAATTGTCACCCATTTATCTTGCCTGCGTGACCGCGGCTGTGGCTGGAGGCTCCACGGTATGCTCCCACTTTAACGATTCCGGCTTCTGGCTGGTGAAGTCTCTGGTGGGACTGGATGAGAAGACCACGCTGAAGACTTGGACGATTATGGAGACACTGGTGGGGACGACGGGATTTGTTGTGGCATTGATTATATCTTTCTTTGCGTAAGGTTGTGGTCCGGCATGCAGGCAGTGTATTCTTTATCCGAAGGTGTTTCTGCCGAGGACGATATATGCCAGGAGTTTACGCCCACAAACGCAAATAATTAGGAATTGTCGGAAAATAACAGCTACAGCTTATTTATACTTACGTTAAAAACATTTGCCAATGTAAATGTATAACGAGTGAGTGCTTCTGCAAATCAAAGACAGAAAGCGGCAAATGAATGCGCTCACGAGTATAATACGGATAGCGTATTTGCCAATGCTGCACGCCGAAAAATCGAAATTATCGAAAAACCGAAATTATACGGAATATAGGTTTACAGAACACGGAAAGGAGTAGAGACTTATGGAATTAATCAGTCAGAAAATGAGAAAACTTGCACCGGAGCTGGATCCGCTGCGCATCGGAACCGGCTGGAAACTCGAGGATCTGGAGAAGGTTCAGGTTTTGATCGAAAGTACTTTCGGCGACAGCCATCCCGGCAGCGGGCATCTGGATATTCTGGTGGAAGAAGTACGGAAGGGAATCGAGGCTGCAGGCGGCCATGGAGCCAGATATTATGCAACGGACATCTGCGACGGGGAGAGCCAGGGGACAGACGGTATCAATTACAGCCTGGCCAGCCGGGAAATGATTGCCAACATGATTGAAATCCATGCCAATGCCACACCATTTGATGCCGGTGTCTATCTGGCAAGCTGTGACAAGGGAATGCCTGCCAACCTGATGGGGCTTGCCCGCGTGGATATCCCGGCGGTGGTAGTGCCCGGGGGAACCATGAGCGCGGGTCCCGAGATGCTGACTCTGGAACAGCTGGGGATGTACAGCGCAAAATATCAGAGAGGCGAGATTGACGAGGAGAAGCTGAACTGGGCAAAATGCAATGCCTGTCCGGGCTGCGGCGCCTGCTCCTTTATCGGTACGGCCTCTACGATGCAGATTATGGCGGAGGCACTGGGGCTTGCCCTGCCAGGAAGCGCCTTGATGCCGGCCAACAGTCCCGATCTGTTAAACTTTGCCCGCCAGGCGGGAGAACAGGCAGTGAAGCTTGCCACCATGCCCAATATGCGTCCCAGTGACATTGTGACCATGGATAGTTTTGAAAATGCGATTCTGGTTCATGCCGCAATTTCGGGAAGCACCAATTGCCTGCTCCATATTCCGGCTGTCGCACATGAGTTCGGTATCGAGATTACGGGCGATACATTTGACCGTCTCCACAGGGGGGCACGCTATCTTCTGGATGTACGCCCGGCGGGACGCTGGCCGGCAGAGGTGTTCTATTATGCGGGCGGTGTGCCTGCCATTATGGAGGAGATCAAGGCTCATCTGCACCTGGATGTCATGACCGTGACCGGAAAGACCCTGGGTGAGAACCTGAAGGAATTAAAGGAAAACGGTTTCTATGAGCGCTGCGAAAAATGGCTTCAGGATTTCAACAGCCGCTACGGCGTGAACGTCACCAGGCAGGATATTATCCGTCCCTACGACAAAGCCATCGGAACGGACGGCAGCATTGCAATCCTGAAAGGAAATCTGGCGCCGGAGGGCGCTGTGATCAAGCATACCGCATGCCCGAAGGAAATGTTCAGGGCAGTTCTCAGGGCAAGGCCCTTTGACAGCGAGGAGGAGTGCCTGGATGCGGTGCTGAAGCATCAGGTGGAAAAGGGAGACGCGGTATTTATCCGCTATGAAGGCCCCAAAGGCAGCGGTATGCCGGAGATGTTCTATACCTCTGAGGCAATCAGCAGCGATAAGGAACTGGGCCGCAGCATTGCTTTGATTACGGACGGACGTTTTTCCGGGGCATCCACAGGTCCTGTCATCGGACACTGCAGCCCGGAGGCGGTGGAGGGCGGTCCCATCGCACTGGTGGAGGAAGGGGATCTGATCGAAATCGATGTCATGGAGCGTAAGCTGAATATCATCGGCATTGCAGGCGAGAGGAAGACACCGGAAGAGATAGATGCCGTTCTGGCGGAAAGAAAGAAAAACTGGAAGCCCCGTGCTCCGAAGTATAAGAAGGGAGTGCTGCGCCTGTTCAGCGAACTGGCGGCCAGCCCTATGAAGGGGGCTTATCTGGAGTATGACAGGTAATTAAGGTCTGTGCGGAAATAATAAGGCACAATTGAGGAAACGCAATAAAGTTAATAAAGGGGCTGTCGGGAAATAACCGTATTTCCCACAGTCCCCTTTTTGGTGATTCATACAGGAACGCGCTCTCATTGGTCTGCCAGAGGAGTTTCCGCGTCAGGCAAGTCCGGTCTGCCTGTCAGGGTATTCGGATTTTTCTGGGGTGTACGATTTCTCGGGACTGTACGGATTCTTTCGTTGAGCTTATGTCTGCATAGGGACTTAGCCAATGAGTACCATTTTTCCTTCGAAAGCAAAACCGTATTTCCGGATTTTTCCGGCCGGGATTCCTTTTTCCTCCAGAGCACAGGCATACCGCTTATCCTCTATCTGCTGCAGGGCTGCGGCTACGGTATCAGACAGGCTGCTTTCTTTTTCCGTGTTGCGTACTTTAAATTCGATAAGGAAGCAGTCGTCTGCCCTGTCCTTCGCCTCCAGCATGACGTCATACCGTCCGAATCCGCTCTCTCTGTTGGATGTGATGCTGTATCTGCCCGCCAGATCAACCATCAGTCCCAGCACAAAACCATGGTAGAATCTCTCCGGCTCCGTCTTCTCGGAAGGCTTGTTCCCTGAATCG
>DKVC01000107.1 GCA_002490995.1 Lachnospiraceae bacterium UBA7188
CGATAGGCCCGTCTGCCGTACAGATCCTGACGGAGGGAATAGACGGACAGGCGTAGCAGTTCCCTGTCGTTGTCTTTTGGGTCTGCAATGACAAGCTTGTATTCCTGTTCCCCTGAGAAAATATGCTGGAATTCCAGGGAACCGTCCGCGCCGGGCCGCACCAGCACGCTCTCACAGACGGACATGGGCTTTGGCTCCATGCTCTGCTCCATGGGAAGAAAATAGATTCTGTATTCACTGTCTGCGTCCGGCTCGAATACCTCCGGCGCAAATTGGAACGGAGAGTCCTTTGGCTGACGGTTGACCCGGTCGTCGAATCTGGCATGTTTCCCCCGGGGGATGATTCGTACCATAGTCTCTTCGCCGCTGGGTACCACGCCTGGCCGTACTTCATAATCCGCAATCTGCATCTTCATGACATTGTCCTCCTTTTTCTGAAACCTATCCTCTCGGAATCTTCAGACCGCTTAGCAATTCCTTGCTATGCGGCTTTCCAGCATTCGTTTTTGCCGATTCATCTGCTTTTCCAGGAACCTTGCTGGCTTGGTGCCTGACGCTTCTTTCTGAAATTCGGAGTGCATGTGAAACCTGAGTCCGCCTGGCGGAGTAAGGAATTGTCTTGTAATAACAAGCTATTTTGCGCCAGTTTCGCAGGTTTCGGGACTGCTTGCCGTAGGTTTTTTGGTTGATATATAGTGGCAGCGCTTGCAGAGAAAGATGGCTCTGCTTTGTTTAACATACCATATTTTTAATGATTTTCCAACCACTATTTCTGCCATTTTTCTTCAGCGTTTTCTTCAACGTTACTGTTCACACGTCGGCTTGACCGAAAGAAACCGATGGTATAGACTGTTCTCAGTCAGAGCCATCGGTTTCTTTATCCGAATATCTGGGATACCCTGTCAAATAAGTTGAGACTTTCCTCCTGGCGCATCATAACAAGCATGCTCATGCACTGGCAGAGATACTCGATGCTCTCGAAACTCCGGAATGACACGGCCTGCTGCTGTTTTCTCTTATAGCTTCTCAGAAGCCTTTCTGCTTCATTGTTGGTGGTGGGTATCCTGGAGTCATGCAGGAAAAGGAGGTGGTTATGCATATATTCCCCCAGACGCACATACAGGTTGTATCCTTTTTTATAATACTTATCTGCAGGGATATATTCGTATTCCTCCTTTGCTTTTTCCAGGATTCCGCGGTATCTGTCCTCAAAACCGCTTACTGCCTCCGGGCTGCATTCCGCTCCCGGCCCCAGGCTGTTCCTGTAATGGATCATTTCACGCAGCAGGGCATGCATTTCCTTATTCCATGTCCGGTCCGGCTCATTCTGGATGCTGTCCTTGAGCCCGCGCAGCACATGGGCAAGACATTCCTGGTGGTCCGTCCCATATTGATAGAAGGTCGCTTCATGATCCTGGACTATGATGCCATCATAATCCTGGGCCGGGGTGCCTTCCACTCCTTTATGTCCTTTTTTACGACGGGCAAAATACAGTGCCCTCCCATCGGGGGATGCACAGACAAAAACATAAGCGCTCTTTCCGTTCACTGCTGCATTGGTGCAGTCTACATGCATCACAGGCGACAGGAGCAGCCCTGAAAAGAGTTCTTCCCTCTCTGCCTGTGTCTTTGAGGCAAACTCCTTTCCCAGCTTACTGGCCATGCCTTTGGAAAGCTTCAGTTTCCCGTCTGTCAGATCGGACAGGAATCGGAGGCTCTTGTCGATGGACGTGCAGCAGTCATTGTCCAGCAAGAAGAGGAATGCCCGGATGCTGCCTCCATAGTTGACGTCATCTACAACGCCTGCCGGAAAGGCGGCATGTTTCCGCTCTCCTGTCTTAGGATTGCAATAGACATCTGCATGGTATTCCGTTACCTCAAGGACCAGCCGGATGTTCACCAGCTGTTTCACCAGGGTCTTTCCTGTTTTTTTGAAGTCCGGGTCTTCCAGGACTTCTGCTGGCGGGTCCAGCAGGACTGGCGGGGCTGTCGGCTCCTGCCTTCTGCGGCGATGCCCTTCATGGCCCGGCTGGCCTCCTGGCTTCTTCCCTGTCCTTTCCCGGCTGTTGGCGATCTTCTTGCGCCGTATGCCTTTGGATGAGGGGATGGATGAGTTCTCGTGATCGTGCCCCAGCTGCGCCTTCAGCCTGCTGTTCTTTCCTTTCTCCTCTTCCAGTGCCGTCTCCAGCTCATAGATCCTCAGGCGCTGCTGCTTCATCTTGTCTTTTCCTTCGTCCCGCTCCCCTTCGGCACGGAACGCACGCTTTTCCATCTGCCCCAGCTGTCTCATGAGGGCAGCCTCTTTTTTGAGGTGCTCTTTTTCCAGGTCCTCAATTACCTCCAGCCAATGGGCGGTGTTGGCCTTCAGGTCTTTATGGGCCTGGGCCAGTTCTTCCTTCAGCTGCCGGATTGCGCATTCCAGAGATTCGACTTCTTTCCTATGTGTCGACTGCATGTCCTGGTACTTTTTCCCGGATTTGAATGCCGCTACCTCCGCCTGGGCGGCTTTCAGGCGGCACTGCAGGGTATTCTTCTCTAAAAAGGGGATGTGCATGGGGCTTCCTCCTGGTATCAGTGTCTTTCGTAGCAATAGTCAAGGAACGCTGCCAGCTCCTCGTTGTGCTTCTGCAGAGCCTGGATCGTTTCGTCCTGGATTTGGATGATCTCCTCCTGTTTTTTTACCTGGGCTTCCAGAGCGGCAACCAGGTCTTCATAGATGGCAGACGGGTCTCTATTTCTGGCATTTTCCATATCATAACCCTCTCTTTCCATAAGAGTATAGCACAGAGCCCCGAAAAAAGCGAATCTGTCAGAATAGCCATACTGGCATTTTGACCGTGGATAAGTATCGTTTCCGGGAGGAAAAGTATGGCCCTGCGTGGAAGGGAAATGCTTCAGATACCGGGTCTGCACAAGATTACGGTTCCTGTGAGGGGATTTTTTTCTGTGGATAAGTATCCGAAAAAAACAACAGGGAACGTTATCCACATGGTGCTCCCTGTTGAGCTGTATTATCCACAAAATAAAAAAATTATTTTCAGCGTTTTTCACAATGGCTTTTTTGGGGGAGTGAACAGTAACTTCCACCGGGCCTGATGTTCCAGGTTAGCAAAAAAAGAAACCGACAGCATCAACCGTTCCGCTGAACCATCGGTTTCTTTCTTTACATCATATCAATTCAGGTCTCAGACCTTTAAGCCTTTCCGTTGGAGCCCAGCACGTTCACGATCTTGTGTGCCACCATCTCCTTGACGGCCTGGCGGGCGGGCTTCAGATACTGTCTGGGATCAAAATGATCGGGATGCTCTGCCATGTA
>DKVC01000013.1 GCA_002490995.1 Lachnospiraceae bacterium UBA7188
CAGCCGTTCCAGATCATCAAGGCGTCTGATAATGGGAAAACCGATGCAGATTTACTGTCCGGTGCAGGGTTTACCGCATGGCTAGTATCCTCCCTGGATGTGAAGGAGAACGGGGGATATGATTTTGATTCCGCTGAACCCGTCGTAATCGGGGAGAACGGGGAGACGGAGATCTTCACGGATGAAAGGGGCTATGCCTGCAGCATCCCGCTCCCGTTTGGGACGTACATTGTGAGGGAAACGACCACGCCGCATAATTACACGCCGGTCAAGGATTTCCTTGTGCATATCACGGAGCATAAGCCGAATACGCCGCAGGTATGGCGGGTGCTTTTGGACGATGAATTTGAAGCGAAGCTGAAAATCGTGAAGCAGGACGATGAAACGAAGAAGACTGTGCTTGCGGAAAATACAGAGTTTAAAGTATATGACCTGGACAATGAAAAATATGTGGAGCAGGTGACGACTTACCCGACTGTGGTAACGCACAAATCTTATTTTACAGACAGTGAAGGCTATCTGATCCTGCCGCAGAATTTAAAGATCGGGCATTACCGCATTGAGGAAGTGAATGCCCCGTTCGGCTATACGCTGAATGAAAATTATTATGAAGTGTCCGTGGATTCCGATACGCTGTACCAGATGGACGATGTGTCTGGGGATGTCATTATTGATGTTGTCTATGAGAACCATCCGGTCAAAGGCGAGCTGCACATCGTGAAGAAAGGCGAAGTCTTAAACCGGTATGATGATAAGGATTTCCGCTATGAAGTTGAAAACCTGGAGGGCGCAGAGTTTAAAGTCTATGCGGCAGAGGATATTTATACCGCAGATTTTCAGAAGGATGAAAACGGGAAGCGGATTCTTGAGTATGCTTCTGGCGCATTGGTGGAAACGCTGGTGACGGATAAAGACGGGAAAGCCCTGGTTGAAAACCTCCCACTTGACACATACCGGATTGAGGAAACAAAAGCGCCGGAGGGTTTTGTGCTGAATGGAGAGGCGCAGACTGTTACCTTCGCCTATGCAGGACAGGATATGCCCGTCATCGAGCAGACTGCCACATTTGAGAATGACCGCCAGAAGGTGGAGATTGCAGTGGTGAAAAAAGATGCGGAGAATGGCGCTGTGGTAGAGGGCGCAGTCTTTGGGCTGTATGCGAAAGCTGACATTTTGGCGCATGGGGAAGTGGCCGTAAAAGCGGATACGCTGCTTGGGGAAGCTACGACCGGGGAAGATGGCAGGGCAGCCTTTGAACTGGATCTGCCTTTCGGGGAGTATTATATCCGGGAAGAAAAAGCTCCTGCAGGCTATGTATCTTCCGACGAAACCATAGAAGTGTCTGCAGCATACCAGGGTCAGGATGTGAAGGTGGCAGAATACGTTTCTGAATTTGAGAATGAGCCGACAACCGTTTCCATTAAAAAGACAGACCTTACAACAGGCGTGGAACTGGAAGGTGCGACGCTGACCGTCCTTGATAAAGACGGGAATACCATAGACACATGGAAATCTGTCAAAGGGGAGAAACACATCATTAAGCGGCTGACTGCAGGGGAAACCTACACGCTCCGGGAAGAATTAGCGCCTTACGGATATTTAAAGGCGGAGGAAATCACGTTTACTGTGGAAGACACCGCTGAGATCCAGAAGGTGGAGATGAAGGATGATGTGCCGACAGGGACGCTCCTGATCAACAAAGAGGGGGAATTTCTGGAGGATGTATCTTTATTGGACAGCATCAGCGGATGGATTACGCATCTGTTTGAATATGTCACTGGCTCACTGAAAGACGTTGCCTTTGAAGTATATGCCTTAGAGGATATAAAGGCCGCAGACGGGGAGAGTGACGATTATTATAAAAAGGATGAGCTGGTAGACACCATCACCACGGATGATACCGGGATTGCCAAACTCACGGATCTTCCCCTTGGAAAATATTATGTGAAGGAGAAGGAAACGGCGGAAGGTTATGTTTTAGACGGAGAGATCCGGGAGATTGACCTGACTTACCGTGACCAGGACACAGCAGTTGTAACATTTTCCACGGACTGGCAGAATAACCGCCAGAAAGCGGAGATTCAAGTATTAAAGACAGAGAAGTATTCTGACCGTGCAGTGGAAGGGACGGTATTCGCTTTATGCGCAAAAGAGGACATTACCAACAAAGACGGCGATGTGATTATGGTGGCAGATACGGTGATCGAGGAAAAAGCCACGGACAAAGACGGGAAACTTATTTTTGCGGCTGACCTTCCGATTGGGTTCCCGTATTATGTGAAAGAAACCGCCCCGGCTCCGGGATTCACCAGTGAGGGCGAGGTGCAGGAATTTGAGTTCGCTTATGAGGATGCGGAAAAAGAAAGAATCTCCTATGAATTTGCCTTTGAAAATGTGCCTACGGTATTTGAGTTTACCAAAACATCCCTTACGGATGGCAGAGAGGTTGAGGGCGCAAAACTGCAGGTGACGGATGAAGAAGGGAATCTTGTAGATGAATGGGTTTCCGGCAAGGAGCCGCACATCATCAAAGAGCCGACGGTCGGTGGGAAATATACTATGACCGAAACACAGCCTGCAGACGGCTATGTGACTGCAGAGAGCATTACATTTATTGTGGAGAGTACAGGCGAAGTGCAGAAGGTTGAGATGAAGGATGATGTGACAAAGGTAGAAATTTCCAAGACGGATATAGCCGGAAAGGAACTGCCGGGGGCAAAACTTTCCATCCTGGATAAAGAAGGGAAAACAGTGGAAAGCTGGACTTCCGAGGATAAGCTGCATTATATAGAAATGCTGCCAATTGGGGAGTACACGCTGCATGAGGAAAGTGCGCCGGACGGCTATCT
>DKVC01000012.1 GCA_002490995.1 Lachnospiraceae bacterium UBA7188
GTCTGCAAAGGGTTCCCCGGATACAGGGAGCTACGCCGCCCAGATCATAGACGGGAATCCGAAACTGCAGAAAGCGCTTTATTATGGCTATGGCGGCACAGGGGATGTGACTGCAAGCTATATGCCGTCCTTTGGAGAGGATTTAAAGTATGTGTTCACCCATATCGCGGCCAGTTATTTTTACTGCGGCATGGATGGGTTTGCCGGATGCACGATGGATGATTTGCGGGAGTGCGGGGTGCTTGGTTGGATCAATTATCTGGAAAGCCTGCCTGCGCCGCCCGATCCACAGATCAGTTTGAGCAAGACCGCTTTGAAAGCAGCCTATGATGGCTCGAAGCAGGTGACGGGGACAACGAAGCTGAACGGTGATTCCAGAAATTCCATTACCATTAAGCTTCCAAAGGATGTGACATTCCATAATAAGACAGACGGGAGCAAGCAGACAGGGGGAAATGTCCGTGTTTCCGGTGGGACAAGTTTTTATTTTACTGCCCCGGTGACGGTCAATGGGGACTGGAATACCGGAGCAATGAAAGGCAGCATCCGGGTGATATGGAAGGCGCTTGTCGTTCCGACAGGGAGCGCCACGCAGGATATTGGGAGTTATTATGAGGAAGAAGGCGGCAATTCCGTGAGCCTTTCCGTGGACTGGCTGGAACGTGCAAAGGTGAAGGTAATCAAGGTGGATTCCATTGCCAACGCAAAACTTTCCGGCGCTGTATTCGGCGTTTACCGGGATAAGGACTGTACGGACTTGATTACCAGGATGCCTGCAACGGACAGTAATGGTGCGTCGGAAGCAGAAATTGTCATGACACAGAATACGGTGTATCTGAAAGAGATTACGGCTCCGGCAGGATACCGGTATAATGCGACTGCTTACCGTGTGGCTCTGGAAGCGAACCAGACAGCTTCCACGACTGTCCCGGATGTGGAGCAGCTTGGAAATCTGACGATTTACAAGGAAGGCGAGGTTCTGACAGGTGCGGATTCCAATGAGAACGGCACAGCATTCCGTTATGAAAGCCGTAGACAGAAGGGCGCTGTATTTAATGTCTATGCGGCAAAGGATATTACCACGCCGTATGGCTCGGTAGTCTATAAAGCCGGGGAGCTGGTGGCGGAAAACCTTGTGACCGGGGACAATGGCTCTGTGACGCTGAAAAACCTGCATCTTGGCACATACCGGGTAAAGGAAATGCAGGCCCCGAAGAACTTCTATAACAAAGGGGAAACAAAGGATGTGGCGATTGCCTATGCCGGGCAGATGGCGGAGGCGGCGTTTGCCAATGCTACATTTTTAAATGACAGGCAGAAAGCGGATGTGCGTGTGGTAAAGAACGATAAGGATACGGGAAATGGACTTGCAGGGGGAATTTTCGGGCTGTATGCTTCAGAAAATATCACCAATGCAGACGGGAATGTTGTTGTATCCAAAGGCGCACTGATAGACAAAGCAACAACGGATGGTGATGGCAATGCAGCATTTTTGGCAGACCTTCCGGTTGGGTTTGGGTATGAGGCAAAAGAAATCCAGGCTCCAGAGGGGTATCTTAGGAATACGGAAGATGTGTATTCTTTCCGGTTTAGTTACACCAATGACCAGGAAGCGAAAGTGACATTCTCCCATACTTTTGCTAATGAGCGTGTCAACGCCACAATCCGGCTGCAGAAGAAGGATAAGGAAACCAATAAAAATATCCCACAGGGGGACGCAACGCTGGAACATGCCGTTTACGGCTTATATGCAAGGAATGACATCCTACACCCGGATAAAAAGACAGGCGTCCTTTATAAAGCCGGGGAGCAGGTGGGGACGCTGACCACGGATAAAGAGGGCAAGGCGGAGATCACAGATTTATACCTTGGGGAGTATTTTGTGAAGGAGGTCACGCCGCCTGCGGGTTATCTGGCAGATGAAACGGAGTATGACTTAGTTTGTAACTATGAGGGAGATTTAGTTGATACGGTAGAGCGTGACTGCACATCCCCGGAACAGGTGAAAAAGCAGCCGTTCCAGATCATCAAGGCGGCAGACAATGGGAAAACCGATGCGGATTTATTATCCGGCGCAGGGTTTACCGCATGGCTGGTATCTTCCCTGGATAAGAAAGAAAATGGCGGGTATGATTTTGATTCCGCTGAACCGGTGGCAATCGGGGAGAACGGGGCAACGGAAATCTTCACTGATGAAAGGGGCTATGCCTGCAGCATCCCGCTCCCGTTTGGGACGTACATTGTGAAAGAAACGACCACGCCGCATAATTATACGCCGGTCAAGGACTTCCTTGTGCATGTCACAGAGCATAAGCCGACGACGCCGCAGGTATGGCGGGTGCTTCTGGACGATGAATTTGAAGCGAAGCTGAAAATCGTGAAGCAGGACGATGAAACGAAGAAAGCTGTGCTTGCAGAAAATACAGAGTTCAAGGTGTATGACCTGGACAACGAGAAATATGTGGAGCAGGTGACGACTTACCCGACCGTGGTAACACATAAATCCTATTTCACGGACAGCGAAGGTTATCTGATTTTGCCGCAGAACCTGAAAATCGGTCATTATCGGATAGAGGAAGTCAATGCCCCGTCTGGCTATACGCTGAATGAGAATTATTATGAAGTGTCCGTGGATTCAGATACGTTGTACCAGATGGACGATGTGTCAGGGGATGTTATCATTGATGTTGTCTATGAAAACCATCCGGTAAAGGGTGAGCTGCATATCGTGAAGAAAGGTGAAGTGCTGAACCGGTACGATGATAAGGATTTCCGGTATGAGGTGGAAACATTAGAGGGTGCAGAGTTCAAAGTTTATGCGGCAGAGGATATTTACACCGCTGATTTCCAGAAGGATGAAAACGGGAACCGGATTCTTGAATATGCTTCTGGCGTATTGGTGGATACGCTGGTGACAGATAAAGACGGGAAAGCGTCGATTGAAAACCTTCCGCTTGGCACATACCGGGTAGAAGAAACAAAAGCCCCGGAAGGGTTTGTGCTGAATGGAGAGGCGCAGACCATTACCTTTGCTTACACAGACCAGAACACGCCAATCATTGAACAGACAGCCACATTTGAGAATGACCGCCAGAAGGTGGCGATTGCAGTGGTGAAGAAAGATGCAGAGAATGAATCTGTGGTAGCGGGGGCAGTCTTTGGACTGTATGCGAAGGCTGATATTTTCGCACATGGGGAAGTGATTGTTAAAGCGGATATGCTGCTTGGTGAAGCCATGACAGGGGAAGATGGCAGGGCAGTCTTTGACCTGGATCTGCCTTTCGGGGAATATTACATCCGGGAGGAACAGGCTCCTGCAGGCTATGTATCTTCCGATGAAACCATTGAAGTATCTGCAGCATACCAGGGGCAGGATGTAGAAGTTGCAGAATATGTGTCTGAATTTAAAAATGAACCGACAACCGTTTCCATTAAAAAGACAGACCTTGCAACAGGCGTGGAACTGGAAGGGGCAGCATTGACTGTCCTTGATAAAGACGGGGATATCGTAGATACATGGAAATCCGTCAAAGGAGAGGAACATATCATTAAGCGGCTGACCGTCGGAGAAACTTATACGCTCCGGGAGGAATTAGCGCCTTATGGGTATTTAAAGGCAGAAGAAATCACGTTTACCGTGGAAGATACGGCTGAAATCCAAAAAGTGGAGATGAAGGACGATGTGCCGACAGGTACGCTCCTGATCAACAAAGAAGGGGAGTTTTTAGAAAATGTATCGTTGCTGGACAGCATTGGCGGCTGGATCACGCATCTGTTTGAGTATGTCACCGGCTCACTGAAAGATGTTGTCTTTGAAGTGTATGCCCTGGAGGATATAAAAGCGGCAGATGGGGAGAGTGAGGATTATTATAAAAAGGATGAGCTGATAGCTGTCATCACCACGGACGATAGCGGGATTGCAAAACTGGACAATCTCCCTCTTGGGAAATATTATGTGAAGGAGAAAGAAACAGCAGAGGGTTATGTTCTTGACGGGGAAATCCGGGAGATTGACCTGACTTACCGTGATCAGGACACAGCGGTTGTCACGTTCTCTACGGACTGGCAGAATAACCGCCAGAAAGCAGAAGTCAATGTAATAAAGACGGAGAAAGATTCTGACCGTGCAGTGGAAGGGACGGTATTCGCCCTTTGTGCGAAAGAGGACATCACCAATAAAGATGGCGAAGTGATCATGGAGGCGGATACGGTGATTGAGGAAAAAGCCACGGACGAAGATGGGAAGCTGTCATTTGCGGCTGCCCTCCCGATTGGGTTCCCTTATTATGTGAAAGAAACGGCCCCTGCTCCGGGATTTACCAGCGAAGGTGAAACAAAGGAATTTGACTTCACCTATGAAGATGCGGAGCAAGAAAGCATTTCCTATGAATTTGCCTTTGAAAATGTTCCTACGGTATTTGAGTTTACCAAAACATCCCTTACAGATGGAAAAGAGGTAGAGGGTGCGAAGCTTAAGGTAACGGATGAGGACGGCAATCTTGTGGATGAGTGGGTTTCCGGCAAGGAGCCGCATATCATCAAAGAATTAGTAGTTGGTAAAAAATATACCATGACAGAGACACAGCCTGCAGAGGGCTATGTGACTGCGGAGAGCATTGAGTTTGTTGTGGAGAATACAGGAGAAGTGCAGAAGGTGGATATGAAGGATGATGTGACAAAGGTGGAGATTTCCAAGACAGACATAGCCGGGAAGGAACTGTCAGGGGCAAAACTTTCCATTCTGGATAAAGACGGGAAAGAAGTAGAAAGCTGGACTTCCGGGAATAAGCCGCATTATATGGAAATGCTGCCAATCGGGGAATACACACTGCATGAGGAAAGTGCGCCGGACGGCTATCTTGTGGCAGAAGATGTGAAGTTTGAAGTTAAGGATACCGGGGAGATCCAGAAGGTTTCGATGAAGGATGAAGCGGAGCCGGACGAACCGGATCAGCCGAAGGAAACACCGAAACCGAAAACGCCGTCTGCTGAGACTCCGAAAACAGGGGATGACAGGCCGTTCTGGTTATGGCTTGCCTTGGCCGGGATTGCAGTCTGCGGGATAGCAAGCTCTGTGATTATATTCTACAGAAAAAGGAAGGAGGACTGACAGCGTTTGGAGCAATCCAAGAAAACGCTCATTGCAACACAATAATAATTTAATAAGACATATGGGCGTTTGCAGAAAGAATCTGTAAGCGTTTTTTATGCTTGTATATGGGGAACTGTCCATTACAGGTTTTAAATTGGGAATATATCCACACAGAAATTGATGTATGGCAGTTCCCCATATGGAAAGGGGTGAAGCA
>DKVC01000145.1 GCA_002490995.1 Lachnospiraceae bacterium UBA7188
TATTTGTAGACACTTCCTTACTTTGCTGAGCAGGAAGCGGGGAATTGGCCAGGACAAATTTCGGTAAGTTGCAGGACAGTTTCCGGAAAGCTGGATGGGAAGTCCGGCGATTTCGGGACTATACATATGATGGAAAGGGGCATAAAGCACGATGCGCTTTACAGCAGCTACAGCAGAAGATAAAGCAGAAATCCTGGCATTATACCGCTCCCTGGCTGGAACGGAATACTGTGCATGGACGGACGAATATCCGGGAGAAGCAGAGATTGAAGGAGATTTGTCCAGAAATGCATTATTCTGCATGAAAGACGGGAATGGGAAGATTGCAGGCACGATTTCCATTGACAAGGATGAAGAGGTGGAGAAACTGCCCTGCTGGAGGGAAGCATTACAGCCTGGCGGAGAGCTGTCCAGGCTGGGGGTGGACAGGGAATATCAGAACCAGGGACTGGCGAGGCGGCTGTTGCAGCATGGTATGGACGAATTGAGACGCCGGGGCTTTCAAAGCGTACACTTCCTTGTATGCAAGACCAACCGAAAAGCAATCCGCTCTTATGATAAGCTTGGTTTCGACATAGTGGGAGAATGCAGGCTGTTCGGGGAGGACTGGTGGTGTTATGAGAAGTCGCTGAACGGGTGAGCGCTTTTGCGTTTTTTCAGAAAACCATTTCAGAAAACGAAAAGTTTTCAGTTGCACAGGCAGCACTTACTGGTTATAATATGTCTTATCAGAAGCAATCTCTATGCTTCTGATAAAAGGCGCGTTACTTTGCGCCGCATTCAATTATAGGAAGCTGCACTTGCTTCCTATAATAAAAAGGCGGAAGCGACAGGAATAGAGGAACTTGAACAGGAGGAAAATCATGGAGTTTAATAAATCAGTATCCAATCCCATGCTCATGGGTGCCATTGAACTGATGAAAGAGGAAGACACACCGGAGCATCGCAATATGTTTATAGGGGAACTGGCGAAAGCAAGCTTTCTTTCCCCGGCAATCGTAGACCCGGCACCCACGGAAGGGGCTGACGGCAACCTTGTCATCACTCCCGGCAGTAAGGTGCAGTTCCCCATGCTGACCGGCGCGGAGGGGATGCGGTTTTTTATGGCATTTACGGACATGGGGGAATATAATAAGTGGCAGGAGAAGAATCCGGAGCAGAAATTGCCGTATTTTTCTTTGAAGATTGATGACTATGCCGGAATCGTTCTCCGCAGGGACGCGAAAGGGAATATTTGTCCTGCACTCGGGATCGTGGTGAATCCTTTCGGGGCAAATATTATTGTACCGAGAGAGATGCTGGCTGGTATGATGTCAGCAAAAGCTGCTCAGGCAAATCAGGCGGCGCGGCAGGCTGCGGGGAACAAAGTAACTCCCTTCAGAGTATAGAAAGAAACAGCAGTGTGCCGGAATTTCATCACGAAATATAAATAAAATATGATTTGTGTCGATATAACTAGTACAGGACAGCAGTTAGGCCGATTGCTGCCGAGTACAGAATAAATATGGACACCACGGATGGTATTTATGCAGGAAACGGACTTTCCTGCTGAATGCCATTTTTTTATACCGCATTGCGGTGTGGACGTCAGACGATACAGGAGGTACGGCTGGCGTTTACGGAGGACAGGAGGGAAACCATAAAAAGTCCCGTGGGACAGGCTGCCCGCATCATGGAGGGTGGGGGAGCAGGGAAGACGCGCAGGTCAGGAACGTAAATATCGGGCAATTCCTTATTTTGCGGTAATTTCCAGGTACCTGCGGGATGGGTGGACATAAGGGAGAGTAAGAGGAGTGAAGATCGATTCCAGTACGGTGGGAATGGAGTCTGCCAGAAGCTATCGGGCGACAACTACAACCATCAGAAAATTTACCATAATGGATTACAGACAGGGTGTGGCAGGGGGCGGAAATTCCCTGAATGCAGCGGTTGGCGGAGAGACCGGGAATACGGGAGACGCGGAAACGAAAGAAAACACACCGGATTCGGAAGCCGGGGAAGAACTGGTACAGCAGTCCGCGGCCTCTCTCCAGGACTGGAAGAGCCGCCTGCAGGCATCAGGCTCCAATGTGGCAGTCAGAAGCCAGACAAGCCAGACCTATGCGGCAATCCGCCATACTACCATAAGCTATATTTTCAATCTGCTGTTTTCGGAGAGAAGGAACCGGCTGAACCAGTGGCTGCAGCAGAACGGAATTCAGACCAGGGATACCCAGCCTGTTCAGACGCAGGATACCTGGCAGAGTAACGGGAGTTTCGGGCTGTATTACCAGAATGGGCTGGCAGGAAGCGGGGATGCAACGGCCAGGCTCAGAGTGCTGAATTACAGCCAGGCAGTGATTCAGACGGAGTCCGAGGATACGGCATTTTCCACTGTCGGCAGGGTATGTACGGCTGACGGACGGGAAATCAGCTTTCATGTAAACGTGGGGATGAGCCGCAGTTTTCAGCAGTATTATGAGCAGAGCCAGGATTTGCGGACTTTTACAATGTGTGATCCGCTGGTTATCAACCTTGATACGGATCTGACGCAGCTTTCGGATCAGACCTTTTATTTTGATATTGACGCGGACGGAGAGAAGGATGAGATAGCACAGCTGGGAGCCGGAAGCGGCTATCTTGCTTTGGATAAAAACGGCGACGGAACCATCAATGACGGAAGCGAGCTGTTCGGCACTGCCAGCGGCAACGGATTTGCGGATCTGGCAAAGTATGACGGGGACGGAAACGGATGGATTGATGAAAACGATGCCATTTGGGATAAGCTGAAAATCTGGTGTAAGGATGAAAACGGGAGGGATGTGCTTTACGGGCTTTCCGAGAAAGGTGTGGGAGCCATCTGCCTGAAGAATGTGAGCACGGATTTTACCATGCAGGGAACGGGAGGACAGACGAAAGGCGCTGTCCGCAGCACGGGTATCTTTCTATATGAGAACGGAAGCGCTGGAACGGTACAGCATGTGGATGTGGCAAAATACTCCGCGCAGGCGTAAGGAAGTGTCTACAAATA
>DKVC01000047.1 GCA_002490995.1 Lachnospiraceae bacterium UBA7188
CAAACAGGAGAATCTGCGAAGCCGGCGGCATGCGGGATACAAACAGGAGAATCTGCGAGGCCGAAGGCATGCGGGACACAAACAGGAGAATCTGCGAAGCTGACGGAGGCGTATCGGACAGGATGGAAGAGTCAGGCTGCTGCGGGCTGAAGGCGGTGGAAGACGCCAGGAGAGTTGCGGAAGTGCTGGAGATTCCCTATTACGTCATGAATTTTAAACAGGAATTCAAGTGCCATGTAATGGATTATTTCGTGGAAGAATACTTACAGGGACGCACGCCGAATCCCTGTATTGCCTGCAACCGGTATGTGAAGTGGGAAGCTTTGCTGCGCAGAAGTCTGGCGTTGGGGGCGGACTACATCGCCACAGGACATTATGCAAAAGTGGTAAAGCTGCCCAATGGCCGTTTCGCTGTCAGCCGTTCCGTGACAGCCGTGAAAGATCAGACTTATGCCTTATATAACCTTACTCAGGAGCAGCTTGCCCACACGCTGATGCCGGTGGGGGATTATACAAAGGAACAGATTCGTGCCTTTGCCGGAGAACTCGGGCTGCCGGTTGCGGATAAGCCTGACAGCCAGGAGATCTGTTTTGTGCCGGACGATGACTATGCGGGATTTATCGACAGGGAAGCCGCCGGGCGCGTTCCGAAGCCGGGAAATTTTGTGGATAGCCAGGGAAAGGTGCTGGGGCGCCACAAGGGAATTACCCACTATACTATAGGACAGCGCAGAGGGTTGGAATTGCCCATGGGGGAGCGGGTGTATGTGACGGATATCCGCCCGGATACGGACGAGGTAGTAATCGGCAGAAACGAAGAGCTTTTTACGACGGAAGTGCTCTGCGACAGAATTAATTTCATGGCGGTGGAAGATATAACGGAGCCTGTGAGAGCCTTTGCGAAGATTCGGTATAACCACAGAGGAGAGTATTGTACCGTAAAAAAGATTGCGCCGGATTGTTTGCTGGCGGTATTTGAAAATCCGGTCAGGGCGGCTGCGCCGGGACAATCCATATGCTTTTATGACGGGGATGCCGTGCTGGGCGGCGGCATCATAGTGCGTCCGGTGGGAATACAGACAGCCAGTATCCTGTGACTCTGTTATGCGGAACCAGCAGTTGCAGCTTTGCAAATTCTGGCAATCTTGGGTATAAGAAGCCGTTTTCCTGGTATTACCGGAACTCTTCCTAAAGAAGTTGTATCAGTTTTCCGGCAATTCCTAAAAATAGAAGAACAGGCAACATCTCAGGAGAAAAAACATATCATATGCAGACGAATCGTATCTTGAATGGGAGAAAACATGGATTTTGTTCTTGGGCAGAGAAGGCCTTATAAGAGAAGCAGGTTTGGTTCCGTGACCGGCACGATTGTGGAAATGACGCCGGGAAGAGTGGGAGGGAACCGCACCAATGGCTGTATCATTTTTGTCACGCTGGAGGATGTGAATGGGAATACGGTGTTATTTCTGGTGACACCGTCCACGTATGTTGTGGATTTTGAGACGCTTTCCGTAGGGATGCCGTGTACTTTCTGGTATGATGCGGACGCGCCCATGCCGTTGATTTATCCGCCTCAGTACAATGCGGTGGCAGCTGCGCTGGAGAAAAACAGCCGGATGGTGAGCGTGGGATATTTTAATGCTTCCCTTGTGAATGAGGAGCAGACACTGCAGCTGAATATGGACGGAAGTGTGGAAGTAAGGACGACCAACAACCAGTATTTTCAGGGAAATCCGGCGAATCATAAGCTTGTGGTCACCTATGACCATTCCACCAGAAGCATTCCGGCCCAGACGACGCCCCAGAGGGTGGTGGTGCTCTGTGACTGAGAGATGATCCGGCCGACAGCTGCAGTGCGCAGCGCAGTATATTTTCCGGCAGTTTCGAAGGAAAGATAAAAAATCCGTATGAGACTGAACGTAAAAACGAGCAGCCTCATACGGAGGAAAGGATAAAATATGTATTTCAGATGTAAAAACTGCGGGGGCAATGCTGTGTACAGTCCTGAGCGGCATGGCATGTACTGCCCCTATTGTGAGAGCGAAGAGAGCGGGGAGCGGGCGGAAGGACAGACTGCATCGCTGACGGTCTGTCCCAACTGCGGCGGCGAGGTGGAGGTGCAGGAGCATACTTCCGCCACCCAGTGTCCCTATTGTGACAGCTACCTGATTTTCAATGAGAGGGTGGAGGGCAGATACGCTCCGCAGATGATGATTCCGTTCCAGATGGGAAAAGAGACCTGCAAGCAGTCCCTTCGGGATAAATTCAAAAAGTGCCTGTTTGCGCCCACGGACTTTTTGTCCGAAGCCCGGCTGAACGGTATGCAGGGCTATTATGTACCCTACTGGTTCTATGATTATGACACTGCCTGTTTCTTCCAGGGGGAGGGCACGAAGATCAAAGTCTGGCGCAGCGGGGACAAGGAGTACACGGAGACAAGCTTCTATGACATAAACCGCAGTATGGATATCCATTTTGAGAAGATACCTGTGGATGCCTCCGAGCAGATGCCGGATGATGTAATGGATTTGATTGCGCCCTTTCAGTATGGGCAGATGGTGAATTTTGACCCGAAATATATGTCAGGCTTCTACGGCGAGAAGTATAATATGGAAGCCGACGCGGTGGAGACACGGGCGAAGTCCCTGATGAAGGCGGACGCCGAGAAGCTTCTGCGGGAAAGCTATGCAGGCTACAGCGCCGTGAAGACAGTGCAGCAGGATGTGCGGGTGAAAGGAGCAAGGACAACCTACGGGCTGCTTCCGGTGTGGAAATACATATACCGTTACAAAGACCAGGAGTATCCTTTCTATGTGAACGGGCAGACAGGGAAGATTGTGGGAACGGCGCCGTTTTCCAACGGCAAGTTTATGGCTTATGTGGGTACTCTGTGGGCATGCCTGACGGCAATGCTGGCGCTGCTGCAGGTACTGCTGGGGTTGCTGTGAAAGAAGAATAAAAATGCGGCATACTGCTGCGGAATTGAGAAGATAAGCATATGGAAAACGATTTTAAAAAAGAAGCAGGAAGACAATATTTACACTATTTCCGATTCTGGTTCATCGGAATCGGAATCCTGGCACTGCTCTGTATCGTGATGCTGATTGTGAACCGGTCCCGCGGGGAGGCTCCAAGAACCAACAGCGAAGCTCCGGCAGAGCGGGTATATGATTATGCGGATGTACTTACCGACCAGGAAGAAGAGGACTTACGCCAGTACATAGCGGAAACGGAGAAAAAGCGCCATATAGATATCGTGCTTGTGACCTTCAGTCAGTCCGTGGAGGGAGCGGAAGCCATGGCACAGTATGGGCTCCGTTCCCAGAGCTGGGAGCAGAACATGCAGGATATTGCCGACGATTTCTGGGACGAGAATCATTATGGCTATAATAAGGGGTTTGAGGGGGACGGGGTCCTTCTTCTGCACAACTGGTACGAGGGACAGAACGGGGAGCACCTGTCCACCAGCGGCAGCGTGGAGCGTGCATTCAGCGTCAGCGATATTGACCAGGTGCTTTATGCGGTGGATGATGATTATGCCACAAATCCCTATAAAGCGTACAGGGCCTACGTGACGGAGGTTTCCAGACTGATGGATACTTCCCTGAAGCTTCCCTTTTCCTGGGTTACCGTATTCATCCTGCCGATTATCATTGCTGCCGTTTACGCAGTCAGCGGTTCTTCCCAGAAGAAGACTGAAAATACGGTGGCGGTGAATGCCTACGTGGCAGGAGGAAAACCGGAGCTACATGACAGGACGGATGCCTTCCTGAGGAAGAGCGTGGTTACCAGAAAGATTGAGACTTCCACATCTTCCGGCGGCGGAGGGAGCAGCGGCGGCGGAGGGCATCACCACAGCAGCAGCGGAGCCAGCCACGGCGGCGGAAGCCACAGGCATTGAAGGGAAAGAGGCTGATAAAAAGCATACACTGCCGCCCTCTATAAAAATTTCCATCTGTGCGGTTACAAGCCACAGGTGGAAATTTTTTATAAAAAAGGAAAAAAGTGCCCCTGACTGGCCGGTTGGCCAGTGGACTTATCGGGAGAAATGAAGTAAAATAGAGAGATGCAGGGTATCCGAAAAATAAAAAATAGAAAGAAAGGGGTTGCAAAATGACGGGCAGGGTGTACAATTGTTCAGCAAGCAAGCAAGCAAGCAAGCA
>DKVC01000008.1:0-12381 GCA_002490995.1 Lachnospiraceae bacterium UBA7188
GAAGAGATTGCTTCCGATAAAACATATTATAGACTGGTTGTGGGAAGAATTTCTAAAGAGTTTATTTAAATTAGTTTATCTGCTCATCAGAAAATGCTATAATATGGATGAGGCTAAAAGTACTGATTGTTTTTAGGAGAGGGACATGTAATGACTATGTTAGAGAATACGATTTCTATGATGAAGACGCTGCCGGAAACAGATATAGCGGAGATACAGAATTTGACAAAAAAATTGTTCCAGCGCCATGAATGCGAAACGGTTGATAAATCAGTGGGTAAATTTTTAAAGCCTATGTCTCGGGAAGATTTTTTAAGTGATATTGAAACTGCGGGGCAGGAAATGGCTAATGGAAAATATAAACCAGCAAAAGAGGTATGGAATGAGCTGGAACACAAATATGGATTATGAGGTAATTTTAAGCGATACAGCATCAGCGCAGGCAGAAAGAATTTTGGATTACATTTTTTATGAACTTAAAAATCCCCAGGCAATGCAAAGCGTCGAAAAGGATATGAAAGAGACTGCGGAAAGGCTATCTCATACGGCCGGCAGCCTGAAGCTGTGCGATGATTAAAAACTTCGGGAAAAAGGTTATCGCACCATTCATTTTAAATATCACAGATATTTTATGCTCTATAAAATTGTCGGGAAACAGGCTTATGTTGTTGGCATCTATCACGACTTACAGGATTACGAAAATACCCTACGATAAAATGTCGGCTTAGCAACATATACTCGGGGCTGTCGGGAAATAACTGCATTCCCACAATATATACTGCAATACTTTAGAAATCACAGCTATATATTGTGGACATATGCTATTTCCCGACAGCCCCTTCTGTAAAACCTGGGATTAAAAGATAAACTCCCCATACTTCTCCTGCAGCAGTTCAATCCCATATTCCCTGGGCGTTCCCTTAAGCCGCTCCATATATCCTTTCAGCGCGCCCCTGCAGTGCTCGGGCCCGCCTTCCCGCATCACCGTCCACATGGGATCCACATCGGAACGGGAGGACTTCATCATACTGTCCGTCCAGTCCAGAATCATCTTCGCCCCCTTCGCGCACAGATCCGGCCGCTCGGTTGCCAGATTGTGAAGTTCATGAGGGTCTTCCTTCACATGGAACAGCATTTCGTCCGGCAGCAGATGCCCGCCGCCATGCACGGTGCGGATATAGATATAATCGTCAAAGCGCACGCTTCTCTGGCACACATGGGCGCACTGGGTCAGCACCGCATAGGGTTTGGAGCAGTCCGTGCCGTCCTTCAGGGCTTTTGCAAAGGAAACGCCGTCATAGCGGAAGTTATCCCAGGTTACCAGGGATGTGCCCAGAAGCTCCTGCATGGTGGGCGCCAGATCCGTATTGTCATGGAAGCCCTTCACCACTGCCCCTTTCCGCATCCCGGGCCAGCGGATGATCAGCGGAATACGGCAGACCGGGTCATCGGCCATGCCATGCTCCGCATACACGCCGAACTCACCCAGATCCTCTCCGTGATCCGCCGTAATGATGATTGCCAGGTCATCGTCATACAGCCCGTTTTCCTTCAGCCAGCCGATAATCTGCCCGATGTTGTCATCCGTGTACCGGACTCCGTCATCATAGGAATTCAGAAAGCGCTTTGCCTCCTCCAGGTTTTTCAGGCTGCCGGGATGTTTGGGCCACTGGGCGAAATGATCATCATTCCACATATTGATCTCGTTTGCCCCGTGAGGGCCGATATGCAGAAGATGTTCCGCAAAAATCTCCTCCGTAATCCAGTCGTCCGGCATGGGCGTATCCTCCAGGCCGCTCTTATAATCCACCGGCGTCCGGTAGGGCGTGTGGGGATCCCAGTAATGCACATGCATCATCCAATTGTCCTCTTTCCCGTTCCGCTCCAGCCATTTAAGCACTTCCGGCGTCACCATCTCCGCAGATTCGCCGCCCCGTCTTCCCACATTATAGCACTCGTTGAAACCGGCGTTAAACCACCAAGCGCTGTGGCGCTCCGCAAAGGTGGAAAAAGATACGGTATGCATTCCGGCCCGGCGGAACTGCATGAACAGGCCGTTTTCCGATACTTCATCCGTAAAGCTTCTGCTTCTGCCCTGCAGGCGCATATCCGCCGCCGTTCCCCCATGCCCTACGATGCCGTTGTGAATCCCGTACTGTCCGCTGATCATGGATGCCCGGGACGGAAGACAGGGCGCATTGGGGCAATAATAGTCTTCAAAGCGCACCCCTTCCTTCGCAATTTCGTCCATCACTGGCGTGGTATTGCGTCCGTAGCCGTAACAGCCCATGTGATCCGCCCGCAATGTGTCAATGTCGAACATCAGTACTCTCATTTCTCGTTTCTCCTCCTGGTTCTCCCAGCGATTGATTCTCCAGCACAAGCTCCGCGCAGACCGGATAATGATCCGACAGGTATAACCCGTCTCTCTGATCCGTCCATTTTTCCAGCTGCTCACATCTTACTGCTCCCCGGGTAATGATAAAGTCAATGCTTGACTGCCCATCCCCTTTCCAGTAGCCATGATATGTCACTCCGATATGCTCCGTCTGGTTGACGAATTCCGGATATTCTTTCAGGACCTGCATTTCCTCCCAGTCAGGCTCCATATTAAAGTCCCCGGTCACCACAATGGGGACATCCCCGAAAAAGGAATCCGCCACCACCTTTTTCAGTATCTGCTCCAGCGCCAGCTTTCTGGCCAGCTGCCCCGCATTGTCCAGATGGGCGTTGGCCACACGGAACACCTGCCTTGTCTGCATGTCCTCAAACACTGCCTCGGTGCAGATTCTGGGACAAACGCTCTGACCCGGATAACGGGAACCCGGCACCGTGGGCGTCTCCGAAAGCCAATAGGTGTCCATCTTCATCAGGTTCATCCGCTCCTTCCGGTATGCGATGGCCGACTGCTCATCCCGAAGGGACACACTGCGGCCGCAGCCTACAATATAGTAGTCAGCCAGATTTTCCTTCAGCCACACCGCCACATGGGGCAGCACCTCCTGAAAACACAGGATATCCGGTTTCTCCTGCGCAATTTTCTGCAGGATAAACGGCTTTCTGAACTCAAAATTGTTCTCGCCGTCGTCACCGCAGTCGTACCGTATATTGAATGTTACAAATTTCATTTGATTCCATCCCTTTTTGTCATGTTAATGTATTTTAATACTCTGAATTTTTCAACCGGCGTCTCCAATCAACTGGTTTCAATTGTCCGGCCTCAGCCAGTCAACTGGTTTCAATTGCCCGGCCTCAGCCAGTCAACTGGTTTCAATTGCCCGGCCTCAGCCAGCCAACTGGTTTCAATTGCCCGGCGTCAGCCAGTCAACTGGTTTCAATTGTCCGGCGTCAGCCAGTCAACTGGTTTCAACCACAGTGTTTTGGTACCCTTATCCAAACAGCGGCTTGCAGGCAGGATAAATCTCCCGGAACTCCCTGTAGCGCTCTTCATATTTCGCAACCAGCTCCGCATCCGGCTCCACGGTCTCCACTACCTTCACGACCTTCGCCGCGATTTCCTCCACGCTGGCGTACTCGCCGCAGGCTACCGCCGCCAGCATGGCGCCGCCCATGGAAGGGCCTTCCTCGCTCTCCAGCACATCCACCCTGAGGTTCAGCACATTGGCGATAATCTTCTTCCACAGGGGGCTCCTGGCTCCGCCGCCGCAGATTTTGGTGCGTGTCAGCTCTATTCCCAGAGACTTGGCCACCTCAAGGGAATCCCGCAGCGCAAACGCCACACCCTCCAGCACGGCCTGGGTCATATCCGCCCTTGTGGTATCCATACTCATCCCCAGGAAAACTGCCCTGGCGTTGGGATTGTTGTGCGGAGAACGCTCTCCCATCAGATAGGGAAGGAAATAGACATGGTTCTCCCCAAGCTTTTCTATCCCCTTCTGTTCCGTTGCGTAATCCTTTGTGCCGATAATGTCGTCCATCCACCATTTGTTGCAGCTGGCCGCGCTGAGCATGCAGCCCATCAGATGGTAGCTGCCGTCCGCATGGGCGAAGGAATGAAGGGCATTATACTTATCCACCCCGAATTTTTTTGAGGAAATGAAAATAGTACCGCTGGTGCCCAGAGAAATATTGCACATATTATCGCCTACCGTGCCGGTTCCCACGGCTGCTGCCGCATTATCCCCGGCGCCTGCCGCCACCTTCACGGAAGTGCCAAGTCCCAGTTCCTCAGCAGCCTGGGGCAGAAGTGTCCCCACCGCCTCGTAGCTCTCGTAGCATTTTGCCAGCTGGCCGGTGGTAATGCCGCAGATATCGCACATTTCCTGAGACCATCTACGGTTCTTCACGTCAAACAACAGCATCCCCGACGCATCGGACACATCCGTACAGTGTACTCCGGTGAGCTTGTAGGCGATATAATCCTTGGGCAGCATGATTTTGGAAATCCGTGCAAAATTCTCCGGTTCGTTGTTTTTCACCCAGAGAATCTTGGGGGCTGTAAAGCCTGCAAAGGCGATATTTGCCGTATACTCTGACAGCTTATCCTTGCCGATGACAGTGTTGAGATAATCCGTCTCCTCCGTGGTCCTGCCGTCATTCCACAGAATGGCAGGGCGGATTACATTGTCGTCTTCATCCAGGATGACCAGACCATGCATCTGCCCGCCGAAGCTGATGCCTGCCACCTGGGATTTGTCCACATCCCGGATCAGCTCCCGGACGCCGAGGACGGTCTGCTCATACCAGTCCTCTGGCTTCTGCTCTGACCAGCCAGGATGCGGAAAATACAAGGGATATTCCCTTGACACAATATTCACGATTTTGCCGTCGCTGTCCATCAGAAGCAGCTTAACGGCAGAGGTTCCCAGATCGATTCCTATATAATACATAATTTATCCTCCCCCTGTCAGTCCTCGGTCAGGCACAGATTCATTCCCTTCAGTCCTAGGAAGCTCCCCTCATCCAGTCCGCCCTCCGTATGTCCGATGAGCCACTTGTTCACTGCGGTGAGCATGGCATCCTCATTGGAAACACCGTCGCCGCACTGCGCTTCTTTTACCTTGGCATGGCTTCCCTTCAGCGGATAGTTTGTCCCTCTGGGCAGCACGATTGCGACCTGGAAACCGCCTGCGTCCACATGACAGGGCGCGTAGTGCAGGGTAGTAGCATAGACCTCCACAGCCGTTCCCGCCGGTACCAGGAAGGCTTCCACTTTGGAAGTATCATAGGTATGGTCCGCTTCCACATCCGTCAGAAGCCCCAGCATCAGCACGGCATCCGTTGCTGCCACATTGATTTCGGAATCCCGGTGGTACTCCAGGGCGTTCAGCATCACATTATGCCCGTTGCAGTATCCGATCTGGATGGGCATCTCCCCGTACACAATCCTGGAAAGCTCCTCCATCACGGGAAGGGCTTCCAACGCCTCCACAGAGGGCTCGTAAACCACGTCCTCAGGGCAGGGCGTCTTCTTCAGCGCCTCCACCAGTCCGGTAAAATCCACGTTGTCGATTACCCTGCCGTATCTTCTGAATGCAGGGTCGGTCACCTTCAAAATCTTCATCTTCTCATTCCTCCATATATTTTTACTTTTTATCGTTCAACATTAAACAGTTCACCGAAATCCGGAACCACGGTTTTCTTTCCATTATCAAGCCGCCATTTATACCGGACATTCCCCGGGAACACACGGCACAAACTGTTTTCAGCTGATTGCTGCCGTCTTCTTCCACTCCCTGGCAATCAGCCAGTGCCCTGCGGCAGTGGGATGGACGCCGTCTATAGTCCAGTGCTCCGCAGGCCGCTTTTCCTGCGCCTCATCAAATACCTGCTGCAAATCCACAAAATCCAGATGAAATTCCTCCGCCAGCTTACGGGTGATATCCCTGCGGATTTTTACTTCGTTGTAGAATGTCTCCCACTCCGGGTCCGTGGCCGTTCCGTGGGTGACAAAGGTTCCCATAAGAATGATCCGCGTCTGCGGCAGGGCCGTAAATGTCTCCCGGAGCAAAATCCGATACACTTCCTCAAAAAGCGCCGGAGCCACGCCGTTCTGGCTGCCCAGCTCATGCCACACGTCATTTACGCCGATAAAAATCGTCAGAACGTCCGGCTTCAGGTTCAGGCAGTCTTTCTTCCACCTGGCCAGCAGATCCACCACCCGGTTTCCGCTGATACCGCAGTTCAGCACCTCGCAGTCCCCGTCCTGCGCCGTAAGCTCCGCCTCCAGAATGCGGGGATAGCCGCATCCCGTGGCATGCGGATCATCATAATTTCCCCTGTACCAGTCCGTGATGGAATCTCCCTGAAATAAGTATCTCATACTGTTTCTCTTCCTTTCTTAGTTTTGGTGTACTTTTTGGTGAACATTGGTGTACTTTTTAGTGAACTTTAGGCAGCAATTACACTCTCCCCCTCCAATGTATCAACCTGAATATTCGGAAGTATTTGCGGACAACACATATCCGAAATCTCTTACCGCAGCATTT
The DNA here is from genome assembly GCA_002490995.1 of Lachnospiraceae bacterium UBA7188. GTDB lineage: Bacteria > Bacillota > Clostridia > Lachnospirales > Lachnospiraceae > Acetatifactor. The sequence continues at coordinate 6,450 of DKVC01000008.1, forward strand.
TGCTGCAAAGTCCTCTGAATGCTTTGCCCGATAAAAAAACAGGGCGCCGTATGGTTCTATTCTACCACACTTCCCTGTTTTTTCCTACCTGTCTGAATACAAATATTATAAGATTTTGTATATTACATTTCCGTCTTCAATCGGTTTTTTAGAGTTGCCCATTGTTTTCAATACGCTTAGGAACTGCCGGAAAATAACCTGCGCAATTTTCTTTCGATTACAGGGTTCGCGAAGCGGTTCCTGTAATATATCTTATCGGAAGCAATCTCTTCGCTTCCGATAAAAGGCGCATCTCTTAGCGCCGTATTCGATTATAGGAAGCTGCACTTGCTTCCTATAATATGTTTAGAGAAAACCAGATATAATCTATAAATTTTGCAGCAGGCCTGCGCAGGTTATTTGAAGGCACTTCCTTACGGACAATATCATGCATAATACTGCGCCTGGGCTTCCCACAATTCCTTATACAGCCCCTCCTGCCGCTCCAGCTCCTCATGGCTGCCCCGCTGGATTACCTTTCCCTCATCAAACACCAGAATATCCTGGCAGAACCGGCAGGACGCCAGTCTGTGGGAAATGTAAAGCGCCGTCTTGCTTCCCACCATTTTGTCAAAGCCCGCAAACACTTCGCACTCCGCCTGCGGGTCCAGGGCGGCGGTGGGTTCGTCCATGATGACAAAGGGAGCGTCCTTGTAGATGGCCCTGGCAATGGCCATCTTCTGCTTCTCCCCGCCGGAAAAAACCACCCCTGCTTCGTCGAAATCCTTTCCCACACAGACGGCAAGCCCCTCCGGAAGCTGCCTGACCCGCTCTCCCACTCCGGCTCTGTCCAGGGCATCCAGTGCCTTATCCTCATCCACCTGAACGGAAGCCGCGATATTCTCTCCCACCGGAATGGCAAAAATGACGAAATCCTGGAACACCACGGAGAAAAGATTGCAGTATTCCCTGTAGTCATACTTGCGGATATCGATGCCGTTTACCTTGATGCAGCCTTCTGTCACATCATACAGGCGGCAGAGCAATTTGATGAAAGTACTTTTTCCGGAGCCGTTTCTCCCCACCAGGGCCATGCGCTCCCCGATGATGAATTCCAGGTTCAGATCCTTTATGACATCTCTGTCGGAGCCGGGATACCGGAAGGACACATGCTCAAACTGTACCCTGAACCGGTTGTCACGCCGCTTTTCCAGAGGAATCGTTCCCACCTGCTTGCGCTTTTCCAGCTCCATATATTTCTTCTGGTCCTGGCTCAGCATGATAATCTGCTCCATGGAGCCCATGTTCTCCGCCAGCTTCGCCAGTGATGCGGACAGGCGTATCATGCTGGAGGAACAGGTCACCACCTGTCCCACCGTGATGGTGCCAAGTATGGCCTGAACACTGGTAAACACATACACCAGCAGCGCCGAGAGTTCCGAAGTGGTCTGATCCGCCGCTATTTTCCTGGCACTGATTCTTACCAGCCGCTTACATTCCTTCAGGTACCGGATCCACACCCGATGTACATCCTCCAGTATGGCCTCCTGCTGCCCGTAACAGCGCAGATCCTTCTGCCCCTCTGCATTAGCCAGGATATCGTGATAGTAGCCGGTCCTGTTTCCGATATCCGCTGTGCCGTTGTAGATTTCCTGCATCTTCTGGCTGCATTGCCTGCTTTTCCGGTAATTCAGGATCATCAGCGCGCCAATCACCGCCCCCAGAAGCAAAGTGGCCAGAACGGACTGCAGGGAGACGCCGCCTTCCATCCCTCCTGACAAAAGAGGAATCAGCAGGACCACCGCCGCCAGCACCGCGATTACCGAGGAAAGGCAGGATTCGTACTGATACATGGCCCAGCCGGCCACCCCTGCCCAGGCTGTCTCTCCCCTGGTCCGAAGCTCCTGTACCTTCACATCCTCCAGATATTCATAGTCCATGGTAAAGCCTTTCCGGTTCAGCCATTCGCCCTCTATCTCATGGATGTATTCAAATTTACGGTTGTAATACTGCCTGCAGGCGCAGCTAATGCTTCCGCTGATAAACTGTATCCCGAATGCCGCCAGAATATAAAATGCCAGCCGCTCAAAGCCCAGCCCCTCCCGGATACCGTCCAGCAGCATCCCCATCAATATCAGAACGATGTACGGATACATCCCCTCCACTATGGCAGTAAAGGTTACAATCCAGAATGCCGCCCGGTTCTTCTGGATAAAATACCCTATGACCTGCGCTGCCGCCGCGTATCTTTCTATTCTGTTTTCCGTATTTTTCCTGTTCCTGCTCATGTCAGCCCCTCCTGTTTCCGGTTCCGTTGTGGGTCCACAAAGTCTCTCCTGTATCCAATTCCGCACCTGTCCACCCGGCAGCGCTTCTCCGTCCCCCCCGTTCCGCACCTGGCCACCCGGCAGCGCTTTTCCGTCCCCAATTCCGCACCTGTCCACCCGGCAGCGTTTCTTCGTCCCCCATTCCGCATCCGGCCAAACTCTTTCCGGCCATACAGCTATACTCGTGAGCGCATTCCTTTGCCGTTCTTTTGTCCTGAATCGCAGAAGCGCTCACTCGCTATACCTTTACCTTGGCAAATATTTCTAATCTCTACATGTTAGTAACAAATATTTCCCCCATGGGTATATATTACATTACTGCATCCCCCATGTCCGCCGCCCGTTTCTCCCGTGCCTTCTCGTCCCGGTAGTACTGGCTCTGAAGTTCATAGAGCCCGGCGTATCTGGTATCGCCCTCCATCAGGGAAGCATGGGTGCCTTCCTCCACAATCCTGCCCTCCTCCAGAAGAACAATACGGTCACAGAACCGGGTGCTGGACAGGCGATGTGAGATGTAGACGCAGGTCCGCCCCTTCGCCGCCTCTCCGAAATTCTGATACAGTTCATTTTCCGCTATCGGGTCCAGCGCCGCAGTGGGCTCATCCAGAACCAGCAGGGGCGCATCCTTATACAGAGCTCTGGCAAACAGCATCTTCTGCCTCTCCCCTCCCGAGAAATCCAGCGCATCCGGATTCACTTCCTTCACCATCCCTGTGCCTCCCTGTTTCGGCAGAGCATAGTATTTTTCCCGGAATCCTGATAAACCAAGCGCCGTATCCAGCCACTTCCTGTCTGTCTCACAGCTTCTGCATCCTGTCAGATTCTCGTCCAGAGTAAAAGGGAGCAGCGTGGCATCCTGAAACAACACCGCAATCAGGCTGTAATATTCTTCTCTGTTAAAGTTTCTGACAGGAATGTCATTTAAGAGTACTGTCCCCTCTGTAGGCTCATAAAACCCGCAGAGCAGCTTCACCAAAGTCGTCTTGCCCGCACCGTTCAGCCCCAGCAGCGCCAGCTTCTCCCCCGGCTGGATTGTCAGGTTAATATGGGAAAGGGTGGGCTCCTCCTTCCCTGCATAAGTATAGGAAACATCCCTGAATTCCACTTTCACACCCTGCGCCTTCAGCCTTGCCAGCCGCCCCTGCCCCATTTTATCACGCCAGGGCCATTTATCCTTCACCTCCAGAAATTCCCTGATATAACTGACGGATACGCAAAAGGGATTCAGGTTCATCAGCGAACGGTTCACCATACCGAAATAATCGGAAAAACCTGCCACCAGCCCTATATACAGCACGAAAACCGATGCACTCATCTCCCCTGCTGCCACCAGATATGTCAGATACAGGTAAGAGACGGAATTCAGCACAAAGGAAGCAAAATTCATGGCTATGCCGGTGCCCAGGTACCAGTTGTGTATCCTCTTGAAAATCCTGTCCATCTCCCTTAACGCACTGCCGTATTTTTCCAGGAACAGCTCCGCCATGCCGTACATACGGATATCCTTCCCTGCCCTGCTCTCCCTGGACTGCCGGCTGATGTAGGCAGCCTCCTTGGCATATCTGCTCAACGCTCCGTGCTCCTCCCTGTGCTTCCTGCGTGCCAGCATGGATAACCTGGTTTTCAGCAAAATGATGCCAGACATCAGAACCAGGAGAACCCAGTTTCTGCCTGCGATGAAAATACCGTAAAATGCCATGCCCATCAGGCCTATGGCTACCGAGGGGAATTCCTTTGCCGCTGCCTGAAAATCGTCTCCGGAGCGCAGTGCTTTCCAGACGTTTCCGCTGACAGACTGCTCCTGCTCCATCACGTCATAATCCATATACATGATTTTCCGGTATACCTTTTTCCTGTAATAGAAAAAGCTCACATTCCCTCTCATCTCCACGGCATACCCCAGAACCTGCCCCGTCACATGACATATCCACAGAATTCCCGCCAACAGGGCCAGCCACAAAACCAGCCTCCCCACGGGCCATCCCTCCTCCAGGCCGCGCACCGCCTCCGAGGGCAGCAGCGCCCCCAGAAAGGTTCCGGCCACAGTGGGCAGTATCATTCCGCACTGACCCAGAACAAGCCCCTTATCCGCCTCCCACTCTGCCCGCAGATGGTAGCAGGCATTGCTGAGCATGCCGTATTTCTGTTTTTTCTGCGCCCCGAAGACGCGGTTTTCCTCAATCATTGCTGCCTCCTGTTTAAGCCGCCGCACGACGGCTCTGTGACTTTACTATACTCGTGAACGCATTCATTTTCCGCTTTCTGCCCTGGCTTTGCAGAAGCGTTCACCCGTTATACATTTACGTTGGCAAATGTTGTTGAGCGCGAGTATATTTTATTCGCCGTGCGATGGCTCTGAAGTTTAACGTACTATAAGGATACCACATCTTCAGGCAAAAATGTAAAATGACGCATGAATGGTATTCGGAGACGCATAAACTGCAATTTATACTCACGGTCAAATATATTTGCCAATATAAACGTATAACGAGCGGGCGCATCAGTATTCTGGAACAGAAAACCGGAAACCGAATGCGCTCGCGAGTATATACTGCACACCGGTCAGGTTGAAAAAGATGCCATTGCCGCCGTAAATATTTCATGCTATAATCAATCTGCCTGATAGAGCTGCAATACTCCCGGATAAGCGGTACCGGCTGTTTTCCGGCAGCTCCCAGAACATTCCTGAGACTCTATTTCGGCGGAAATACGGAACGGATTTCATGCACACTTCACACAGTGATATATTGGAAAGAGGTTTTCCATGCGGATTGCAATATGTGATGATGAAAGCGCACAGCAGATGCTGCTGCAAAAATACCTGACAGAATGGGCACAGATGAGCGGTACGCCGCTAAAAAGCGAACTTTTCGCCAGCGCCGAAGCATTTTCCTTCACCTGGGAAGACGATAAGGATTTCGATCTGCTGATACTGGATATTGAAATGGGGCCGCTAAACGGCATGGACCTGGCCGCGCATATCCGGAAGGATGACGAGGAGATTCCCATTCTCTTCGTCACAGGATATGAAAAGTACATGGCCCAGGGTTACGAGGTAAGCGCGCTTCACTATCTCTTGAAGCCCATACGTAAGGAAAAGCTTTTCTCTCTGCTGGACAGGCTGAAAGAGAAAAACCTCCGGCAGGAACAGCGGCTGTTGTTTCAGACTGAAGACGGCCCCATCTCCCTTCCGCCCTCCAAAATCTGGTACCTGGAGGCCCAGGCCCACTGGTGCGTCCTGTACACGGCAGACAGGGAATACACGCTGCACTTCTCCATAGGGGAGCTGGAGCGGTTTCTGTCCGGTCAGCCCGAATTCCTGCGCTGCCATCGTTCCTACCTGGTGAACGCAGGGCATATCTGTGCTATCCTGAAAACGGAACTGGTGCTTGACGACAACCGCAGGCTGCCCCTGAGCCGGAGCGCCCAGAAAAAGGTGAACCAGGCTTTTATCGCACTGCATGAAGATTCCGTATTCCGGCGTGCCCCGCATCAGTGAAAGCCAGGCTTATGACCGCAAATCCATTCGGCTTACAGTATAGACTCAAGACCACTGGAATTTAGGAATTGTCGGAAAATAACCGCTGCAACTTATTCAGGCAAAACCTCGGAAATACAATAAAACT
>DKVC01000008.1:12734-16481 GCA_002490995.1 Lachnospiraceae bacterium UBA7188
TTATTTGTAGACACTTCCTTACTAAGCTGCTTATGTCAGGATGATGTCTGATGGTCTTTCATGAAACATAAAAGAGGAACCCAAATGAACTGGCAATTAATCGCAATCTTAGCAATTCTGGCTCTGCTCAATACGCTCCTGTGGATATTCGCCATGCCCTGGTATGTGAACCGGCGGATTTCCCGGTTCCAGAACGACCTGGTAAACCGGCATTACGATGAAGTAGAAACGATGTACCGTAAAATGCGTGGCTGGCGGCATGACTACCACAACCATATCCAGACATTAAAAGCACATATGGACATGGCGCAGTATGAACAGGCTTCTCTCTATCTGGACCGCCTGGAGGAAGACCTGCGCACGGTGGACACGGTGCTGAAGACCGGAAACGTCATGGTGGATGCCATATTGAACAGCAAGCTGACCCTGATTCAGGAACGGCATATCCAGACGGACGCCACGGCCCTGGTGCCGGAGGATATCCCCATTTCCGGCATTGACCTTTCCGTCCTGATCGGGAATCTGCTGGACAATGCCATGGAAGCCTGCATGCAGATGCCCGAATCGGAACGGTTCATCCGGATTTACATCGACATCGTGAAAAAACAGCTCTATATCTCCGTCACCAACTCCATGAACGGCAAGGCCAGGAAAAATGGCGGACATTACGCTTCGGACAAGCAGGGGCACCACGGCTTCGGGCTGCTTCGGATTGACAGTATTGTGCAGAAATACGGCGGCTTCCTGAACCGCCAGACGGAAAACGGGGTGTTTGCCACGGAGGTTATGCTGCCGCTGTTGTGACGGCAGAATACGCTGTTCTTCTGCGCTGTTCCCGGAAACTGCCGGAAAATGTGAACGCTTCCGCGTTTCCCCGTCTCAGCAAGTTGCAAACAGCAAAAAGAGTAAACATTTCCGAAATACCAAAAATGCCATCCGGCAGAACAGGACGAATCCTACATGAAAATCGAACGCCTCTACGCCATAACCATATACCTTCTCAACCACGGCAGAACGCCCGCCAGTGAGCTGGCTGAGCATTTCGAAGTGTCCCTGCGGACGATACAGCGGGACATGGACTCCCTGTGTCTTGCCGGAATTCCGGTGGTATCCGTTGCCGGGGTGACGGGCGGTTACGAAATAGCGGAGCGTTTCCGTCTGGATCACCAGTTTGCTACCTCCGACGATTACGCCTGTATCCTCACCGCCCTGCAGGGGCTGGTATCCGCCACGGGAGAGCAAAAAGCCAGGCACACCCTGGAAAAAATAGCCAGTGTGTCCAGGCCTGCGGACAGTCGTCTCCTCCTGGACTTTTCCGTTTTGCGGGAAGGGGACACCGCCACCCTTCAAGCGCTGCAGTCTGCAATCGCCGAAAAGCGCACGGTCAGTTTCACCTATACGAATAATGATAACGAAACCCGCACCCACAGCGTGGAACCTGTAGCTGTACTTTACAGGTGGTATGCCTGGTATCTTCTCGCCTATTCCAGGGTAAAGGGAGACTACCGTACCTATAAACTCGTGCGGATGAGCAGCCTGAAGATAACCGATACCCCTTTTACAAAGGAACATGAACCGGCAGCGTTTATCCTGGAGAAAAATGACGGCACGGACTCCCGCAAATACCTGAATGTCCTCGTAAAGTGCAGCCCCGCTGCGGTTTCCCGCATAAAAGAATACCTGAACGGAACCATATTGCACGAAAACCCGGAAGTACCCCCGAAAAATAGCACCGGTGAAGCCGATGACGGAAGTGTCCTGATGGAGCTCGCCGTGGTTGAAAACGAGCAGCTGTGGCTGGGAACCCTGCTGTCGCTGGGAGATAATGTGGAAGTCCTTGCGCCGGAGAAAGTGCGCAGGCAATTGTTGTCAGCAGCGGAAAAAATTGTTTCCTTGTATAGCCAAACCTTCCAGCAGTCATAAAACTTTTTCTCATGCCGATAAACCTGTTCCCAACAGCCACAACACTTTTCCTTTTACGGTTAAATACCTTTCCGGTGCTCCGGCACTTTTTCTTTTACGGATAGACCTGCTTCCGAATGCCTCGAATATCTGTCAGCTGAGCGCCGCCATATCCCGGTTCGTCTTATAAAACATGGCTCTCGAAACCTTGCTTTTTTCCAGGTATCCATTGGCTTCCAGATTCCCCAGTACCTGTTTTCTCAGATATGTGGAATCACTGACACCCAGATATTCGGCAATCTCCGAAACCTTATGCGCCTGATTATAGCAGAATGACAGAACCTTCCCGTCAAGCTCCGTTCCCCCCGGAACCGGAACAAATATAAGAGCCGGAGCGCTGTCATCCTTCACTCCCTCCGCATATGTCAGATCCGGAAGCACCAGCGTAAAATGATCCGATGAGGAATAGAGATAGGGTCTGTGAGCCTCATCTGCCTGGGAGTATTCTTCCGCAATCTTATCGAATCCGGTACCTGCTGCTTCCATTACGCTGCATGCCACAAGCACTCCCGAAATGAGTTCATTTCTCCTTTTTGAAATGATTCCGGTCAGGTCATAAGTTTTGCCAAACTTCTCTCCTCTGTAAAATCCTCCAGGCGAAGATATCTCCAGGCGATCTCTGAACAAATCCACCTGGATCTGCGTCCCGTCCAGGAAATAATCACGATGTGCAACCGCATTGACCACCCCCTCAAATAAAGCGCGCCGAGGATATGCGTCAATATTTATTCTGGCATCATTCAGTTTGATCATGGAATGATTCATTCTCTGATTCACAAAATCCATCATATACTGAATCACGGAAGTAATATTTCCGTTGAATCGATTTATTGTCACAATCCGTTCGCTTCCCTTGTTAAATCCTGAGAATACCGAACACTGAACCTCTGTCTTTTTCCCACTGTAATCATCCAGGAACAAAACGGCGCCGTTTGACAAAAATCCTTCTTCATTATAGAAGCCCATGGATTGCAGAGCCTTCTCTTTAAGCTCCTTCCCCTCATTATGTTCCGCGTAAAAGGCACGCAGCATCGAAATTTTCGCCGGCTCATACCTGACATCCGAAACCAGAATATCATACTGCGTGTTTTTACTTTTCACACTCATTTCGATAATCTCTTCATACGTTGCACCGTTGGTAAATCCGTCCCTTCTCATGAAAATGGACGGAATATTTTTATATTTCAGGATTACCGGCTTAACAACAGACTCCGGTATCTGAACTCTGATGATAAAACGCTCACTGTCCTTGATAACATATCGGATAAAGGAAATCCTCATCTGCGGCCTGGGCGTCAAATGTTCATTTACCTGATTGTTAAAATAGTTTCGCTCATTATCGGCAGCTTTTCTGTCGAATCCAATCAATTTATTTATCTTATCTTCCACGCCGATGTAAAAGTCTCCTCCGGATGCATTTGCAAAACCGGCGATGCTTTTCAGCCACCCAACCACATCATCCCGGTTTAATCTGCTTTTGCACTCGAATTTGTCACTCTCCAGCTGTATATCATCAATTATTTCTTCCAGATACATGAAATCACCTCTTATTCCGGTTTTGCAAAAGTCCTGTGCAATACCACTTACTGATAAAAAGTATCCTGCTTATTTTGAATTACTTCAATTTTACTTCAAATATACTTCAAAGTCAACTTCAATATTGCTTCAAGTAACCTTCAATTTACTTTGAAGTAAATGAAGTATTCCACAAATGATTTCTCCTTATACTCACTTATCCAAAAATACTTAGGAATTGTCGGAAAATAACTGCTGCAATTGCTTCAG
>DKVC01000248.1:0-6544 GCA_002490995.1 Lachnospiraceae bacterium UBA7188
AACCAGCTGCTGGTGGAGATGGACGGTTTCGGGGTCAATGAGGGTATCATTGTCATGGCAGCCACCAACAGAGTGGACATTCTGGATCCGGCTATCCTGCGTCCCGGACGTTTCGACAGAAAAGTGGCTGTGGGCACACCGGATGTCAGCGGAAGAGAGGATATTCTGAAGGTGCATTCCAGAAACAAGCCTCTGGCAGAGGATGTGGACTTGAAGCAGGTGGCACAGACCACGGCCGGCTTTACGGGCGCGGACCTGGAGAATCTGATGAACGAAGCGGCCATCAATGCCGCAAAGCAGGGCAAGAGCTTTGTAGTGCAGGACGATATCAGGAAGGCCTTCGTCAAGGTCGGCATCGGCGCGGAGAAGAAGAGCAGGGTCATTTCAGACAGGGAGAAGCGGATTACAGCCTACCACGAGGCAGGGCATGCCATACTGTTCCATATGCTGCCGGACGTAGGGCCTGTCTATACCGTTTCCATCATTCCCACAGGGGTTGGCGCCGCAGGTTATACCATGCCGCTGCCGGAGAAGGATGAAATGTTCATGACCAAAGGGCAGATGCTGCAGCATATTATGGTTTCCCTGGGAGGAAGGATTGCGGAGGAAATCATTTTCAAGGATATCACAACGGGTGCTTCCAGCGATATCAAGAAGGCTACCAAGGTGGCGCGCCGGATGGTGACCCGCTTCGGCATGTCGGAAAATATCGGCGTAATCTGCTATGATGACGATGATGACGAAGTGTTTATCGGAAGGGACCTGGCACATGCCAAAGGGCACAGTGAGTCCATAGCGGGCGAGATTGATAAAGAGGTGAAGGCTATTATCGATGAATGCTACGCAAAGGCGAAAAGCATCATCCTGGAGAAGGAAAATGTACTTCACTCCTGTGCACAGCTGCTGCTGCAGAAGGAGAAGATCGGACGGGAAGAGTTCGAGGCGCTTTTTGCGGCGGACGGGGCGGCGTAAAGGGCAGGTTTGGCACTTTCCGGGAACTGCCAGAGATACCCGGGACGGCTGCGAAAAGCCCGGCAATTGTCTGGAAATTGCACTGGAAGTGCTTTAAAGCGGTTGGAAAATGCCGGAGGCGCCCTGTTTGGAACAAGATATGTGCAAAATATACAAAAAAGTTTTTTGATTTTTGTTAAATTTGTTATTTTTGAGAATTGGCAAATGGAAGGTTAAATGGTATTATAATACTCGTAACCCCCAATACATTATATAGTTTTTTGCTATACCCCATAAGAAATACCTTCTCTGAAAAGGACAGCCACCCCATGGCTGTTCTTTTTACTTCAGCTTTACTGCATTCCTGCGGTCAGCCGGGCAAGTATCTCCTGGAAATCGGCTTCGTTCCGGTAAGGGTCAAAGGCGGAATTTGCAAGCCATTTATCGCGCATTCTTTCGCACACTGTTCTGGAATCATCGGTCTCGAATTCAAGAATGTTCTCTTCTACGGTGCCCAGCAGGGTGCAGGAGTAACTCTGGGTTTCCGGCCTGTGGTCAAAGGCTTCTGCGGCTTTGACGGCGAGGTCCAGACACTGATACATTTGCTGTTTCTGGCCCAGCCGGGCATGAATTCTGGCCTGGTCATAGGGCAGCCTGGCAGCGCCCCAGCTGTTCCGGGGAAGATTTCCGTCGCAGATCAGTTCATCCAGTGCAGACAGCTTTTCAAACGCGATGAGGGCATCTTCATCCGAAAAACATCCCGATGTGGCAAAGGACCAGATCCAGGAATTAAGGCTTTCGTAGTCATCCTTAATGTTATTCCGGATAAAGGATGCCTTTTCGCCCTCTTCCAGGCCCCACCAGATCTGGTTTTCCCGGCAGAACTCTTTGGAGGGCAGGGTTTCGTAGACAGACCTGCCGATGCTTCTCCGCCCCATTTCCACATGCTGGAAGGCAAGCCGGGCTGTGGCCTTCAGGCGGATATCCTGGTCCGGGCAGTACTTCATGATGCGCTCACCCAGGGCGATGATTTCCGCATCGTATTTTTCCATGTTTTCCTTCCACTCGGGAATATTGCCGTCATCGTCGCCGGATATGAACAGAGCGTACATCAGCTTGTTGAGCAGAGCGTAATTGTTGGGAAACTCCGCAACACCCTCCCGGGCAATTGTGATGCACTCGTTGACCTGTCCCTTGTTAATGGCGCGCTGAAAGCTGTCCAGATACTGGTCAACTTTCTGCTTTTCCGTAGTGTCGTCTACACCCAGCAGGTTATCCACGGACACCCGGAAGATGCCGGCTATGGTGGGCAGCAGCTCCATATCGGGATAGCATACGTTCAGCTCCCAGCGGGAGACGGACTGGCAGGACACGCCGAGCATCTCTGCAAGGGCTTCCTGAGTAATGTCTCTTGTCCTGCGAAGGTATTTTATGTTTTCTCCTATTTTTAATTTCATGATAATATTTTCCTCCTGATATTCTTGTTTTACATCTGTGTAATAAGGTCTTTTATTATTTCTGTGTCCCTGCTGATGCTGTGCCCGGTCTGTGTCCGGTAAACGGGCGAATTCTGCGGGACGGGGAAGCTGCGCAGCTTCTGAAAATAAGTTTAACTGATTCGGGAGGTTATGACAACTACTCGTTAAGTGATAGTTTTTCACTAATTGAGTGATAACAGGAAAGTCCTTAGTTGTACTTTTGAAACCCACTGCGAAATCGCTATACAAATGTCGTTATTTGTGCTAAACTAATAAAGATTCAAAAGGAAAAGCGAGGAGTAAAACATGGACGGAATGAACGAGTACAGGGTAACGGCAGGAGAGGAAGACGGAATATCCGGAATGGGCGGAGCCGGCATGCCTGAAAGAAATGAAGCCGACGAAATAAAGGCGGCCAGGAAACATTTTTCCAGGCTGGGCGGGATGTATATCCTGGGTACCATCATAATCTTTGCGGTTCAGCTGATTCCCACGACATTGCTTCAGCTTGTGAAGCCGGAATGGCTGGAAAACGGCAATATTTCCCTGATGGTCTCCGTACTTCCGATGTACATTATCGGAATGCCGGTGCTCATCCTGCTGGTGAGGACGATTCCGAAGGAAGAGGTGGAGCGGCATTCCATGAGAGCAGGTTCCTTTGTGATAGCTGCCATTATGTGTTTTGCGGTTGTATATATCACAAACTTTGCGGGTAATCTCATAACGGCGCTGATCGGGACACTGAAAGGCAGTACGGTGCAGAACCAGGTTCTGAATGTGACCCAGTCCGTAAGTATGTGGATGATTGTACTCTATATGGTCATTTGTGCACCTGTGATGGAAGAATTTGTTTTCCGGAAGCTGATTGTGGACAGGACCGTCCGTTACGGGCAGGGAGCCGCGGTGGTTATGTCAGGGCTTATGTTCGGGCTTTTCCATGGAAACCTGAACCAGTTTGTGTATGCTTTTACGCTGGGAATGTTTCTGGCATACCTCTATGTGAAGACCGGCAATATCAAAATCACCATTGCGCTCCATATGCTGATTAATTTCATGGGCGGGGTAGTCTCTTCAGGGCTGATGCGGATGCTTGACCTGGACGCATATATGCAGGCAATGACAGGCGGGGATATGGCCTCCATGATGGATTATATCCAGGCAAACCTTGCGGGTATCATGGCTTACGCAGTGTTTGTGGTTTTTGTGGCAGGGATGATGATTGCAGGCGGTGTGCTGCTGATTGTGAACCTGGTGAAGCGGAAATTTGTGCTGGAGAGGGGCAGCGTGGTGATTCCGAAGGGAAAGCGTTTCAGTACCATGATAGGCAATGCAGGCATGCTTCTCTACAGTCTTTTCTGGATTGTTATGATTGTAGTGCAGTTATTTATATAAGGTCAGGAAGAAGGAATTTGATATGTATACCTTTGAAAGCAGAATCAGATACAGTGAGACAGGCAGTGATGGGGAGCTTACCATGGCTTCCCTTATCAATTATTTTCAGGACTGCTCTATTTTTCAGTCGGAGGATCTGGGGCTGGGGGTGGAGTGTCTGAAGGAGGCGCATCTGGTGTGGCTGCTCTCATCCTGGCAGATTGTGGTGGAACGCTATCCCAGGCTGGGCGAGCGGGTGACGGTGGGCACGCTTCCCTATGACATGAAAGGCTTTCTGGGCTATCGTAATTTTGCCATGCTGGATGAGGCGGGGAATTATCTCGCCAGGGCAAACTCATTGTGGAGCCTGCTGAATACGGACACCGGCAAGCCCAGTGCAATCCCGGAAAAGCTGCTGAAGGGTTACCGCCTGGAAGAAAAGCTGGAGATGGAGTATGCGCCCCGGAAAATTGCCGTTCCGGCAGGGAGTGTGGCGAGAGAGCCTCTGGTGGTGAAGAAACATCACCTGGACACGAACCATCATGTAAATAACCAGCAGTTTGTCCAGATGGCTATGGACTATCTGCCGGATTCCTTTCCCATAAGGCAGATTCGGGCGGAATATAAGAAGCAGGCTTTTTTGGATGATGTGCTGATACCTGCCGTGGCGGAGGAAGGGAACCGGGTGGTGGTGTCACTGGAGGATGAAGCGGGAAAGCCGTATACCATTGCCGAATTTTCCGGCAATTTCTAAGGAAATGTCTACAAATAACCGCTAAAGAAATTGCAGCAGCTATTCCGGCAATTCCCATATGTATAGCAGGCGGGCGCTTCTGCAAAACCAGGGCAGAAAACGGCAGATGAATGTGCCGGATGGCGCTGCATGGAGCAGTATAAAAGCAGGATTGAAATGGAGAAACAATATGATTCGTTTGGGTGAAAAACAGGAACTGGTAATAGTAAAAGAAGTAGAATTTGGCGTATACCTGGCGGTTTCCCGGGAGGAAGCGGAAGAGAGGGTGCTCCTGCCGAAGAGGCAGGTGCCGGAAGGGGCGAAGCTGGGGGATATCATTCCGGTATTTATTTACCGGGATTCCAAAGACAGGATGATTGCCACAGTCAGGGAGCCGAAGCTGCAGATGGGCCAGGTGGCGGAGCTGACCGTGGCGCAGATGGGAAAAATCGGCGCTTTCCTGGACTGGGGGCTGGAGAAGGACTTACTGCTTCCCTTCAAGCAGCAGCGCGGCAGAGTGAATCAGGGGGACAGGGTGCTGGTATCTCTTTACATAGATAAGAGCAACAGGCTCTGCGCCACCATGAATGTCTACGACAATCTGCGGACGGACAGCCCTTACAGCCGGGAAGATAAGGTTACGGGGCGTGTCTACGAGATGAGCGACAATTTCGGCGCTTTTGTGGCAGTGGACAATCTGTATTCTGCCCTGATCCCCAGGAAAGAACTTTACGGGGAAGTGGAGCTGGGAAAGGATATAACGGCCCGCGTCATACAGGTGCGGGAGGATGGCAAGCTGACGCTCAGCATAAGGGATAAGGCATATCTGCAGATGGACAGGGACGCGGAGGCAATTCTGGCGCTGATGGAAGAGAAGGGCGGCTTCCTCCCCTTTACCGATAAGGCATCGCCGGAGCGCATTAAGCAGGAGACCAACATGAGCAAGAACGAATTCAAGCGCGCGGTGGGCAGACTGCTGAAGGAAAGAAAGATCGAAATCAAAGAATACAGCATACAGAAGGCTCACTGAAGAATGAAAATATTAAGAAAAATGAAAATTGTGTGAACCACTGGTAAAGCATACCCGGTTATGATAAAATAAGACAGTGGCAGATGCAGTATCCGAACTGTAGTTGTCTACAGGATCTGATTGAAGGCTGGAGGTGAAATTATGGATATTGCGAGTGTATCGATGGCTTTATCACATATTTCTGATATGTCTCAGATTGGGACGGCTGTTCTGAAGCGGGCGATGGATACCAACGAAGCGATGGGAAAAGGGCTGGTTCAGATTATGGATTCGGCCATGGAGCTGAGCGTGAATCCGGATGTGGGTGCAAATATCGACTTACGCATCTGAATTGGCGGTTGTGGCAGAAAAATTTGTATTTCCGTTGATGTTTCCGTGTCGAGAGGCGTTTCTGTGAATGAAGCACAGCAAATTTGACGAGAAGACTGCCTGATTGTAATGGTTCAGGTAGTCTTTTTGTGAAAAATCATAAAAAACTATTGCTTTTTTTGCGCGTTTTCTGTACATTTGTATGTATAGGAATAAAATCGGTACTATAGTCTCACAATATGACAGCATAAGTTGCGGCCTTTGCGCCGCTAATCCGATGACAGGATTCCGGGAACGGTTCCTGTGACAGCAAAAGGAGTGGGGTATATGATATCAAATCAGATTTTACAGAACACCATTGACGGACTGAAGAACATTGCACGGGTTGAATTCTGCGTTATGGACGTGGACGGCAAGGAGGTCGCCTCCACCACTGACATGAACAGCATCGGCAGGAACGTTGCAGAGTTTGCCGCTTCGCCGGCAGATTCCCAGGAGATACAGGGGTATCAGTTTTTTAAAGTGTTTGACGACCAGCAGCTGGAGTATGTGCTTGTAGCCGGCGCCGCAGGCGAGGATGTGTATACCATAGGCAAGATGGCGGCGTTTCAGATCCAGAACCTGCTGGTAGCTTACAAGGAACGTCTGGATAAGGATAATTTTATCAAGAAT
>DKVC01000248.1:6768-7118 GCA_002490995.1 Lachnospiraceae bacterium UBA7188
GAATCTGCTTTTGGATAACCTGCTTCTGGTGGATATCTACAGCCGTTCCAAGAGGCTGCACATCCAGACCGACATGCCCAGGGCGGTTCTGATTGCGGAATCTGCCGGCGGACGGGACAGCAATGTACTGGATATGGCCAGGACTTTCTTCAATGGCAGCAGTAAGGACTTTGTCACGGAAGTGGATGAAAATAATGTGATTATCGTCAAGGAACTGTCGGACGGGGATGCCATGAAGGAGATGGAGAAGACGGCAAGGCAGCTTTGGAATTACCTGAAGAAGGAAGGCGTCAGGGATACCCATATAGCTTACGGCTCTGTAGTCCAGGAAATCAAGGAAGTCAGCCGTT
>DKVC01000248.1:7431-7676 GCA_002490995.1 Lachnospiraceae bacterium UBA7188
GAAATCAAGGAAGTCAGCCGTTCTTATAAAGAAGCCAAGATGGCCCTGGACGTGGGGAAAATCTTCTTCCAGGACAGGGAGATCATTGCCTACAGCGAACTGGGCATCGGGCGTCTGATTTATCAGCTGCCCATACCGCTGTGCAAGATGTTTATCCGCGAGATTTTCGGCGGCAGGAGCCCTGATGAATTTGATGAAGAGACGCTGGGGACCATACACAAGTTTTTTGAGAACAGCCTGAATGT
>DKVC01000259.1 GCA_002490995.1 Lachnospiraceae bacterium UBA7188
CGTGACTTTCCTGCTCTGCATGACGGTGCTTGGCGGGATGTCTCTGGACGAATTTATTGATTATAATACGGCCCATGACCTTGCACTTTATAACAGCATGAGCAGAGCATCCTTCTCCCCCCAGGAGGAGCAGAGCTTCACGCCGGAGCTTGTGGAGCGATTGCAGAGTCTGGAGGGAGTGGAGAGCTTTGAAATGACAAAGGTTGTGCCCATTTATGAGCATTATTCGGAGGAGGTCTATGGAGACTGGTTGGAGATCAAAAATGAATTTGAGCAGGCAAACGGAATGGAGCCCACAGATACCAGTATCTGGCTGGATAATCCGAAGGCAACCTTCTGGAGCCTGCTGGTGGGGATTGACAGCAGGGTGATCGAAGATTATAACCTGTCTGCGGAAACGCCTATTGATATAGAAGGGTTTGAAAAAGGGGAGTTTCTTCTTACCACAGATATGAACGGGAGCGGACTGCGTGACGGGAGTAGGATTCCTTTTTCTGTGATGGATACGGACGAACGGTTTGAGCTGCCTATCGGAGGGCAGATTCCCCTTGAAAGAGACGGGATGAACAGCGGTGCGGCCCCGTGGCTGGTGGTTTCCAATAAAGTGATTGACCGGTACAGGGAAGATGCCATTATCTATTCCGTTAAGATTGACAGTGATTCCGAATATGAGGAAAGCATCCTGAATCAGGCGGCGGAGCTGACAGAGGATATCCCCGCCATTTCAAGGACGTCAAAAGTGGAGCTTGCCAAATCCCTGGAAGAGACCAAAGGCGCACTGTCAAAGCTGTCTGCGTTTCTCACCATTGTGCTGTTTACCGTGGGTATCCTGAATTTTATCAATACCATGAGTGTCAGCATTCTGGGCAGACAGCGGGAATTTGCCACTATGGAAGCGGTAGGTGCGTCTAAAAAACAGATGCAGAAACTCATTGCATGGGAGGGAGTCTGGTATTTCCTGCTTACTCTGGCACTGTCTGTTACGTTAGGGTCTGGTGCTGATTTCCTGATTTTTCATGTGGTTCGTGAAAATGTAGGGTTTGGGACGTTCCGCTATCCGGCTCTTGCGATGACGATTTATATGCTGCTGTCGATGCTTCTGTGCATGATCATCCCGGCAGTTGTCTATAAAAGGGCAGGAATCCGGAGTATTGTGGAGCGGCTTCGGGATAATTAAATGGAACAAAAGTATTTATACTATTCAGCTGAAACTTATAACATTACTTAAAAACAGGCATGGGCAGCCTTCCCATGCGACATCACAAAAAAGCCAGCGGAACAGATAATAAAATCTGAGCGCAGGCTTTTTGTTTTCGTGAATGATTTTGTCAGTTATAAGTATCAGCGCATGGGCTGTGGGATACAGAATTGAGTTCCGCCCTTATGAGTGCAGAAGCTGTGGCTACCAAAACTGATAAAGCGTTTTCATCACAAAGCGGGAGCAGTCTTAAAAGCTCCTGATATGCAGAGCCAGTCCTGTCATGGTGGTCTTGGAAAATACAATCATCCGCAGAGATATCCAGTGTTCTGCAGATATGGTAGAAATTTTCAATACTGGGAGAACAGCGGCAGCGCTCCAGATCCTTCTGAAAGGATACAGAATGGTCAAGTAGCTCCGCACATTGCGCCTGGGTCAGATGTTTTTTCTTCCTGGCTTTCTTTAAGGCAGTGCTGAAAACCTGGGCATCATTGATAGATAGAGACATTGTGGTCACCTCCTATAAGTAGTGTAGTGCCACACCTTATAAAAGTAAAAATGGTATGAACACTCTAAGAAGTAGAGTGTCAGACTACTAAGCACCCAGACATCTGGTGAACAAAAAAACATGGTTCATCAGGGTTTTGTTTGGGTGCCTTTTTGCGGCCATGGGAAAGGTGCATGGCAGACTTTTGGGGAATGGTCATAAGCCAGGCAGTGGCAGGGGAATTTCGTTAAAAAAATCATAGGCTTCTATGAGGCAGTCAGCCCCCTGAATGGTAGTCTGACACGCTACTTTTTGGAGGAAAATATCAATTTATGGGAAAAGGGCATCTATCCGTGTCTTCGGGCGGATAAATACCCTTTCTTTTTTACTGCAAAATTTTGTATAAGTCATTCTGTAAGAGGGCCTCCAGCCCATGGTTCATAGCAAAACGTGGACAAAGACTGGAGGCGAAAGGATGAAGGAAAAACATACTGATTCTGTACAGAACCGCTTTACGGCATACCTGATGGCGGCTCTGGGGAATACGCGCAGGAAATACTGGGAACGTAAATATCGGCTGCAGGGCATGGAAGCAGCCAGAGAGGATCTTCTGGAGCGGAACTATACAGATTTTGAAGAGCAGTACCGGGCCTGCATAAGGGAGAACACGGATTTTATCTTCCAGGACTGGCAGAGGTACGGGGAGCTGCTGGCTCTTCTGGAGAGCGACCGGCTGGCAAAGTCCATAAGCCGCTTGAAAGACCGGGACAGGGAGCTCCTGTTCGCCAGGGTGTACGGCGGGCTTGCCTTTGCAGAACTGGGCGAGCGGTTCGGGATGGAGCCGAAGCAGGCGGAGATGGCTTATTATTATGTGCTCAGGAAGTTGAGAAAGGAGATGAATGGGAATGACGGATTTTGAAAAGCTGCTGGAGCGTGCAAAGGCAGGGGACAAGACGGCGCAGGAGGCAGTCTTCCGGATGTACCGGCCCCTGCTTGTGAAGAATGCCATGGAGCAGAACGTGTTCGAGGAGGATCTGTACCAGGAGTTCTCCGCGACCCTGCTGAACTGCATAAAGGTTTTCAAGGTGTAGCAGGCAGGGCTTGAGGAAACAGTTTATGAAACTGCGCAGGGGATGTTGTGGTTTGGGCATCCCCTGCGTATAAAATGATGTGTCGCAAAAGGTATGGTGCATGGCCTGCGATGTCGCAGAAACGATTTTGAACCTTTTGCGACAGGAAAATGTACCAAAGAGCATATGGATTTCCATATCTCCAAAGGTACACCTTTTGCGATACTACAGATTACTGAAAGGGGGAACTGCTATGGCGGCAAAAAGGTTTGGCTATGTCCGCGTGAGTACCCGGGAGCAGAACCCGGAGAGGCAGATTCATATCCTGCGGGACGAGGAGGGCATCGATGAGCGAGACATCTATGTGGAGAAAGAGTCCGGAAGGAATTTCGAGCGTCCGGTGTACCGCTCGTTGGTGGACAACATTCTGCGGGAAGGCGACCTGTTGGTGGTGACGGAACTGAAGCGGTTCGGGAGGAACTATGGGGAGATATATAAGGAATGGTTCCATATCACAAAGGAAATTGGTGCGGACATCAAAGTGACTTCCATGCCAATCCTGGACACTACCCAGTCGAAGGAGCTGGTGGGGCAGCTCATCACGGATGTGGTGCTGGCTGTGTTCGCCTATGTAGCGGATGAAGACTGGACGGAGCGCCATGAGCTGCAGCGCCAAGGGATAGAGGTGGCGAAAGCGGACGGGAGGCATCTGGGCCGGCCGCGCGTGGAGTATCCGGAAAATTGGGAGGACTGCTATGGGAGATGGAAGTCCGGCGTAATCACGGCAAAGGAGGCCATGACGCTCACAGGGCTCAAGAAGGACAGCTTCTACCGGCTGGCAAAGAAATATGAGTCGGAGCGTTGTTTATGAAAAGTTTATAAATGAATTTGAGGAAATTTTCAAGAAAACGGAAAGAAGGCTCTCCTTATTATATGAGAAACCAATTTTAGAGGAGGACTGTTTATGAAGCAGGGTACATTATTTTACGACAGAGAAAGCGGCAGGTACAATTTCCATTACATTGACGAGGACGGGGACAGGCGGGATTACGGCGGCATCCACTGTGGGGAGGTCTTTGAGTTCAAGCTGAATGATGTCTGGGTTCCGGCCCGCATGGAAATGGGCATGGACGACAAGTGGTATCTGGTGGGACTGCCGGGGCTTACGCTGGGTGGACTGGAGGTGAGGCAGGAATAGGGGACAGATGGCATCAAAAATTATATTAACAGTATAATGACAAATAGATGGATTGGTGCTATAGTAGTTACAGTAGAAAACAAAGCGGACCGATAAGGCCCAGAAAGGAAACAGCCATGACAACAGCTAATTTCGCCATAAATGGATTTGCAACAACTTCCGTTGCCTATTATCTGCATAGCGAACATTATGAGGCACTGTTCAGTAAAGAAAAAGAACAGAGTCTGGTTAAGATGCGCACATGTAAGATAAGAGAAAGGCGAAAAGCTGTGTGATGCCCGGGGCAGTCCTTTGGAAGGCTGCCAGGAGTAGACCATAGATTTCAAGTACCGCTTATCTTAATGAGGTAGGCGGTATTTTTTAT
>DKVC01000235.1:0-11163 GCA_002490995.1 Lachnospiraceae bacterium UBA7188
AAAAGAAGTCCTGAAAATGCTGGACCATTCCAAATTTATCTACTGTGCGGATGCCGGTTTGGGGTCTTATAACATCCGTAAGTTCAACAGCATGGGAGGCAGGGCATTCATCGTCACACAATCTATTAAAAAACTCAGCGATACACTCAAAAAAGCTGTGTTCAATGACTTCGAATACCGTCTGCTTTCAAACAATAAGTGCGTAAAGGTCAGCGATATGAAAGAGTTTGACAGATATGACCAGGAGAATCTCAGCCTGTACAATGACTTTGCTTATAAAGTAATTCCTGCCGATAAGGCAGTCGATCTCGGGCTGTATGAGGAAAAGGTGATGAAAAATGGCCGTATAAAGAAAGTGAAAGCCACAGGCCTCCTCAAACAGAGGATTATCATTACTTTTTCAAGGAAAATGATGGAATACCAGAGAGCGGTAAGGAACCGTCAGATTGAACGTGCAAAGAGATTGTTAGACCTGAAAGACCCGGAAGAAATAAAAAAAAGGCCGAATGACGTAAAAAGATTCATGAAAAGGATCACGCGTACAAAATCTGGTGAAAAAGCAGAGGTAGAGTATAAGCTGGATGAAGAAAAGATTGCTGAAGAAGAAAAATATGATGGCTATTATGCAGTTGCAACCAACCTGTTGGATCCAGCCAAAGACATACTGGCAGTCTCCCACAAAAGATATCAGATTGAAGACTGTTTCCGGATCATGAAAACAAATTTTTCCGGCAGGCCCATTAACCACAGGCTACCGAACCGGATCAAGGCCCATTTCATGATCTGCTATACCGCTTTATTAGTATATCGCTTGTTGGAAGCAAAACTGGATGGTCAAAAAACTCATATAACTACAGAGAATCTAATTACTACATTAAAAAATATGAATGTAACGAATATACATGATGTCGAATATATGGCACTTTATAATGGAAGTAAAACCCTTGAGGCATTAACAGGGATGACATCTTTAGAATTAGACAGGTTACATTATAGACCAAAAGATTTGAATGGGAAAATTAAAAAAATTTTAACATGAGGTTTGCATACAACATTTTTATCTTCCGAAAAGACCGACAAAACCAGTATTTATGCTAGTTGTCGGTCTTTTTTGCTTACTTAAGTGTCGAAAACGGGATAGAATATGCGGTGGGGTTTGTCAAGAGGGAATTTGACGCGAATACGGCCCTTATCCAAATGGTAAATATCTGGGGTAAATATTTCGCAAAAATCTTTTGGCTAATCTTTTTGCGATATATCTTACCTATAAATTGCATACAGCGTATAACGGAATATTGACCAGCCATTCTTCCTCCCTGTAATCCTTCATGGAAAATCGCACGGCATATGCAGGTTTATATTTCTGGCAGTATGCTTTCAGGCTCTTGGCCTGCTGGCTCACTTCCGCCTTTACCTCAACCGGCACTACATTTTTCCCCTTTTGAATCGTAAAATCCATTTCAAAATTAGCGCTGTCCGTTCCGAAATAGTACGGAGTATAAGGTGTGTCGGAGATGATTTGCTGAAGTACAAACTGTTCTGTCAATGCGCCCTTAAACTCGCGGAATATCTCGTTCCCATCCAGAATGGATTCGGCATCCAGCTCACTCATCGCCCCCAGAAGGCCTACATCCAGCAAAAAAAGCTTAAAAGCGCTGAAATCAATATACGCCTTCAACGGTGCAGACGGACTGTTGACCTTATACACCTTTGCCACAAGTCCGCAGTCCAGCAGCCATTCGATGGCCATCTCAAAATCCTTCATCCGGGCACCTTTTTTGATCTGCCCGAAGAAGAACTTTCTGTTCTCTTTTGCAAGCTGCACGGGAATAGAATTCCACACCATCCGAATCCTCGCCAGACTGGTATTCTCTGTATGCTTGCCGAAATCATCCTCATACTGTTCCAATATTGACTGCTGCAGACGCCTCACTTCCACATAATCCTTATGTTCCGCAAAAAAAGCAGCCACTTCCGGCATACCGCCCACATAATAGTAATTTTTCAGCCAGAAAATATACTTACTGCTAAAATCACTGATCAGCGTATAATCCTTCCGATCCAGCAGCCTGACAAGCTGCTCCTCCCCCATTGCTTCGAGAAATTCACGGTAATTCATGGGATACAGGTCAAGCGTATCTACCTTGCCCACCGGAAAGGAAATACCCTGATGCAGCGCCACTCCCAGAAGGGAACCGGCAGCAACCACTACATATTCCGGCGCATTTTCGCAGAAATATTTCAGGGATTCCAACGCTCGGGGCGCTTCCTGAATCTCATCAAAAATGATCAGTGTATTTTCAGGGGTTGCCTCAACCTTCGTCTCTATATTGATGTTCATAATGAGCCGTTCTACATCATAATCATCTTCGAATACCCTCGCCATTCTCCTGTTGTTGAAAAATGTAACATACGCCACCTTTTCAAAGTATTGCCTTCCGAACTCCTTCATCAGCCATGTCTTTCCAACCTGCCTTGCCCCTTTGATAACCAGAGGCTTCCGGTTCGGTCGCTCCCTCCATTCGATCAGCTTCTGCATTGCATACCGCTTCATGCAACCACCTCCTCCCTGTCAGTATAAACTGTCCGAAAAATATTATCAACACTTTTTAACAGGAGTTTTCTGCAAAATACTACATTTTTTCTCAGGATAACAATATATACTGCGCACCGGTTAAATTTGCAGTACAACCCGGTTTCATCTGGTATGGTAAAAAAATCCTGTTCTGGTGCTTTCTATCATACCACTTATCCGGTACACTATCAACAGGCCTTAAGGAAATGTTACGAAATAAATGAAATCAAGGAGAAATGAACACTATGAACAAAAAGAACCAATCCACTGAAACCAAAAAAGAGAAAAGCTATGGCCTCCTGATCACAGGCGCCGTGCTGCTGATTGTCGGAATCCTTTTTGCGGTATATACCCACAACACCAGTTATCAGGATTCCGTGGCTACCGGCAAGCTGCTCTCGGAAGCCAAAGCCAGGGTAAGCGCCGTAAAGGAAGGCAGCGCGGAAGGCGATCTGGATACCCTGAATGCCGAGGTAAGCAGGCTGTCGGACGAGAAACTGGCTTCGGAGCGGCCTTATTCCTACGCCCTGACACTGGTGTTTTTAGCCATCCTGCTGACTGCCAAAGGAATCTACAATGCTATAACCGGCGTGCGCAGGGCAGACAGGGCAGACATCACGCGTCTGGCACAGGCAGGATTGCTGACCGCTCTGTGCTACATCGGCTTTGCCTTTTTCAAGATTGACATTCCCGCCGGAACGGAAAAGGCTTCCTTCCACTTCGGAAATGTCTTCTGCGTGCTGGCTGCTTTGCTGCTGGGTGGCTACTGGGGCGGGCTGGCAGGCGCAGTGGGCATGACCATCGGCGACCTGACCACCACCTATGTCACCAGCGCGCCCAAAACCTTCCTGCTGAAGCTGGGCATCGGCCTTATCGTCGGCCTGGTTGCCCATGGCATCTTCAGACTCAGCAGGGACCACTCGCCGAAATACGTAATGGGCGCCACCATTCTGGCATGCGTCTGCGGAATGGGTTTTAATGTGGTGGCTGACCCGATTGTGGGTTATTTTTATAAAACCTATCTCTTTGGAGTACCCCAGGATATTACCGCTGTCCTGGTAAAGATCAGCGCACTGACCACTGCCGTCAACGCTGTAGTTGCAGTCATAGCAGCTACCATTATCTATCTGGCATTGCGGCCTGCCCTGAAGAAAGCCGGACTGTTTGTAGATGTGTAACCGAACATATATATCTAATCAGACACTATGGAAGTGTCTACGACAATTCCTATGGGAAGCAATCACAGCTTCCCATAGTTGCATGCGGCGCAAAGAACGCGGCACCACGCCATATTGTCACTCCAAAAACGTAATTACCACATTCCCCATAGAACATTCTATATCCATCTCCTTAGACGCATGGTTATTGATGTCCCGCTCTTGTGCAAGCCCGCCGTAAGTGTTTTCATTCAGCTGAATCGCTCCCATGGCGCCCTCCAGGCTGTAATTAAAGTCCTGCTCACGCCCTTCCAGCGTCATTTCCACATTTCCCATGGAACATGCCACATCCGCATTTCCGTTCACGGCACCGTATGCCGAAAATTCCCCCATTCCGATCTCCACATCCAGTTCTGTGACCTGCATATCGGAAATCCAGACATATCCGGCTCCCACTGACACATCCATATCAGCAGCCAGCAAATTCTGTATGTCAACCTGTCCTGCTCCCACTTCCAGGGAAACCTCCGCCGCATTCAGATCCGTAAATGAGAAATTCCCCGCCCCCATTTCCATATCTACATCGGCAAAGTCATATCCGGCAGGCAGATACAGGATAACTTCTCCCTCGGACCAGTCGCTGACAGCAGCTGATTTCGATTTAATGTGCAATGTATCATCCTTTACATAGGCCTGAAACCGATGCACGTTCGTCACCTCCAGCCAGATGTGCTCATCATCGGATTCCTCGGTATAGAATGCGCATCCGCCGATCTCCATATCCAGCTTCTGAATGCCGTCACCCGGGCAGTATTTCTCCCTGCTCCCCGTGATGATATCGTACCTGCGGTTAAACATGGCGTCCTGGTCCTGCACTGTCGTATAACCTGCCGCCAGTTCCTCCGCCGATCCGGCCAACCCGTAATCCACCGCCGACTCCGCTGCATCCTCCTCCACCTGCAGCGGCACCGTATCGCCGATTTCTGCATTAATCAGCCCGTCACTTACATCGATTCCCCATCTCCACCAGCTGTAAGGATTCATATGGACCTTACCCCCGGTGGCGGATTCCACCACCTCCGCAATCGTGGACCTGCCCACAATACTGCCGCCTGCCATTGCAAGCACAAAGCCAAGCGCTGCAAATATCAAAGCCGTAATTCCGCAGCCCTTCATAAATCTTTTCATATATACCAGACCTCCTGTCCTATACTCGTGAGCGCATTCATGCTCCGCTTTCTGCCCTGGCTTTGCAGAAGCGCCCGCTCCTGCGCCTAATTTGCCAGTGCACGTTTTCTCTTAAATCCCCGGAATACAAAACCAATTCCCCTGCAGACAGCCGGTGTGGCGATTCCGGCCATTGCCACCGTCAGCATCAGGAACACAAGCCCGATGCTGCCGCAGATCAATCCGCCGCCCACCAGCGCAATCCCCACCCAGGGGCTTACAAAAAAGCAAATGATCCCGACTATCACAAGCACCAGCATCAGCACAAGCAGCACAACCGCTGTAGCGCCAAATCCGAATATCAGCCCAAACCAGCCTGCCAGACCCCCCACCAGGATACCCAATGCCCCCAGTGCCACCGCGCCCAGCACCGGCGACGCCAGAACCAGTACCGTTATCAGCATTGCAATGGCCCACACAGGCATGCCTTCTCCCTTTTTGCGCTTTTCCGGAGTATAGCCGGTACCATTCTGCTCCCAGGTACCCGAACTGCCGGTTCCGGAAGTATACCTGCTTCCGGAACCGTAATCTTCAAACGGACTGCTCTGGCTGCTGTAGGTTCCGGAAGACTCCCGGCTTCCCTGTCCATAACCATCTGAAGCATTCCCGGCAGTCCCTGGACCTGTTTGTCCTGTAACAGGTTTTTCTTCGGAATCCTGCGTGTCTTCCGAATCCTCCGGAATATTTTTCCCGTATTCCATCAGTACCCGGTCCGAAGCCTTCACCTTCTGCGCGAACCCTTCGCCGTACCCGTTGCCGGCCAGGTCTCTCTTAATATTCTCCGCTACTCTCGCCGGGTTGCCCAGGGCTTCTATGACTTCCTGCTCGTTTTCCTCTCCGGCGTCATCAAAATAATCATTATAATACTGGATTGCCTCTTCCCGTTCCGTGGATGAAATACTCTGAAGCAGGCTTTCAAGCTGATTCATAAAATCTACTCTGTTCATACCTAACCCTCCTGCCCGCTCCGGCGGGCATCTTATTCAAATTTGAAAATGCTTTTTTCTCAATTTGAAATGCTTTTTTTCAATTTGAAATGCTTTTTTCAATTTGAAATGCTTTTTTTCAAATTTCTATCCTTCCCTCAAATAATCCTGTTATTTTATCCGCGTAACGCCGCCATTCGCTCTCGTACAGCTTAAGCTGCGCCCACCCCCTGCTGGTTACCTTATAATACCGTCTGTTCCTTCCTGCGCACTCCATGTCGTAGACTTCCAGACAGTCATCCTTTTGAAGCCTGCGCAGCACCGGATAGAGCGTGGATTCCGACAGCTCGATCACCTGCCGTACCTCCTGGGTAATCTTATACCCGTAAGTTCCGTCCGGTTCCTTGGATACCACGGCCAGCACAATTGCATCCAGCAGTGCCGCTCCTGTATTAAATACCATTCCATCCGCTCCTTTTATACCGTATGTTCTGCAACTGCCCGTTGCTGATTTCATATTGCTTCTGACTGTTCTTAAATTTTCCATTCCTTTCCGTATCCTTATGTAGGACTCTATGTCTCATATAACATTATATTTTGAAATAATATTATATGGCGTATAATATTGGTTGATGGTTATACTATACGTCATATAATATTGTATGTCAATATGTTTTTACAATCTTTAGAAAAAATACAGAATTGACCGGTTCAGTACCATTTTTGTGCTTTTTTAGGGCTTTTTTGTGGATAACTTGATTGTAATGTCAGTTTTGGGGATTATTTCCTCCAGGAAATCCACAAAATCCACAGAGTTATCCACATTTACACATCTGTCATTTTAAGATAAATCAGGTGTCATTTCCATATTTTCCAAAATTTATTCCTGATTTTCAGTTTATGACTGCCTGTTCACAGCCACTCGTCCCAGAAGCGTTCCACCCTTTTCGCAACCGTATTGACTGAAACAGTCTCAAAATTTTCCCATTCCCGGGGAAAAAGCCTGCGGTAGGAATACTGCAGGAAGCGCTCGTCCAGCAGCGCAATAATCCCCACATCCTCCACAGTGCGGATTACACGTCCTGCCGCCTGGAGAACCTTATTCATACCCGGATAGCGGAAAGCGTAGTCAAATCCGTCCTCTCCGTTGCCGTTGAAATAGCCTTTCAGGATTTCCTTCTCCCCGCTGATCTGTGGAAGGCCGGTTCCCACAATAATCGCCCCTATCAGGCTGTCATTCTTTAGATCGATTCCCTCGCTGAAGATTCCGCCCAGCACACAGAAGCCGATCAAAATCCGGTCCTCCCCCCACTGGTCCGCACCGGAATCCTGTTTCTGAGCTATCCCCAGGCTTTGCCCATGCCGCAACTCCCGATCTGTTCCCTGCCTTAATTCCTTATCCATGACCGCACTTATATCCTGTCCCATGACCGCACTTACATTCTGTCCCATGACCGCACTTACATCCTGTCCCATGGCCGTACTTACATCCTGTCCCATGACCGCACTTACATCCTGTCCCATGGCCGTACTTACATCCTGTCCCATCTCCGTCCTCGTATAAGGCTCCCGGAAGTGTGCCAGGAATGCCTCCCGCTCTTCCTCACTCATGGACTCTCCCTGAACAATGCATACTCTCTCTTCCCCGCCGAAGTTATCCACATACCTCTCGTAGATAATCCTCATGAATGCATGGGACGGGCAGAAGACCATATAATTGCCGTGGCGGTTTTTGACAATCTCCTCAATATAGCGGGCTATTTTGCTGTATTCCTCCTCGGAGCGCCTGGCATACCTGCTGGTCACATCCTGTGCAATCAGAAGCGCTCGCCTGGCGGGATGAAAAACGGACTGTGCATAAACCTCATAGTCTTCCCCGTCTCCCCCCAGCAGCTTCTTATAATACTGTATGGGCAGAAAAGTGGCGGAAAAAAGAATGGTGCTGCGTCCACGGAGCATACAGTTCTTCAGGTTCTCCCTGGGATTTACACAGAAAAGCTTTACAGAGAAGCTCCCGTCATCCCCTGTCCGGGTATATTTGACATAATTCTCATCCAGCAGCTCATATATTAATAAGAAGTGACAGATTTCAAAATAGAAATCCAGCAGTGTCTCAAAGACATCAGGCCGGCTCTCCTCCTGTTCCGCCAGATAGTCTTCCATGGCTGTATGGAGTCTGGTCAGGTTCTGTACAAAAGGCTCTATGGTTTCCACAATACGGTACTGTTCGCACTCCCGCTTCAGGGCCAGCAGTTCCTTATTGCATTTATCCAGATGATGAATCATCTTCTCCGCATAACCGCGCCTGACGAGGATACTTTTGCCGTCATGTCCTATGAATGCCGGTTCTGTACTGCCTTCACCGTCCGCCTCTGCCGCATCTGTTTCCGCCACGCTATCCTCCCGATAAGCTTCCGGTTCATTTATATTGCTGTCTTCCGATGTCTTTCCGGGGCTGTTGCTTTCCGTCATTTCTGTCTCCGATACTCCCGGCTCGTCCTCCTCCGGTATTTCTTCATCATATTTTTCCGAATAAACTACGGTATCCCATAATACAGTTTTTTGTAATTCCGTTTGTGAAGCCCCGGTCTCTTCACCAACTTCCTTTTCTGACATTAGTATCAATTCTTGTGTCATATTTAGTGTCATATCAAGTGTCATTTGACCGGAAAGTTCAGTCTTTTTGCGTATTTTCTTTGTTTCTGACATTAATGTCTTTTTCAGTTCCCGACGCAGTTCCATAAACTGTTCTTTCACCAGAACGGCGCTGTACATCTCCCTGCCGCGCTCCAGAAGATTATGTGCTTCATCCACCAGGAAGATATAGTTTCCCTCTGAACCTTCCGCAAAGAACCGTTTTAAATATACATGGGGATCGAACAGATAATTGTAATCGCAAATCACCGCATCCGCAAACATGCTTACATCCAGGCACATCTCAAAAGGGCAGACTCTGTGCTTTCGGGCATAGCCTTCAACCTGCTCTCTGTTAAAGCTTTCCCCGGAAGTAATCAGGTCAAAGACGGCATCATTTACACGGTCATAATGGCCCTGTGCATAAGGACAATATGCCGGGTTACATTCCGTTTCGTCCATAAAGCATATTTTTTCCTTTGCTGTCAGAATGACGCTTTTCATCCGCAGTCCCTTTTCCCGGAGAAGATTCAGTGTATCCTCAGCCACTGTCCTGGTGATTGTCCTGGCTGTCAGGTAAAACAGCTTCTCTCCCATGCCTTTCCCCATGGCCTGAACCGCCGGAAATATGGTCGATATCGTCTTGCCTACTCCCGTGGGGGCTTCCAGAAACAGCTTTTTCTTATGATAGATTGTTTTGTATACATTGCCCACCAGTTCCCTTTGTCCGGCACGGTAAGGAAAAGGAAATTCCAGGCCCTGAATGGAATTCTGTCTGATTTCACGCCATTTACAGGTATAATCCGCCCATTTCCGGTAAGCGCTTATCAGTTCCTGAAACCATGCCTCCAGCTCCCCAAAGGCATGCTCCTCATAAAAATACTTCAGCTCCTCTGTTTCCATATTGCAGTAAGTCATCCTCACCCTTACCTTTGCCAGATTCTGCCCAAGCCCGTACATATATGCATAGCACCTGGCCTGTGCAATATGCAGCCTTGCCGGGGCTGTCAGCCTGGACAGGTCCCGGTAAGTCCCCTTAATCTCGTCTATGGTCACGATTCCCTCGTGGCGGAAAATGCCGTCGGCGCGCCCCTCCACCACCAGGACACAGGATTCTGCGACATGGGTATATTTCAGTGACACTTCCGCCTGGTATTCCGCCCCCATCCTGCGCTGAATCATCCTGTGTATCCGGCTGCCCTCCTGCATGGCATTTTCAGGCGCTGCCTTATAGCGATTATCGATATCCCCATGACGCAGGATAAACTCAACCAGGCTCCTGACTGAAATCCGGATTTCCTGTGATGGCAGATCCATATTCTGCGGCACTTTCCGCAATTCTCCGTCTGTCATTCCTTCGTGCAAATTTCCCGTTTTCGTTTGTTCCACCTCCCGGTTCCCGATCTTCTCATGGATGAGTATTACCAAACCGCTTCTGTTGTTAAAAATGAATACGCTCACAAGTAAAAGGAAGTGTCTACAAATAACTTGTGCAGATTCCTGGATAATTTCGCTGTGTTTATAACCTTTCAGATATGCAGAGCGCACAAGTTATTTTCCGCCAGTTCCTAACCGATATGAAACACAAAACTCCCCATGCAGATAGAGTCCTCTATCTCACACAGGGAGTCCCTTTTCAAGCCTGTCATACCGCGGCAGCCCGGATTTTTCTTCCTGGCTGCCGCACTTAGGAACTGCCGAAAAATAACCTACGCGATTTCTTCAGAGTAAACCTGATAAAATCTGTAAATTCTGCAACAGACTTGCGTAGGTTATTTGGAGGCATTTCCTTATTACCACACCGGACTGTCCCATCGCCTGCAGCCCAGATACTGAGGGACTTCATTCCTGACCAGGCCGGATATCTTCCCGTTGATCTGTACCGGGAAAAACATCAGCTCATCCGCCTCCTCCAGGGAAAGCCATACGCTCTCCTGCTGCTGGTAATCCGTTTCCGTGGGCATCTCCTTCCCCTCTTCCGCAAGCGCTACAAGAAAAATATGAATGGCTCTGTGAGCATATTCCCTGTATCCCTCCATACCAGGGTCTTCCAGAATATAATCGCTGATCTCCTCCGCCAGCGCCGCAAACCGTACCACCCGCACGTGGTATCCCGTCTCCTCCAGCACCTCCCGCACCACGGCTTCCTCCATGGTCTCAAAATCATGCTGTCCTCCCCCGGGCAGGTCATAGTAAACCTCTCCTGTCCGGGCCACACACCTGTTTACCAGAATCCGTCCGTTTGACACCAACAAGGCTTTGGATGAGTTCCTTATTGCCATATATGCCTCCTGCTTTTGTATTTTTCTGTTTTTGTATTTTTCTATTTTTCTGTATTACAATGCCTTCTATCTACTGTAGCCGCTCAGCACACCTATTGCTGAAATTATAAACCATAATGAACAGGCTTGACAATACGATCCCAATACGAATCAAGTATAAATTTCGAATATCTGCTTGCTTTTGTCCTCTCACTATGATATAGTAAAAAAAGAAAGACACCTGCGGGAACAGGCGTCTCTCTTACGGATAGTATCCCGCTCCATAAGTGGATGCTCCCAAGCTTGGTGGTTATGTCCAAAACGGACACCGCCTAACCTGTGGCTAGACAGGTTAGGCATTTTTATTTTCGCTTGTTCTTCCT
>DKVC01000235.1:11446-61576 GCA_002490995.1 Lachnospiraceae bacterium UBA7188
TAGGCATTTTTATTTTCGCTTGTTTCCCTTACTTATTTCTCTATAGTAAGCACGGTCAACGTTGTTGACCGCGCAACGCAATCAACAGCATCCCAAATGATATCAGCAATGCCAATATCCCCAGAATTATCATAATGATTTCATAGTCTGTCATCTGCGTCACCTCCCATCTGAATGTTAGTCCGGTGGGCCTATGGCTGTTCCGGCTCTATCTACAGTACCAGCCTGGGAGGCTGCCACCCTGTCACAGGGTTCTTCCGTATTTACGATACTATCATACTTTCCTGTGCATTACAAGCTCATTTTAAAACTTTCCTGCTTTTTCTCTTTTTTGCTCCGTTATACGCAGGCTCTATTTTCTACCAGTATCTCTATTCATGGGTGTTTATCAGAGTAGCTCTATCAAAAACCCCCGGTTCGGTTTTCCTGGCTTTACAGGTCACTTGCGTTAATGCTATACTGAGAACAGACACATTTTGCAATAAACAGCATCTGCGGCTCCCGATATACCGGTACAGCAAAGCGCAGACCTTCCATTTCACAGACAGGAGATTGTATCCAAATGAAAAAAGACCTGACCCAGGGGAGCGTGACCAAAAACATGCTCCTGTTTGCAGCCCCCATGATTCTGGGGAACCTTCTGCAGCAGTTTTACAATATTGCCGACACCTTAATCGTAGGACAGTTTCTGGGGCCGGGCGCTCTTGCGGCAGTGGGAAGCGCCTACACTCTGATGACCTTCCTGACTTCCATCCTCATCGGCATGTGCATGGGAAGCGGCGCCCTGTTTTCTTATTATTTCGGGAAAAAAGAAGAAAAGAAGATGAAGGACAGCATGCAGTTATCCTTTCTGCTCACAGGCGGCGTCACAATCCTCCTGAACCTGTTGGTCATGATCCTGCGCCGCCCCATCCTGCGTATTCTGCAGATTCCGGAAGAGCTGATGGAAATGATGCACACTTACGTATGGATTATTTTCCTGGGGATTTTCTTCGTATTTCTGTACAATTACTTTGCCTATCTGCTGCGCGCGGTGGGCAATTCCGTGGTGCCGCTTTACTTTCTGGGAAGCACTGCCGTGCTGAATGTGGTTCTTGACCTTATTTTCGTGATAGTATGCAGATGGGGCATTGCCGGAGCCGCAGCAGCCACTGTGATTGCCCAGGCAGTGTCCGGGCTGGGGCTGATGGCATATACCTGGATGAAAGAGCCCCAGCTTCGTTTTGACCTGCATTCTTTCACGCCGGAAAAAGGTTCTGCTGCGGAAATCCTTCGCTTTTCTTTTTCCTCCTCCATTCAGCAGTCGGTGATGAACTTCGGCATCCTGATGATTCAGGGACTGGTGAACAGCTTTGGTGCGGAAGTAATGGCGGCTTTTGCGGCAGCAGTGAAGATTGATTCCTTTGCCTACATGCCGGCCCAGGAGTTCGGCAATGCATTCTCCCTCTTCATATCCCAGAATTACGGTGCCGGCTTGAAAAAGCGGGTGCGGGAGGGTATGCGGAGTGCCGTCAGGGTATCCATGCTTTTTTGTATATCCGTATCCGTTCTGGTATTTCTCTTCGCCCCATACCTGATGCTGCTCTTCATCAGCTCAAAAGAAACGGCCATCATTGCCATTGGCGCAGGGTATCTGCGGATAGAAGGCGCATTTTACTGCGGAATCGGAATTCTGTTTCTGTTATACGGATATTACCGGGGAATCAACCGGCCTGAAATGTCGCTGGTGCTCACTGTCATCTCCCTGGGGACCAGGGTTGCGCTGGCCTATGTACTGGCGCCGCTTCCACAGATCGGAGTGACTGGTATCTGGAGTGCCATTCCCATTGGATGGGTTCTTGCGGATGTGACGGGGATTTTGTATATGAAGCGGCTGGAAGAAGCCGCTGCGAACTGACACCCACACAGCATTGCCGTTCACAGCAGCATAATACACAGTTATTGTTCACAGCAGTATGGCGCACGCACCCACGCAGTTTACTGCACGAAAAATAGCGGAAACAATTGACAAACGCATTTGTTTCCCTTATAGTTATATCATTGCGTCTGCATCTGAAAAAGGCCGAGCTTCTGGAGGTAAGTCCGGCCATAAAAGCGGCCCGCTTTCTTTGCCACGGTTCTTTTCAAGCTGTCTTGCACAGTGCGAAATAATATACCATCCTTTGCGGGAGGCAGAGAAATACCCGCGGATTACAGGAACCGCATCGCGAATCCTGTAATCTGTGGACAATTCCCAATCAGGACAAAACCGGGCCGGGTTATGTGTGAATAACATGGACACGCAACTGACTTCGGCGCCCGGCGCGCCACCGCAAAGGAGATGCATCAATTGAAAGATACTATTATTTCCTTGAAAGACGTCACCGTCTCTTATGATGGGGAGCAGGTCCTGGGCGGCTTCAACCTGGACATACACGATGGAGAATTCGTCACTCTGCTCGGGCCTTCCGGCTGCGGCAAGACCACCGCGCTCCGCACCATTGCCGGCTTCATTAAACCGGATAAGGGGGATGTCTTTTTTTATGAGAAGAACATCACGAACCTTCCTCCCCACAAGCGGGAGGTGAACACCATCTTTCAGAAATATGCCCTGTTCCCCCATCTGAATGTCTATGAGAACATAGCCTTTGGAATGCGGCTGAAAGGACGCGGCGAGAAGGAAATCAAACAGACTGTACACGAAATGCTGGCGAAGGTCAACCTTACCGGTTATGCCCACCGTGGCATCAGCCAGCTCTCCGGCGGACAACAGCAGCGTGTCGCTATTGCACGCGCTCTGGCAAACGAACCGAAAGTCCTGCTGCTGGATGAGCCTCTGGGCGCCCTGGATTTGAAGCTGCGCAAGGATATGCAGGTGGAATTGAAAAAACTGCAGCAGCAGACCGGCATCACCTTCGTGTTTGTCACCCACGACCAGGAGGAGGCTCTGTCCATGTCCGACACTGTGGTAGTGATGGATGGGGGCGTGATACAGCAGATAGGTACCCCTACCGACATTTACAATGAGCCGAAGAATGCTTTCGTGGCGGATTTCATCGGGGAATCCAATATATTGGACGGTATCATGCTGGACGACTATTCCGTGAAATTCGCCGGGCATATTTTCCGATGCCTGGACAGCGGCTTCGGCAAAAATACTCCCGTTGACGTGGTAATACGCCCTGAGGATATCAAGGTAGTGGAGCCGGATTCTACCCTGATTACCGGAGATATAACATCCGTCACATTCAAGGGCGTACACTATGAAATCATCGTGGATGTAGCCGGATTCAAATGGATGATACAGTCTACGGAGTGCCGCGAGGCAGGTGACCGCATCGGCCTGTCCCTCACCCCCAATGATATCCATGTCATGCAGAAATCTGAGTACTCCGGCATGTTTGGCGACTACAGTACCTTCAGTGACGAAATGGGGGAAGATATCATCGCCTCGGACGAGGCAAATGCCCTGGAAAAAGAAAATTTTGCAGAGAAAGCAGAGGGTGATGCCAATGAAATCTAACTCCAAGCTCCTCTCCGCCCCATACACCGTCTGGATGACCATTTTTATCATACTGCCCATGCTGCTGGTAGGTTATTTTGCATTTACGGATAAATCCGGCAGCTTTACTCTGGAAAATATATTAAGCGCAGGCCAATACTCGAATGTATTCCTGCGCTCCATCTGGCTGGGCGCAGTAGCCACCGCAGTCTCTCTGGCACTGGGGTATCCGCTTGCATACATTATATCAAAAATGAATACCCGACGCCAGAATGTAATGGTAATGCTGGTAATGCTGCCCATGTGGATGAATTTCCTGTTGCGTACCTACGCCTGGATGACGCTTCTGGAAGACAACGGCCTGATCAATTCTGCCCTGGCCGCAATCGGTTTGCCCAGGATACATATGATCAACACTGCTGGCGCGGTGGTTCTGGGTATGGTCTACAACTATATCCCCTACATGATCCTGCCGCTGTACTCTGTGCTGACAAAAATCGACAGGAACGTGATAGAAGCTGCCCAGGATCTGGGTGCCAACAACAGGAAAGTATTTTTAAAGGTTGTAATCCCTTTAAGCATGCCCGGTATTATCTCCGGAATCACGATGGTCTTTGTTCCTGCCGTCAGTACCTTCATCATCTCGAAAATGCTTGGGGGCGGTGGGAACCTGCTCATCGGTGACCTGATCGACATGCAGTTCCTGGGCAGTGCCTACAATCCCAATCTGGGCTCGGCCGTGTCCCTGGTGCTTATGGTGATCATCCTGATCTGCATGGGCATCATGAACCAGTTTGACGACGGTGAAGAAGCCGGCAGCGGAGGTATACTGATATGAAAAGGGCAAGTGCACGTATTTATACCTTTCTGATTTTCCTGTTTTTGTATGCTCCCATCTTTGTGCTGATCGTGTTCTCCTTTAATGATTCGGATACGGCCAGCCGCACAGTATGGGGCGGTTTTTCCTTTCGCTGGTATCGAAAGCTGTTCGAAGACCGTCTGATCATGGAGGCGCTGCGGAATACATTGTTCATTGCGGTGGTTTCGGCGTCAGTCTCCACCGTGCTGGGCACCACGGCAGCAATCGGTATCAATTCCATGAAACGCCTGCCCAGGCGCATTATGATGAATATTACCAACTTTCCCATGGTCAATCCCGAGATTGTTACGGGCGTATCACTGATGCTGCTTTTCGTATCTGCGGTTCGTCTGTTCAGTGGGCGGAGTTTGGGGATGGTTTCGCTGATTGCAGCCCACATTACCTTCTGCCTGCCCTATGTGATTTTATCAGTACTGCCCAAACTGCGCCAGATGGATCCGAATCTCTATGAAGCGGCTCAGGATCTGGGATGCCCGCCGCTGAAAGCTTTCTTCAAGGTGGTTCTGCCGGAAATTATGCCCGGAATCGTCACCGGAATGATGATGGCATTTACGCTGTCTATAGACGATTTTGTGATAAGCTACTTTACCAGCGGCACTACCCAGACACTGCCCATCTACATCTACTCCATGACCCGGAAAAGGATCAGCCCGGAGATTAACGCCCTGTCCACGGTGCTGTTCTCGGTGATCATGGTGCTGCTGCTCATTATCAATGTACGCAGTTTCCAGGAGCGAAGCATCCGCCGGAAAACCGAAGATTTGTGAAAATCCCGCAGATCACCACCGCAGGACTATTGGATGAGTCATGAAATGAAGAGGTTATACATATGAAAAAAGGCTATTTTATTCCTATGATCCTGTACATGAGCCTGTCCCTGGCCCCTGTACAAACGGCCCTGGCGGAAGAAAATGCCGCACCGGACCGGGGTGTCACCATCAATGTCTACAACTGGGGAGAATACATTGCCAACGGTACCGACGATTCCCTGGATGTAAATGCAGAATTCACCCGGCGCACGGGAATTCAGGTCAACTATACCACCTTTGACAGTAATGAGGCACTGTACTCCAAACTGGCTGGAGGAGGCGCTGATTATGATGTGATTATTCCCTCGGACTATATGGTGTCCAGGCTTATCGATGAAAATATGCTTGCCGAGCTGGATTTTACCAATATACCCAATTTTCAGTATATTGATGAACGGTTCCGCAACCCGGACTATGATCCGGGCAGCCGCTATTCCGTGCCCTATACCTGGGGTGTAGTAGGGTTATTTTACAATACGGATTATATTGAAGAGGAAATCACCAGCTGGACATCCCTGTGGGATGACCGTTATGCCGGGAAGATACTGATGTTCGACAACCCCAGAGACTCCTTTGCCATTGCACAGTTTCTTCTGGGGCAACAGCTGAATACCACTTCCGAAGCTGACTGGGAGGAAGCCGCTGCTCTTCTGAAACAACAGAAACCCCTGGTACAGGCTTATGTTATGGATCGGATTTTCGACAAGATGGAGAGCAGCGAAGCCTGGATTGCCCCTTACTATTCCGGGGATGCCGCGATTCTGGTTGAAAACAACGACAACATCCAGTTCGTAGTGCCGGAGGAAGGAACCAATTACTTTGTGGATGCCATCTGCATTCCCATTACCTCCAGCCACAAAGCGGAGGCTGAGGAATATATTAATTTTCTATGTGAACCCGAAATCGCCGGCGCAAACATGAATTATGTAGGCTATTCCACACCCGCGAGTGCCGCCAAAGCCTATATGGACGAAGAAATGGTGGAAAGCCCTCTTTATTACCCGGATGATGAGACTCTGGCGCGCACACAGGTATTCGTCAATCTGCCCGAGGATACCAGTAAACTGGTAGACCGTTTATGGGCAGAAGCAAAAATGGGTGGTCCGGGTGAATCCGCAGTACTGATAGCGATTATTTTGGGATTTCTGGGAGTGTATATTGCTATTCTTGTGTACAAGAAACAGAAACGCAGGCGGGAACTTGCCTGATACAGCTATTTTCAAAAAAGTGTTGTGTCCTACAGGCAAAAAGACTATAATAAGGACGGACGGAAAAGGACAAAATACAAACTTTTCCGTTACAATAAGGAAAGCTAGTAATCATACAATATCATGCCATGAAAAGACGTAAACTCACAACTACAGTAATTATCATGCTGGGCTTCCTCATCGGTGCGCTGGTGGGAACGCTCTGCCTCCTTCTTCCGTTCAGTACCAGAACGGGACAGCATATCGGCTTCCTGGACGCTTTGTTCGTATCCGTGTCCGGCATCTGTGTCACAGGGCTCTCAACCGTCAATATCGGTCAGACTTTTTCCGCTTTCGGACAGGTGGTGCTCCTGCTTCTCATCCAGTTCGGCGGGCTTGGCATCGTGACCTTTACCACCATCGTTTTGTGCATCTTCCGCCGCAGGATTACCCTGTCCGACAGGATGCTGATTCAGAATGCCTATAACCTGGACACTCTGTCCGGGCTGGTGAAGCTGACCATGCATATTTTAAAGGCAACCTTTATCCTGGAGGGGCTGGGTGCTATTGGTTACGCCCTTGTCTTCATTCCAGAATACGGCCTGAAAGGAATCTGGTACAGCATTTTTCATGCGGTATCCGCTTTCTGCAACGCCGGAATCGACCTTCTGGGCGGCAACAGCCTCTGCCAGTACAGAGATAATGTCATCATGAACTTCACCACCATTTTCCTGATCATTGTCAGCGGCCTGGGCTTCCCGGTATATTGGGAAATTCTGCGCACCATCCGCCCCCGCCGCAGCGCAACCGGCGATCCCTATATCCGTAAAATGAACCTTCACACCAAAATCGTCATTCCGGCAACCCTGACCCTGATTCTGGCCGGCGCCGCCCTGACGCTTCTTTTTGAATATGACAATCCGGATACCCTGGGCGGCATGGGCTGGCCGGGTAAGCTGATGGCATCTTTATTCCAGTCCGTAACCCTGAGAACAGCCGGATTCGCCACCATTCCCCAGGAAGCCTTCCGTCCTGCTTCCTGCCTGGTCTACCTGATCCTCATGTTCATCGGCGGTTCCCCGGCCGGAACGGCGGGCGGTGTCAAGACCGTGACCATTGTCCTGCTTCTCGCCTCCATGTTTGCAAATATCCGGGGCAGAAAAGACGTTATTGTCATGCGAAGGAAAATTGCCGACGAGACCATCCGCAGATGTGTCGCCATCGTCGTATTCAGCTTTTCCGTGCTGATGATGCTGACTGTGGCGCTGCTGGCCATCCAGCACAGCGATTTTCTGGACACCTTTTATGAAATGACCTCTGCCATCGCCACTGTGGGGCTGTCAAGAGGGCTGACCGGTGTGCTTTGCCCTGCGGGAAAGCTGATTGTCACCCTCACCATGTACCTGGGCAGAATCGGCCCCATTACCCTGGCGCTGGCGTTTAACAGCCGCAGAGCCTCAGGCAATATTTCCTGTGCGGAGAGTAAGGTTATTATTGGTTAGTGATGCGAACAGCCAAAAGTCTCGTGCCAGCGCAGTTATTTTTACGACACTTTCTAAAATGAAACGAGGAGAATGAGTGCACTCACAAGTACAAAACGAAACAGGAGTATCAGTATGAAAAAGAGATCTCAAAAAGAATACATCGTCATAGGGCTGGGCAGATTCGGAACCAGCATAGCAAAGCAGCTGGAAGCCAATGGCTGCACGGTACTTGCCATCGACCGCAATGAGCAGAAAATCAGGCAGATTGCCGAGTATGTAACACTGGCAATGTGCCTGGACGTATCGGACGAGGAGGCCCTGGAGGAAATCGGCGGACGGAATTTTGACGGCGCCATTATCTCCATCGGCCACAGTCTGGACGCTTCGGTGCTGGCCACCATCTGGGCCAAAGAACAGGGCATCGGCCAGATCATTGCCAAAGCCTACGACGAAATGCAGGGAAAAATTCTGACCAAAATAGGTGCGGACAAAATTGTTTATCCCGAAAAAGAACTGGGGGTCCAGCTGGCAAACGATCTGGCGTTCAGCAATTTATTCGATGCCATAGAGCTTTCCTCCGAATACTCCATCGCGGAGATTCTGACTCTCACCGACTGGATCGGCAAGGATCTGCGGGAAATCAAGCTCCGCGAAAAATATGGTGTCAACGCCATTGCCATCAAGCGCGGCGGCACCATTATCGTAAACCCGCCTGCAGATGCCCCCACAAAAAAGGACGACATCTTCTTTCTGCTAGGCACTAACGCCACTTTGAAGAAAATTGCGGGAATCAGCACTTCAAGGCGGAATTAGTCCCGCCAAACGTCCCTGCCATCCCATTATGGGAAGGAGGTATTTCGCATGATATATCTGATGAATAAGGATGTTATTGTCGCATCTTTTGGCAAAAAGAATCTTCATTGGGATTTATTACGGCAAAATGCGGCGCTTCCTCTGGGAAACTTCGAACTGAACGGTTGGCTGGAAGACAGAAAGGCTTATAAACACAACCGTCATTTGAAGCAGCTTATGACAGACTGCGGCTGTGAAACCACAGAGGGCTTCATAAAAATCACCCATGCGGCATCCATCAATGATTCTTTCTGGATAAAAGAAGAGGGCGAAACTGCCACATGGAATGATATTTCTTTTTATAGAAATGACTTCAACGAGACCATATCTAAGCTGGCATTTGAAGGGCTTGGGCTGTATGGGCTACAGATGAGCAGCACCTCGCCGGAATTGACGACTGACGGTTCCTTCCGCAAATGCTGGAGAAAGGAAGGCGGGGAAATTTATCTCTACAAAAGGGGGATTTCGGGCGCTTATAACGCGGGGCTGGAGCCTTATTGCGAGATGCTGGCCTCTGAGATCATCCATACGGCAGATCCGTCAAGTGTCCAGTACTCCGTCCTGAAACTGCATGGAGAGACAGCGTCAAAATGCAGGGCTTTCACAAATGAGGATGTTGGTTTTGTCCCGTTAAGAAGATTGGTCAGCCGCAGCATTACTCTGGATGAATTGTTGGATTTTTTTGAACATCTTGGCTGCAGGGAACAGTTCCAGAAAATGCTTGTCCTGGATGCCGTTACATTCAATGTGGACAGGCATCTCGGAAACATTGGCATCCTTGTGGACAATGATACACAAAAGCCCCTTGGAATTGCCCCTAATTTCGATTTCAATTTATCCATGCTTCCCTATATGACAAAGGAAGAATTTGAGCAGCCGGGGACAAAGCTTCTGGATTACGGGCCGGCAATCGGAAATGATTTCACCAGAATCGGGCAGGAAATGCTGACATCCGAAATAAGGAGAGAATTAATCAATCTACAGGGATTCCGGTTCTCTTTCAGGGGCAATAAAGACTTTGAGCCTGCAAGGGTGCAGATTCTGGAAACGATGGTAAACAGGCAGATCCAGGCGATCCTCAGCAGAGATATCCTTTATACAAAAGATGTGTTTATACCGGCAAAAATCCCCCAGGAGCCCAGGATGCCTGATAATACAGACGAACTGAAGGCTGCTTCCGCCCTGGCTGCCAGTTTAAGGGAGACAGGCTTCTTTTCCTCTGTCATGGAGGAAATCAGGGAGGATAACCACGTATGCGTCATTGCCACACTGCATGAAAACGGCAATTTTCTGGACATGGTTATCCTTATGGACAGTATGGAGATTTCCTGTGACGAGAACGGCATTGAGACAGATCTCCGCGGAGCCGAAGACAGATACCCGGAATTCGCTCAGGCGTACAGTTATGTCTGTCAGTTAGTGAAGAAAGGCTGACAGAATATGGTGTCAATGCAATTTTCATACTACCACCATATAATATAAAACAGCGTCAGCGCAAGCCCGATACACACCAGCAGCAGCCCAAAGGAAAGGCTTCTCTGGATAATGTGGTTTGTCTCCCTGATTTCCTCGCTCTTTACCGCCGCCAGGTGCACATAATCCCTGTGAGCGGCAGGCCTTCCTCTCCGCCAGGTGCGGTTGCCTGCATCCTGTACCGCATTCAGGATCGTCCCAAGGGCTTCCGTAAAAACATTTCCTTCCGGACGCTCCTGTGGAAGCCTGCTGTCCCTGTATAGGGTCTTTCGCAGCAGCACCACCGCAAAGTCCACAAAGCTGTCCAGAATCCTGCACAGGATTCCCAGCAGGGCGGGCAGGACTTTCAGCAGCAGCGGCCTGTAAACCAGCTCTTCCAGGTCAAGCCACCGGGGCCATGCGTCCACATACTCGGTGCCGCCCTGTTCCGTTCTCTGAAGCAGGCGCCGGCGGATAAAGAATAAATACACCAACGCGCCGATACCCAAAGAAATCAGGGCGCCCCCTATATTTTCCGGGCTGAAATAGGACACTGCTTCCCCGGCTTCCTCCAATCCCAGAAACCCCTGCATGATCCCCGCCGCCCGTTCCATGACGGCATGGGGAAATGCCCCCCAGACTAAAAGCAGCAGACAGCTTCCCGCCAATGAAAAGACCGTCCCGCGGTTCATATACTTCTTCATCCCGTCGTATGCTTCCTGCCGTCGGCTGTCCTCATTTTTCTCTACAAACACCGCCGAAAACAGCTTCGTCATATAAGCCACCGTCAAGCCTCCGGAAAACAGAAAAAGTGCCTCTACCGTTTTCATGGCAGTGCCTCCGCCGTACACGGTAATGCTCTCGTGCAATAACGTCTTGCTCACATACCCCCCGAAAAACGGGATTCCGCCTATGGCCAGCGCGCCCGCCAGGAAAATTCCCGCCAAAAGTGGCTTCCTCCTGCCAAATCCCCGGATATCATTGAGATTCAGGGAATGGGCATTCAGAAAGACAACGCCCGCCGCCATGAACAGCACCAGCTTAATCAGCGAATGGTTCACCATATGCAGCACAATCCCCCGGGCCGCCAGCAGGGTATGCGCGGTTCCCGCCGCCGGCAGCGCCAGCATCCCGATTCCCACCAGGATAAAGCCGATCTGGGACATGGAGGAACAGGCAAGCGTCCGCTTCAAATCCACGGAAAATACTGCCAGCAAAGCGCCTCCCAGCATCGTAGCCACGCCGATCAGCAGCAGCAGTTTCCCCCAGCCTTCCTCCTGGAAAAACAGCCTGACAGTGAGAATCAATATCCCATAGATGCCCGTCTTGGTCAGCACGCCGGACAGCAATGCAGAAGCCGGCGCCGGTGCCACGGGGTGCGCCTTGGGCAGCCAGATATGCAGAGGAAATGCACCTGCTTTAGCCCCGAATCCAAACAGCATACAATACCCTGCCGCATGTATTACATTTCTGTCCGCGCACTTTGCGGCGGCAGCGGACAATTCCCGGATTTCCAGCGTTCCCAGCTGATGATACAGCAGAAAAATCCCCATCAGCATCACCAGCCCGCCTGTCACCGCCACAGCCAGATACGTATCGGCCGCCCTCAGCGCTTCCCTGCTTTCCTCCTGCGCCACCCACACATAGGATGTAAAAGACATGATCTCAAAAAAGAGAAAAGTAGTGTACAAATCCGCTGACAGGAACACCCCCATGGTCGCTCCCAGCGTCCAGAGCAGAAACAGATAATAGCGGTTCCGATTATGATGCCGCATCATATACTCCCTGGAAAAAATCGCTGCCATCGTCCACATAAATGCCGTCACACAGCCATATACCGCCCTGAAGCCGTCCAGAGTAAAGCTTAATCCCAGACCACAGATTTCCGGGATTCTCAAATACAGAGCCGCCCCATTTCCGCCCAGTCCGCCTGCCGTCCCCGAAAGCACAGACAGCTGTAGTGCCATCACTGCCGCTATTGCCAGTTCCGCCACAGACACCCCGATTGCAAGCCCGTCACGCAGGTTTTTCTTCCTCTCCTGTCCTTCCAGCTTATCCTGTCCTTTCAGCCTCTCCTGTCTTTTCTGCCTTTCCAGCCTCTCCTGTCCTTCCTGTCTCTTTATCCGCTCCTCTTTCTGCCCTGCTTCCCTGCCTTTTGCCAGTCCTCTCCTCCGGCAGAAGACACCTGCACCATAAACCAGAAGTCCCGCTAAAAAAGGCCAAAAGACCATCACTGCCAAACCTGTTTCTTTACCCATACCATATCCCT
This sequence comes from Lachnospiraceae bacterium UBA7188, assembly GCA_002490995.1. Classification (GTDB taxonomy): domain Bacteria; phylum Bacillota; class Clostridia; order Lachnospirales; family Lachnospiraceae; genus Acetatifactor. Next base: position 23,861 of record DKVC01000235.1, read on the forward strand.
CTTTACTCCGATACCGGAGTCAACCCTATGCCGGCACCTGAACAACTCCTGCAATCTCCTCCAACAGATCCGTCAGCGGCCCGGAATGCAGCCCGATAAAAATAATAAAAACCACCGCCACTCCAATGGGAACCAACATCATCCAGTTAGGATCCTCCACATTGCTTACTGTCCTGTAGTCAAAATCTTTCCCCGGAAAAAATACCCGAACCACAATGCTCAACATATAAATGGCTGTCAGCAAAGCGGAAACCAACAGCGCCCCTGCCCCCACATACGCCAGCACTCCACCGCTGTCCAAAGCTGCCTTCACCAGATACCATTTGCTGACAAAGCCGCAAAACCCCGGCACTCCCATCAAAGCAAGCGCGGAAATGGTAAACATCAAAAACACCTTCGGCATCCTCCAGCCGAGACCGTCCAGCTCATGAATATATTCCCGGCCCGTTTTGTGTATCACCGCCCCTGCGCACAGGAAAGAACACAGCTTCATAAAAGAATGGCATACCATATGTGTCATAGCCCCCATCAATCCCAGCGGCGTCATCAGCACCACGCCGAACAGAATGTAGGACAGATTGCTGACGGTAGACCAGGCAAGCCGCCTTTTGAAGTGAGTCTCCTTCAATGCCCTGCTGCAGCCATATACAATGGTCAGTATGACAGGCAGCATCACCGCCCACTGCACCCAAGTTCCCTGCAGAAGCTCTGTTCCAAAGCTGTAGTAAGTCACCCGCATGGCTGCAAATGCGCCTGTATTTACCACTGCCACCGCATGGAGCAGCGCCGTCACGGGTGTGGGCGCCACGCTGGCTTTCGGCAGCCACGCCGAAAACGGCCACATAGCCGTCTTGACACTGAATCCGCAGAAACAGAGCATATAAATCAGAAGCAGGGTATCCTTCCTCTCTGCCACCTGTGCCAGGTCAAAGACGCCGCCCGGTACAAAAGTCGAAGTGCTTCCGTAAGCCAGTACAAAAGTCATGCCGATAAAAGCAAATGCCGCACCTCCCAACATATAGAACAGATACATCCTGCTGGCATTGACAGCCTCCCTGGTTCTCTCGTGCATCACCAGCGGCAGGGTTACAAGGCTCAGCATCTCAAAGAAGAAATACATGGTCAGGATATTCTCAGCCAATGCCACACCCAGCGCGATTCCGTACGTAATTACGTAAAATGTATAAAAAGACTTTTCATTGTCCTCCTGTTCCATATACTCAAAGGAATACAATGTGGCAAGAGGCCAGAGCAGCGCCGCAATTGCCGCAAACACCGTCCCCAGGCCGTCCAGGCGAAGCGTGACGCTCAGATTGCCTGTAAACCGGAATACCGTCAGACTGCCCTCCGGCACATGAAACAGCAGCCACAATACCAGAACGGAATTGACACATACCGCCGTTTCCAGATATATCCACATGCCCTTTCTGGAGCGGAACGGCAATAAGGGCACCAGAATCCCGGTAAAAAAGGGCAGGAGCACTACTATCAACATCATTATTTCTCTCATATGACTCACCTGCATTTCATTCTTTGTCGGTTTTGCACCTGTTTTCATGAAAACCTGTAAATGACGCCTGTAACGCTTCAGACATGGTAAAAAAAGTCTCGGACATTCTCCTTCTATTACAGCACCAATATGGCAATCTTCTCCGCATATTCGATGAGCATATTCGGCAAAATGCCCACAATAAGCGCCAATGCCGCCAGCACGGCAATGGGAAGCAGCATTCCCATGGGAAGCACCATCCCCATTGGGCACGCTCTCCCCGGCAATGAGGCCGCTTTCCACTCTGCTGTAAACAACTCCCTCGCAGAATCCTCCTCCTGTTCCCCGGGAAAGAACCCCCGCAGCGCAACAGGAAGCAGATACCCCGCTGTCAGCAATGCACTGACAAGCAGCACCGCCGGTCCCAGCCATGCGAAAAAGCCGGTGCGGGACTGCAGCGCCCCTTCCGCCAGATACCACTTGCTGATAAACCCGCCGGTGGGCGGTATTCCGATCAGTGCCAGGGATAAAATCACATAACACCACATCAGCTCCGGCATCCTTTTCCCCATTCCGGACAACTGCCCCACCTTTGTATAGCCGAAATACTGCAGAAAAATACCTGCCGTCAGAAACAGCCCGCATTTGACAAAAGCATGAACCGCCACATGCAGCAGAGCGCCTGTCATGGCCCCCGGTGTCAGTACCGACAGCCCGAACAAAATGTAGGAAACCTGGCTCACCGTGGAATATGCCAGCCTTTTCTTGAATCCCTGTTCCCGAAAAGCCAGCAGGGAGCCCATGAACACCGTTGACAGCGCAAGCACCATCCAGCTGTATTGAACCCAGGTTCCTCTCAGGAACTCTGCTCCCACCACATAGAAAACTCCCCGGATGACAGCCAGGACACCGGACTTCACAATCACCGCTGACAAAACCGCCGATGCCGGTGAAGGCGCCACCGGATGTGCCGCCGGCAGCCAGGCATGCAGCGGAAACATCCCCGCCTTTGCCCCGAACCCCAGCAGCATGACAAAAACCGCCAGCAGTAAAATCTCTTCATGCCCCTGCACCGCCGCAGGATTCAAGCTTCCCCCGGGCGTAAATGCCAGGGAATCACAATACCGGTACAGGAAAAAGACGCCAAACAGCCCTCCGTAGGCACCGCACAGGGAGTAAAACAAATACTTCAGGGCCGCCATAATTGCTTCCTTTGTCCCGTTGTGAAGCACCAACGGCACGGAAACCAGCGTCATCAGCTCATAAAAAAGATACATGGTGACCAAATTGCCGGAGAAATCAATCCCCACCAGCACACCGTAAAGCAACAGCCAGAATCCGAAATACCTTTTCTGTTTATACTCCCTTTTCATATAAACAAAGGCATATGCCGTCGCCGCCAGCCACACAATACTGGTGACCGTCACAAACAGCCTTCCCAGGGCATCCACCCGGAACATCACCGGCAGCCCGTCTACCAGCCGAAACAGAGTAATCGCCCTCTCCCCTGTCCAGCTGACGGCCAGCGCCGTAACTACGGAAAACACCATTACAATGCCCACATAAAGGAAAAGCCAATTCTCCCTCCCGGTTTTTGAATGATTTTCCGGTACAACGCCCTTTTTATCTTCTTTTCTATTTTCTCTTTTACCTTCTTTTTTACCTTCGTTATACTCTTTCTTTTTCCCGTTCCCGGCATTCCTGACCTTTGCCAGCTGCTCCCGAAAAGCCAAAATCACAAGCAATGCTCCTGTCATCATCGGCAAAATGATCGGAACTAATAAAAATCCGTCCATCTGTCATTCCTTCTTCCTGTTGTCATGCAATAAACGCCGTCACCTGTCCATCCAAAACTGCTGCATTCCGAACCCTGAAATGCCACCTGGTCCATCCGAAAAAACACCCGTCCGCCATTTGCATTCACACTGCCGGAAACCGGGTATTCTCAGCCAAACATCTCCAGCCCGCCCTGAATCAGGCGGATAATCGGTTCGGAATTCAGCCCGAGAATCAGGTTCAGGAAAATGAAGCAAACCAGTGCCGCGGATTTCGCAGGCTGTTCCTTTACGGAAACCTTCCTCCCTATCCCCTCTGATACCGGCGTGTATATCCTGATTACCGTTTTCATGAAATAAAGTGCATTCAAAACCGTACTGATTGCCAAAGCAATGAAGGTGGGCAGCATCTTATGGGTATGCCCCACCGCCGCCTGGGCAAAGAACAGCTTCGAGATAAACCCGGAAAACATGGGCATTCCCACCATCGAAAGCGCCCCTACCGTAAATGCCACTCCCGCCAGCTTATTCCGGTACGCCGCTCCTGTAATATCCTTAGACTCGTGAGCGCATTCATCTGCCGCTTTTTGTTCCGCATTGCTGCAGCGCTCACTCGTTATACCTTTCCATTGGCGGGTGCTTCTGGTGGTGTGTATAAAATGTGCCTCTCCCCTGGATGCATCCGTCAGCCCGGCAGCCGCCACAAAAAGCAGCGACTTTGTGGCCGCATGGGACATCACATGATAGATACTCGCCACGGTCCCGGCCTCTGTAGCCAGCCCAAGCCCCATGTAGATATATCCGATCTGCGCCACGGAAGAATAGGCAATCATCCGCTTTACATCATCTGTCCTTATGGCATTGACGGAACCCATAATCATACCGATGATGCCGAAGACAAACAGCACATTTGCGACCTTGCTCTCCATGACCAGTTCAAATCCCACCACGCGGTAGAAAATCTTAATCAGCAGGAAAATATACCCTTTCGAAACCAATGAAGACAAAATCGCCGAAGACGACAGCGTCGCATACCCATAAGCATCCGGCAGCCAGGCATGAAAGGGATACAGCGCGCTTTTAATGGCAAGCCCCACCGACATCAGCCCCAATGCCACCATCAGCGTGATGTGGTATTGCTGCCCGGCCGCAAGCATCTGTACCGCTTCTTTGATATTGCTCATCAGCAGCTGCCCGGTGACGGCATAGAGATGGCAGATGCCCAGGAGCAGCAGGCCGGAACCCAGAAGGCTCATAATCATATATCGGATAGCCGCCTCAATGGTCCGGCCGGTCTGCCGTATCATAATCAGCCCGCAGGCAGAAATGGTGTTAATCTCCACGAATACATATGCCGTAAACAGGTCATTGGTATAAATCAGCGCCAGCAGGGAGCACAGCAGCAGATTCACCATCACGTAATAAAGGTTCTGCTTGCTTTCCTCAATCTGTTCCTCCCGCTCCCGCACGCCGCTCACCATGCACAGCAGCATAATCACGCAGAAAAAAGCCGCCATAAAGGCTTCCAGTACCCCCACGCGGATTTCATTTCCCCAGGGTGCAGGAAAATGCCCCATGCGGTAGACAAAGGCCTGTCCCGTCCTCACCACATACAGCAGCACCGAAACCGAGAGCCCTCCGATTATCGTAATTACGGCAGTATTGACACGTTTTGCCCGCTTTCCGTCCAGGATGGAACAGAGCGGGCCGGAAAACAGGGATATCAGAATGGACATAAAGGGAAAATTCTGCACAAAGTCCATTATTTTCCCTCCTTTTTCAACAGAGTGCTGATTTCATCCAGATCCAGCGTATGGTATCTGCGGTAGAGCCGGATAGTCAGGGACAGCATCAGCGCAGTCACGGACACGGATACCACGATTCCCGTCAGCACCAGACCGCTGGGAATGGGATTAATATACGCCTCTACACTTGTGACACCGTCCACCACCACCGGTGCTTTTCTTTCCTCGATATACCCTTTCAGCGCTAGAAACAGGTATGTGGCGGTATCCATGATGTTCAGCCCAATGATTTTCTTAATCAGATTCTTCTGTAAAAGCAGATTGGAAAATCCGATTCCGAACAAAATCATGGCTGCCGCTTCCTCATAATTCTGCAGTAGATATTCAAAATGCATCTTAATCCTCCTCGTCAGGAACTGTCGGAATATATACTTAGGAGCTGTCGAAAAATAACCGCTGCAACATATTCAGGCAAAACACAGAAATACAACAAAACCCACAGTAAACTTGCAGCGGTTATTTACAGCCCCTTCCTTATATCCCCGGCTTTAATAATTTCCTTTACGGAACATAACGTAAAATGTATACATGGTCCCTGCCACCACAATGCCCACACAGATATTCAAAACCAGTATCAGCCCGCTGCTCAGGATAGCCCCGGGCGTTCCAAGGGGAATGACACTCTCAATATGATTGGCGCCGGTATAAAAGGAATAGCTTTTCACGATACTATAGCATGCCAGCGCGCAGAAACTCGTTCTCCGGTAGGTTTTGGCGGTAAAAAATCTCTCTGTCTTCGCGAAGCCAAACGCGTTCAGGTACAGGATCAGCCCAGCCCCGATCACGGCGCCGCCGGAAAATCCACCCCCCGGTCCCAGATGCCCTGCCAGGATAACGTAAATTCCGAAAATAAAGATAGGCGGCACCAGAATTTTGGCCACTGTCTGAAGGATAATATCGTTTTTCGGCTCATGAATCCTGTCATTGTTTTCATCCTCTTCCTTATCGCCCTTCCTGTCCGAGCGCAGCAGAATCAGCACGGTACAGGTGGCGACAAACAATACATGGGATTCTCCCAGCGTGTCAAAAGCCCTGTAGTCCAGTATCATTCCCGTGACAATATTGACCGCTCCGGTTTCCTGCAGCCCTTTCTCAATATAACGCTCGGACACCTCATTGTTAACCGGGTTGTCAGCCCTGCCATGGGGCGGCAGATCCGATACCGCCACCAGCAGCATCACCACCAGGAAGATGCAGAACAGCACACTGAACACCTTATAAAAGCGATTGAATATCCTGACTTCCAGGTTATTCTCCAGATCGTACACCTTTTCTTTCAGGCGTCTGCGGTCTTTTTCACGCTCCGCTTTGTTCTGTACAGACTCCCGGACTGCTGTCTGCCTCTTCATTTCAACCTTTCCCAGATACGGATCCTTCGTTCCGTCCAGCCACTGCCTGAATCGAAAGGAGAGTGTTTTCCGATATTCCTCTTCCGAAACTTTTTTACTCATCTGCCCCTTCTCCCTTTTTCTTCTTCCTTTCCCGTTTCTTCCTTCTTTTCCTCTTCCTTTTTTATAATGGCATTGATCTTTTTTAATGTCACTAAAAATAAAACCGTCGTTACTCCGGCGCCCACGGCAGCCTCCGTAATCGCCAGGTCCGGCGACTCCAGCAGAATCCAGATAATGGACATAATCAGGCTGTAGGACATGAATATCAGTATGGTGTTCAGCAGTTTTTTGGAGAGGCTGGCCGCAATGGCGCATACAATCAAAAATCCCAGCAGGATACACTTAAATATCGTCATTTTTATCCCCCTCTTCCGGTATATCCAAAGTTTTCACCTGATAGTGTGTCTCCTCATCCTCATTGGTGGACACCTCCAGCCTTGCAATTAAATGGGAAGAAACAGGCGAGGAAAACCACAAAAACACAATCACCAGAAACAGCTTCAGCGATGTGAAATTCAACCCGCTCATCACAATCAGCCCCAACAGGGCGAAACCAATGCCCAAAGTGTCTCCGATTGCTGCCGCGTGCATCCTGTTCAATATATAGCGAAAGCGAAATGCTCCTATCATCTCTATGATAAAGGTGGCAAGCCCTGCAAGCAGCAGCCCGCCGCCCACAAAAAACCGAATCCATTGTAATACCATCTTCTCACCCTCTATTTCTCTTCCTGTTTCTCTGTCTTACGGCTTTCCGCGTACACTCCCATATACACCTTCGTCAGCACAATAACCGCCAGGAAACTGATCATTGCATAGATCAGGCAGATATCCGCCAGATATCCCTCACCCAGCATCAGTGCCAGAACGGCAATCATTACTATGACCATGGTTCCCATCATATTCACCGACACAATACGGTCCGCAACCCTGGGGCCGATAATGGCGCGGATCAGGCACAGTATCACCAGTATCGCCAATATCACCAGAACTATTGTCAAAAATATGCCGTATGCTTTCTCCAGGCTTTCCATTCCTCATCCCCGCTTTCCGCAATATGTTCTCTCACGGCTCTTCGAACCTGCGAATATATTTCACAAATTCATTGTCAACAAGCCCTTCCGCCAGGGATTCATCCAGGCAATGCACCTGGTACTCCGAGCCTTCCAGAGTAACCGTAATGGTTCCCGGCGTCAGGGTAATCGCATTTGCCAGCAGAACCTTTCCCGTCTGCGTCTTCAGGTCAGAATGAAAGGTAACCAGCACCGGCTCTATCTCCTCCTTCTGCGTCAGAATCAAATGCATGGCCCCGAAGTTAGCTTTGACAATTTCTTTCACAAGCAATACACAATATCTGAAAAACAGGAACATTTTCCTGTATAATTTCCATTCCTTCGCCAGGCTGTAATCCATAAATCTACAGGAAAATGCCAGAAGCACTCCCGCAATCACCAGCCCGAAAATACAGATTTCCAAAGTAAAATTTCCGTTAAATATCACCCACAGCAAAAAATATCCCAGATACATATCCTACCGCCTGTTCCATTCTCACCGCGATACACCGCAGCTCTTCCATTCTTCCTCTGTCTCCGCAATCCCGATGCAGAAATCTCATACAAAAAAGCAACCCTGTAACGCAGTTGCTTTCTCGCAGTTGTACTCAAGACCGCCAGAATTTACCAATTTGATTTAGATAAGAATATTGCTGGCGGTCTTTCGTTATACATTTTGTATGGCAAATCTTATTGTTCATGAGTATATATTGTTCCAAAACAATTGTATTTCATTCAATGATACAGCTTAAATGATTTCCACTCTCTCAAAATATTTCATCAGTATACCGGCGCAGTTTTCAATGCCCAGCTGGGAAGTATCCAGAATCATGTGATAATTATTCACATCTCCCCATACCTTTCCGGTATGCCGGTAATAGTAATCCGCCCGCTCCCTGTCATTTTTCTCCAGGGTAGCTTTGGCTTCCTCATACGCCAGGGATTTTTTCTCCATAACGCGCCGTATCCGGTCTTCCTTATCGGCACAGACATAAATGTTGAACACATTGCCCTGATCCTTCAAAATCTCAGAGGCGCAACGGCCCAGAATAATGCAGGAATGAGATGCCAGCTCCCTGATCACCTCAGCTTCGTCCGCATAGCTCTCACCTTCCAGCTCATGCTCAATATAAGCCTTGTCATATACCGGAACATTCAGCTTTCTGGAAAGCTCCTCCGCAATCAGCCCTGCTCCCGTACCAAACCTTCGGCTTATGGTAATCACCAGATTCATAATTATTCCTCCTCGCCACTGCCTCGAAATAATGCCTGTTTCATCATGTGTCTCCCTGCTTATATCCTGTCAGGAATACAGTTATTTTATCATACTTGAACCGCGGATACAAGCCTGTCAGCCCACCAAGATATGTCAATTTTGTATCGTCAATTTTATATCCCGGATTAAACCTTCTACAGATGACTGGATTGCCGCTTTTCCCGGTTCTTCGCTTCCGATAAAAGGCTTGAAAAGGAAAACACCTTGAACACGGAACCTGTCCAACGCTCAAGGTGTCATTGTTTATTTTAGGATTATTCTGCCGCTGTTACAGATGTAATGTGGGGATTTACACCCTCATACCAGTACAGGAAGCCTTCCATGTCAATCTTGTCGCCAACCTTCAGATTCTTCACTGCAGCGTATACGTCTGTAGTACTATCGCACAGATAGGACTCCACGGTAAAGGTATAGGTCTGTCCGTCCAGGGATACGTTAAAGTACAGGTCGTCTCCCTCCGCACCGGAACCGTCCCAGTTATAAAGGAACGCATCCTCGCTGCCCTCACCTGCAGGCTCCACAGTCATTCCCTTGAAGGATACAAACTTATTCTGATGGTCAATCAGCTCGTCCGTGCCCAGAAGCGCAGTCACATCCTCAGGCTCTGCCACAAAGCTGTCTCCGCCTTCTACGATCTCGAAAGTGGCATCCATAATCTCTACTTCGCCGGACCACTCGCCCTTGAAACCGGTCACCTTAATCTTGGTTCCGGGGGTCAGCTTAGCGTAATCATCCTCAGTACATGCGGCATTGTATACAAAGTAAGCGCCGTCCTTATCCTGTGTGTAGAGGGTAGCCTTATCTTCCCACCAGGACTGCTTTGCCTGTACATAAGTTTCTACAACTACCTCGGAATCCATGGGAGCAGCCACGTAGTCAGCATAAGTCATAACCTCGCCAGATGCCTCTCCGCCTGCTTCAGAACCTGCGTCAGAAGCCTCTCCGGACTCTTCGCTTTCGGCACTGGAAGCCTCGCTGGACTCTTCGCTTTCGGCACCGGAAGCCTCACTGGATTCTTCGCTGCTCTCACTGCTGCTTTCTTCCGTACCGGAGCTTCCTGATTCACCTGAGCCTGCATCATTTCCACAGGCAACACATGCGGTTACAAGCGCTGCAGACAAAAACAATGCTGCAAATTTTTTCATTTTTTTCATTTTAATCAATCCTCCCGTTTTCAGTTCCACAGGCCTTTCCAATGCCGGCTCATACAGCTTTACCCTCACTGGCAGAAACGTATGCCGATGCAATATGTACCCGCGCCCGGAAGCATTTGCCAGCCAGGATGCCTGCCGGAACTGCTGCTGTTTATTAAAGTTGTCCGACAGCCTTCCCCGATGAAATGCTATCCGAAAACTTTGAAATTATTATACACGATATTTTCAGGAAAACAATAGTATTAATGCTCATTTGCTCCTGTGAAATTAATTCGTTTTTAGCTTTTTTGCCCATAAAAAAATCTCCCGTTTTCCAAGTACGGGAGACTTTTAGTCACAATTAACATGTCCGGCTCTTTTTTATCTTCTGCAAAACCACATACAGAATAATCAAAACCCATGCTCCGGCCAGGGAGGAGAGCAGAATCACCGCTGTCTGAGGCAGTTTGCCCAGGTCCGCCCTTCCGCCTGCCGCCGACGCCCCCTGGCCACCCAGCTGGTCCAGACGGTACAGGGAAATCGTGTCACTGTACAGCTTCTCCACATAGGCATCGTCAACTGTCTGCTTCCTTCTGACAGACTTTACCGTGTTCTCAATCAGCTGTCCCGCCGCGTCCCGGAGAGAAGCCGATCCGTTGAACACCGGTGTGACAAAGGTATGCCCCACATTGTCCAGCAGCAGCCTGGCCGCCTGGATTTTGACATTGTAATGCAGCCCGTTGTCCTCGCCGCCTCTGGAGAGGTAGTCCTGATATTCGGCAGAGCCCTGGGCTTTTGAAGTCACAGGCACATAGCCCTCCGTCTCCGAATAGGCAATCTGGACATCGTTGGTCAGCAGATACTGGGCAAACAGCCAGGATGCCAGCACCTCCTGAGTATCCTCTTTATTAAAAATGCAGACGGAAGGCCCCTGGGATATCATGGCTGGGTTAGCCGTATCGAACTGTGGAATCGTCATAACCGCCGTCTCAAACTCTACCAGTTTGTCCTCACTGATATCGATTAACGGTGCATCCGTCCCCATCCAGGTGGCGCCTGCAGTGGAATCCACCGCGAAGATGCACTGTCCCGCATTCAGGAAATTCGCCGGATAGCTGGAAATCTTAAAGGTGGAAAAGGCGCCGGTTGCGGCATGCTCCGCTATGGTCATCAGCAATTCTTTCGTCGTGTCATGGAAAAGCAGGATTTCCCCGGCATCCGTGGAATAGTCCGCGCCTTTCTGCCGCAGCATCTGTATCATCATATTGTCGGTGGATTTGTAGATGAAGGGAATCATCACCTTCTGGCCGTTGACCAGGTAATTTCCGTCCCCGTCCTGGGCCATGGCCGCCTCTGATACCTCCCACACGAAATCCCAGTTGAGCGTCTCCGGCAGCGTATACCCTAAAGCTTCCACATAGGTTTTATTGATGTAACAGGCCTCCGTGGAGCGCATATAGGGTATGGCATAATAATGTCCCCCGAAGGAACACTCCTCCAGGAATCCGGGAATGATCTCGTCTGCCCCGGGAGAATCAAACCGTACCTCAGTGCCCCCAAGCCCGTATTTTTCATCGGCAAAAAGTCCCTCCAGCGGAACCACCTGGTTCGTCCCCGTCAGGTATGTAGCAATATGGTCCGGATAGGTGATGCATACGTTGGGCGTGGTATTGGTGGCTATATTTGTGATGACATCGTTATAAATTTTCCCATAATCCGTATACAGGCGCAGATTCACGGTGATATTCGGATACAGCTCCTCAAAGTCCCGGATAGCCTTCTCATAGATGTCTGTCTGGGTCTTGTTGGTATCATTTTTCGCCCAGAAAGTGATTTCGTGCTGCTTCTCAGTGTCAAACTCCGCGGGAATCTCGAAAGCAGTGCTTCCCTGGGAGCCGTGGCAGCCTGTCAGGGCTATGGCGGCATATGTGAGGATGCAGCCGCCCAGAAGCGCTTTTCTCAGCTGCCTGCGGCATGTTTCCCACAGCTTTCCCCGCAAATCCGGCAATTTTCTTTTTTCCCAAACCCGTTTCTGCTTCCTCATCCCTTCGTACCTCCCCTTGACACACCTTCCATAATCTTATTGCGGAAGATGAGAAACAGCACAATCAGAGGAAGGGAAATCACGACAACCGCCGCCATCATGGCCGGAATGTTTTCCCTTCCAAAGCCGTTCTCCCGAATCTCCTGGATTCCGTTTGAGACAAGGAAGTAGTCCGCATCATCTGTAATCAGCCTGGGCCACACATAGGAATTCCAGCATTCTATCACTTTCAGTATGGTCACCGTGATTAAAGTAGGCTTTGAGATAGGTACCATGACTTTCAGCAAATATTTCATATCCGAAGTTCCGTCTACCTTTGCCGCATAATAAAGGCTGTCCGGTATCTGCTCGAAATTCTCCTTCAGGAGATATATATAGAAAACCGAAGTGACAGAGGGCAATATAAGCCCCGCAAATGTATTGCGCATGTCCCAGTTGGTTATGGTCACAAAGTTGGTGATAATCACCAGTTCATTGGGAATCATCATCAGGGAAAGGAACAGTACAAACAGGATATTCTTCCCCCTGAATTCCAGCCTTGCGAACGCGAAGGCTGCCAGTGTAATCACCACCAGCATAATCACCGTGGTAACGACGGTAAAAATCGTGGTATTCAGAAGATACCGCCCCAACGGCACCGTGGTAAAGGCATCCGCATAGTTGCGCAGCGTGGGGGACAGGGTGAAAAATTTCGGGATATACTCCGAATTGTACGCGCTGTAGCTTTTTACGGAGGTAAGTATCATCCAGTAAAAAGGGAACAACACGATAATCCCCCAGAACGTCAGGAGCACATAGGTGACTGTATTTGCAGTCCTCTGGCGAATTCTGGCGTTTTTCTCAATCTTTTCATAATTCAGTTCCATGCCGCCCTGTTCTCTGTTATCCTTTTTTTCTTTCCGTTCAACCATTATACAGCCCTCAGCTTATCTATCATCTTTTTAGTAATGCACCTTCTTATTGCTGGCCAGCAGGTTGATACAGGTAATGGTCAGCACAATGGCAAACAGTATGATTGCCGCCGCGGAAGCATAGGACGGATATCCCCCGCTGTCACCGTACAGCATATCGTACACATATCCCACTATGGTATTCATGCCCGCCGCATTCAGGTCCGTCCCGAACAGTGCCACCGCGTCGCTGTACGCCTTAAAAGCGCCGATAAACCCCGTAATCACCAGATAGAAAATCATAGGCGAAATCATCGGGAGGGTAATCCGCCGGAAAATCCTGAATTTCGAAGTACCGTCTACCCTGGCCGCATTGTAATACTCCTGATTGACTGAAGAAAGCGCGCTGGTCAGGATCAGAATCTTAAACGGCATTACCACCCATATGGTATAAAAGCACAAAACGAACATTTTCGCCCAGTAAGGTCCGTCAATGAAATCCACGCTGCTCCCGCCGAACCAGGAAATCACCAGATTGACAAAGCCGTCAGAATAGGCTGTCTTCTGAAACAATATCATAAACACCAGCCCCACAGCCAGCGTATTGGTCACATAGGGCAGGAAATACACGGTCTGGAAAAGATTTCTAAGCGGTGTAATGGAATGCAGTCCCACGGAAATCAGCAGTGCGATCCCTGTGGAGAGCGGCACCGTAATAATCACCAGAAGAAACGTATTTTTCACCGCCTGCAGGAAATAAGGGTCGTGCAGCACATAGGAATAATTGTATGTACCCACCCCGTAATAGGTCTGGGACGCGGAATTGTACCCCTCCTCAAAGGAATAGACGAATACGTCAATCAGGGGATACACCATGAACACACCCAGGAAAAGAATCGCCGGCAGGAGATAAAGCCAGGCTCTCAGGCTCCCACTGTTCCACTTTTTCTTCATATCAGCCTCCCTGCCTCACAGCCTCAAAATAAATCCGTTTCTCACTCTCTCTGTCAAACAGGAGCACCTTACGAGGGATCAGCCCGAATCTGACTATATTGTCCCTATCCCGGTTTTCACGGTCAGTGTCCTTCCCGGGAGCCCATTGCTTCATGTCGGCTTCCTCATTGCCACCCTGTCCGGAACTCCATTTCTCCATGTGCGCCTCTCCGCCGCTGCCATTTTCCGCATTTCTTCTTTCCATGGGAAAAATCCTGTCCATATTCTCTGTCCCGATAATGGAACGGATAGTCGGGTTCAGGGATGCCTTGTTTCTGGAAACTACGCTGATATCCCGGCCCATTACTTCCACCCCGTCCAGTTCACAGCACAGCGGCCCGTCTTCCTGCAGCCGGAAGCCTTCCGGACGGATTGCGGCGTATACATTGCTGTCTGCAATTTTCCTGCCGGCTTCCAATCTGCCCTCATTATCATTGCCAGTTCCATTGTCTGCAATTGCCGCGGCTTCCCTTCCTTTGCCGGAAATGCCATCCGGCTTCCCTGCAGTACCTGCTTCTGGCGGCTGTATAATCTCCATCACCGCATCCTGTCCGATATAAAGCCTGCTGTCCCTGACACAACCCTCAAACACATTGACAGGCGGCGTTCCCAAAAACTTCGCCACAAATAAGTTGACAGGGTTGTCATAAACTTCCTGGGGCTTTCCGATCTGCTGGACAACACCGTCTTTCATAACGACAATCATGTCGGAAATACTCATGGCCTCTTCCTGGTCATGTGTCACAAAGATAGTCGTAATGCCTGTTTCCCGCTGAATCCGCTTGATTTCCTCCCTAGTTTGAAGCCGCAGACGGGCGTCCAGGTTGGACAGCGGCTCATCCAGCAGAAGCACCTTGGGACGCTTCACCAGAGCCCGGGCAATCGCCACGCGCTGCTGCTGCCCGCCGGAAAGTTCTCCGGGTTTGCGGTCCATCAATTCGTCTATTTGCACCAGCTTTGCCACTTCAACAGCTTTCTCCAGCATTTCCGCCTTGGAAAGCTTGTCCTTCCCTTTCAGGTTCTCCAAGGGGAAAGTAATATTCTGTCTCACCGTAAGATGCGGATAAAGCGCATAATTCTGGAATACCAGCCCGATTCCCCTGTGCTCCGGGGGCAGATCGGTGACATCATCCTTCCCGAAAAATATTCTGCCGCTTGTGGGCTTGACCAGGCCGCTGATCAGGTTCAGCGTGGTACTCTTGCCGCAGCCGGAAGGCCCCAGCAGCCCGATCAGCCTGCCGTCCGGAATCTCAAAATTAAAATCATTAACCGCAATCACATCCCGGCGGTTCTTTCTGTCCCTGTTTGGAAATTTCTTCGTCAGGTTCTGTAATATGACTTCCATACCAGTTTTCCTTCCCAATCTTTATGCGGATTTCCGCTTTATTCTTTTGGCATCTTACATCTATACTACACTTTTATGACTTTTTCAATCACACAGCTATGTTTTCTCTTACCTTCCCGTGCATCCCTGTCATAATTGATACCCACAAGCAGAATATCTCCGCCATATCCCTTCAGCGCGTCAAAGTACCGCTTATCTCTTATCTGCGCAATTGCTCCCTCTGCGGATTTATTCCATTTCATTTCAATTACCAACGCGGGCATTCTTGATGTTCTCTTGGGAAAATAGACAATATCGGCATATCCATCTCCCGAAGGCAGCTCTTCAAATTTCAGATAATAGTCTGAATAGCTGTAATAGGCAATCTGTATCACGCTGCGCAGGGATTGTTCATTATTATAGTGCATGGGATCTGTCATTTCCGCATGAATCTTTTCCACCTGAGCCGCCACTGCCGCCTCATTCATCTGAACGGTATCCTGAATCAGCTGTCTGCTTTCGCGCAGCCGAATGACAGATTCGGTGCTTTTTACTTCCCGGATGGATTTCGCGAATTCAATCCGGATTTCTTCATTGGGAATTCGGACAGTCCCTTCCTCTCCGTCATATGCCAGATAACCAAGATGTATCAGCAATGTGAGCATATCATCTCTGTTTCTAATCGACTGAACATCATTATTGAAACCGTCCGTATCTACTGAAACGCTGAAACCGCCCAGCAATTCCAGAACTGCCTGAAACAATCCGTCATAATCACCTGCAATATAGTCCTCCAGGGCATCTGCTGCCGAAGACAGCCTCCAGTAAGACCTGAATTTTTTCAATATAACAGCTTTCATAATCGAGTAAGGATTGTAGACGGACATAACTTTGTCGAAAGAATACCCGTCGTACCATCTCTTTGCCTCTTCAAAGTCAAGATGATACTCCGCACAAAGCCTTTTCACATCGTCTTCTGTAAATCCTACATAAGGCTGAAACTCTCCCGGCTCCAGCATGGAATATTCCCAGAAATCAGAGATAGCCGACTCTGAGCCATCTTTTTTAATCGGGAGAATACCGGTCATGTAGACTGCCGCGAAGATTCTGTCCGTCGTACCGCTACCCTTAAACAAAGAACGCAAAAACGATAAATATTCCTTCTGGCTTTCCGGCATCTCCCTGACAGGTGCGTCCCATTCGTCTATAATCATAATGAACTTATTCCCGGTCAACTCGGTTGTGCGAATCAATGTTGTGGAAAAAGACTCTTCATCCGCCTGCAGCGCAGGATATGCATCTGACAGTTCTTCCGACACTTTTCTCCTGATGTAGGGCACTATGCCACCATCCTCCACCTCACCCATTATAGTAGTCATATCAAGGTAAATGACATCATATTGATTCAGATGCTTTTTATAAGTATCGCAAAACGCACTGTCAACCGCAATCTCAAGGTCGTCAAACAGAGAAGCCGAGTCACAGGATTTATCGTAATAAGCACATAACATCTGCGCGGCAAAAGACTTCCCGAAGCGGCGCGGCCTGCTGATACAGGTCAGTTTCTGTTTCGTTCCAAGCGTTCTGTTCAACAGCCCAATTAATCCGGACTTATCTACATAAATTCCGTTCCTTATCACCTCGAAACCACTGTTGCCCGGATTCAGATAAGTTCCCATACGCTTCCCCCCGCATCCACAGCTCCCGCTCCCCTCTGCCTTGATACTAAATTTACCTTACCACAAACATAGCAAAAAGACAAGAGTTTCAAGCCGTAAAACCGTGATTCCGTCAAGCCGCCCCTGCTCAATGCCCTGTAAATATCTTCAAAAAAACTGCCCGGAAGGCAACATCCCCTCCGGACAGCAATCTCATTTTTCTCTACCCTGCAGCAGGGCCTGGAACGTGACCTACGGTCTCTGCCCCATGCCACCTTCCAGCGTGATGGTCTCACCGGTCATATACTTGAAATCAGGAGACGCAAGCTGAACACACACGCGTCCGATTTCAAGCTCGGCATCGCCGTAATGCCCTGCGGGCGGCATCTTCACATTTGCCTTGAAGGCATCCGGGTAAGCCTTCTCAAAATTCTCAAGCTGCGCCGTCCATGCCAGAGGACAGATAATATTCACATTCACGCCATCCTTGGCCCACTCCGTAGCCGCAACACGGGTCAGGCCGCGGACACCTTCCTTTGCCGCCGCGTATGCACACTGTCCGTAATTGCCGAACAGGCCGGCGCCGGATGCAAAGTTGATGACGGTTCCCTTTGTCTCCACCAGATGGGGATAGCAGGCTTTCATATAGTAGAAAGTCGCATACAGGCCGGAATACAGAGCCAGGTCAAACTGGTCGGTTGTGTGGTCCGCCAGTGTCACGCCGGAAGCGGAAGCCTGCGCGTTATTGATCAGCACATCAATCCTTCCGAATTTCTCCATGGTCTGCCTTACCACTTCCTCTACCACCGCCTGATTGTCGGCATGCGCATTCACATCAGCGGCAACCGTCAGCACCTGTATACCGTACAGCCGCTCCAGCTCTTCTTTCGCGTCCTCCAGCTTCTTCACATTGCGCCCGGTAATCACGATGTTCGCACCCTCTTTTGCGTAAGCGGTTGCAATGCCGTAACCGATAGAGCCGCAGCGCCCGTCACTTAAAACTGCCCTCCCGGCTCCTGTGATAATCGCCGTCTTGCCTGTTAAAAAACCCATGATCCTTACCTCCTGTTTTCATTAATCTCACCATCAAAACCATACCTTCTGCCGCCCCGCGCACTGCATCGGCACCTGTCAGATTTCCCAAAATTACTATATCACATTTGGAAATAACTGTCAATTTATACATGTCAATTCAGTTTCATCCGGCTAACTCCGACTAACCCATTCGTTTTCCGCCCTGTTTCAAAGCATCTATGTATGCAAAACCTGCTTTCCACCCTACCCGTACAGGTTTGGCACGGAAATACTGCCACCTCACATTGAACGCCTCATACACGCCGCAATTTCCTGCAGCCGCGTCAGGCAGGCATCAAAAAACATCCGATAGGACTCGCAGAAATAGTTCAGTCCCAATCCCTGTTCCCCCTGCTCCCTGTGCCTGCGGCATCCTCCCCGGCAGATTTTATCATACGGACATTGCCCGCACTGCTCCGCATGATGGGCGGAAGCCTGCAGAAATCCGCTTTCCATCAGGCGCTGCCCCATCATTTCAAAGCTGTCCTCATTCAGGTTTCCCACCCGGTATTCGTCCATGCAGTAAAAATCGCAGGGATACACGCTGCCGTCCGCCTCCACCACATTCTGAAAACTGCATACGCCCCTCTGCTCACAGGACTCCGGCATACATCCCATCAGAATTCCAACATAATTCTCGAACTGCCTGATATAGGGCTGCTGTCCCTTTTGCAGATCCAGATACCACAGCTCAAACAAATCAATCAGGAACTGCCCGTAAGCCCTGGGCGTCAGAGAGTATTCCCGCTCCCCCCGCTTCTCCCAGACCGGGTCCAGGCATGCTATGTACTGCTGCCAGGAAAAGCCCAGCTTCCTGTAATTCTCGTAAATTCTGCCTATCTTCGGGGCAGTCTTCCCGTTCACTACCGTCAGCACATTGAATTCGGCTCCCGCTTTTTTCAGCAGTTCCGCGGCTCTCAGCGTATGAAAGTAGGTCTCCTTCCCCTCTGCGTCCCTGCGAAATGCATCATGGGTCGCCTTGATACCGTCCACGGACAAGCCCACCAGGAAATGATTTTCCGCCAAAAAAGTACACCACTGCTCGTCCAGCACGAATCCGTTGGTCTGCAGGGCATGGTATATCCTGATGTTTTTTCGATTATATTTCTTCTCCAGTTCCAGGCATTCCCTGAAAAAATCCAGCCCGGCCAGCGTAGGTTCCCCTCCCTGAAAAGCAATGGTACATTCCCCCTCCGCGAAATCCAGAAGTTTTCTTATCACATTTTCCAGAGTGTCCCGGCTCATAATCCCGTAAGACGCCTGTCTCCGGTTCTCCATTTCATCGGCATAAAAGCAGTATTTGCAGCGCATGTTGCACAGCCCGGACGCGGGCTTCATCAAAATATTGACAGGTGGCATGGTTTATTTTCCTTCCGCAGCTTTTATCGCTTCCACATCCGTTATCGCTTTCGGATCCGCTATCATTTCATACCCGTAATTACTTTCATATCCTTTGCTGCACTTTTCGAATCAGTTCTCCTGCAGAAATTGATCGAATTCCTTTTCCGTATAAATATAAGTATAACCCTTACTTACTCACTCTTGATACGGAAAACGCCATCCTCTCCACCTTCTGCCCCGTCAGCTTCTCACTCCTTGCGTCCGGAGCCTGTCCGCCAATAAACACAGTGGCTTTGCCCTCCCGAATCTGCAGCTTCCCGTCCTCGTCATACAGCCCGAAAGCCTCCGCCGGGAGATGAATAACAGCTTCCTTCTCCTCCCCGGGCGCCAGATGCAGCTTGCAGATGCCCTTCAGCTGGGCGTTGGGCGTGCCTTCCCGCTCAATCTTCACATAGGCCTGAACGGTCTCTCCTCCTGTCATGGTACCCGTATTTTTCACGGAAACACGTATCGTAACGCCCCTTTCCGTCACCTCTTCCGAATCCGCTTCCGCTTTTCCATAGGCGAAGCTTGTGTAAGACAGCCCGTACCCGAAGGGATACAGCGCCTCCCCTGTCATATAGCGGTAGGTTCTCCCCTTCATGCTGTAATCCGCAAAATCAGGCAGTTCCTCGCAGGAATGATAGAACGTCACCGGCAGCTTCCCTTCCGGGCATTTCTCTCCGAACAGAATCTCCGCAATGGCCCTTCCGCCTTCCGCACCGGGATACCACCCCTGCAGAATCGCCGGGACATGCCCGTCCGCCCAGTTCACCGCCAAAGCACTGCCGGACAGCAGTATCAGAATGGTGGGCTTTCCGCTTGCATATGCCGTCTCCAGTATTTCCTCCTGAAGCCCGGGAAGGTTCAGGTTCGGCTTGTCACCGCTGCCGTACTCATTATTGGCATCCCCCTGCTCTCCCTCCAGGCTGGCGTCAAGTCCCATGCACACAACCACCACATCGCTGCACTGGCAGACACCCTTCACCTCCGCCAGACGGTCATACTTCTCCGCAAGGCCTTCCACTTTATCCTTGTACAGATGGCAGCCTTCCGAGAACATGACACGTACGTCATTTCCCACGTACTCTTGAATTCCCTCCGATATGGTCCAGTATCTGGAAGCCGTTCCCTCATAATTTCCTACAAGCGCTTTCCGGTTATTTGCATTGGGTCCGATGACACCGATGGTCTTGATGGCTGATTTGTCCAAAGGCAGGATACCGCCTTCATTTTTCAGCAGCACCACGCTCTTCGCCGCCACATCCCGGTTCAGCTGCCTCATGGGCTCACTGTCCACCACGCTGTAAGGAATCTTATCGTAGGGATTTTCCTCTTTTTTATCCAGCACTCCCAGCTTCATCCGGGCCGTAAACAGATTCACCAGGGCCTCGTCCAGGCGCTTCTCATCCACCAGGCCCTCCCGCACCGCCTGCTTCAGATACAGGTACATATTTCCGCAGTTCAGGTCACAGCCGTTGTTCATGGCCATGGCTGCCGACTCCATGGGCGTATCCGTAATATGGTGACCCGCATGGAAATCCATAATGGCGCCGCAGTCACTGACCACATGCCCCCGGAATCCGAATTCGCCCCGCAGGATGTCCTCCAGAAGCTCATGATTTCCACAGCAGGGCACGCCGTTGATGCAGTTATAGGCACCCATCACGGCTTCCACATGCCCCTCCTGGACACAGGCCTTGAAGGCGGCAAGATAAGTCTCGTACAAATCCTGCTTTCCCACCACCGCATTGAAGCTGTGGCGAGTCCCTTCCGGCCCGCTGTGGACGGCGATATGCTTCACGCAGGCTGCCGCTTTCAGGAATTTCTCATCATGCCCCTGGAGTCCTTTGATATAGCCGATGCCCATCCGGGAGGTGAGATAAGGGTCTTCGCCGAAGGTCTCATGCCCCCTGCCCCACCTGGGATCCCGGAAAATATTGATGTTGGGTGACCAGAAGGTCAGGCCCTTGTAAAGCCCAGTGTCTCCCTCCGCCTGCTGCATATTGAACTTTGCACGGCCCTCTGTGGAGACGGCGTCCCCCACCTGCTCCATCAATTCCTCGTCAAAGGTTGCCGCAAGCCCGATGGCCTGGGGAAATACGGTCGCAACCCCCGCTCTTGCCACGCCGTGCAGCGCCTCGTTCCACCAGTTATAGGCCCTGATGCCCAGCCGCTCCACCGCCGGGGCCTCGTTTACCGTCTGCTCCACCTTCTCCTCCAGGGTCATCTGAGCCACCAGCTGCCTGGCACGCTCCCTGTACTCTTCAAGTTTCTCCTGATTTTCCACAATGTCCATCATTAACCTCATTTCCACATGTCCTGTGCTATACTCGTGAACGCCTCCATTTTTCGTTTGCCGATTGATTCCTGCAGAAGCGCTCACTCATGATACCTTTTTATCTTAATTCATATGAAACAAATCCATCTGGACATATTCCTGCCCGTCTTTTCTGGTTATCACATCATACAGCTTCTCCTCAGACAGCTCATAAGCCCTGCCGCCGGCCTCGATCAGCTTCTGATTTCCGTCGTATTCTTTATGGTTCCACACCATGGTCTTCGTCCACCTGTTGCGCATGGCCTCCGTGGCCCCGTTCCAGGTCCCTCCCTTATTATAATCGGCAGAGACAACAAATGCCGCATAGGAAGAAGCATAGATATACTTATTCCGGTTCATGGCCCTGGCTGCCGAAAAACCGGCATCCGGCTTCACATCGGAAAACAGCAGCAGCCTTTCCTGAAGAATATTGTTCAGCACTTCCTTCTTTTTAATCCTGGAAAGCAGGGAATCCGCCAGGTAGGAAACCACCCCTCCCCCGGCGTTCAGCGCAGTGCTCTCCGATATGGTATCAACTCCCCTGGCGCCTCCCGAATAGAGCATCAGCTTTTCCGAAGCCGCCTTTTCCGCCAGGCGCTTTGTAAATTCCATTCCGTCCTCATCCACATTCCTGGATCCCACAACCCCTATACCGATTTTATTCGCCAGCTGGATATTCCCGGCGTAAAAAAGCACCGGCGGCATCTTCTTCTGTAATCTCTGCCTGACCAGCTTCGGGTAATCCGCGTCAAAGGATGTCACGGCTCCCACACCCTTTCCCGCCAGTTCGCTGAGAACAAAGGCCACACTGCCGCCCCGGGCTGCCAGCTTCCGGATACGCTCCGCCGATTCCTCCGACAGCTGCAGCCTGCCCAAACCCGCTGTATCCATGCCAAGCACTGCCCCCGGCTCCAGCCCCGCCTCCGACAGCTTATCCAAAAAACCATTCCATTCCCCCAGGGACAATGGCTTCAGCCCGTCACTGCCATCTATCCCAAGGTAGGAACAGAGCAATATCGCACTCATTGCATTATCTGAAAAACCCATCTACTCGTCTCCGTTTCTGTCTGCAGTATTGGCCAACGCAAAGGGAAATACCTTCCCGGAGCCTTTCTTCCTGAGCTTATATCCGCATACCGTAAGCGTCCACCTGGAATCCACCATATCATCCACCAGCAGGACATTTCCCTCCAGCGCATACTCCGCCTCGAAAGAGCTGTCCGCATTTTCAAATTGCAAAATACTTGTGTTTAATTCCTTCTGGCACCTTGCATTCTCTGTCTTCCTTATCACATCGGCATATTCCAGGCCCAGTTTCTCCGCCAGAGCCTTCGCAAAATCCCTGACCAGATCCGGCCGTCTCCTTGAAGAGATATTGGTCACCCATCGTATCTCATTTTCCCTGACATAATCCTTCAGCAGTTCACAGGAAGCGTCCACAAGCTGGCTGCCGAAATGGTTTTGCCTGTATTTTCCTTCCTGGACAAGCATGCCCCAACCTGCATCCCCGTAATTGCTCAGCACGCGCCCTTCTCCGCACTGATCCGCTTCCTCAATGACATTCCTGCCGTCCACCCTGACGCCTGCCGGCCACACCTTCCTGGGCTCGATGACATTGAAGGATGACCTGATAAACTGCTGCGCCTGCGCAACCTTTTCCCGGGAAACCTCCTCCGAAAACAGAGGATGTCCCAGACAGTTGGCACATTTCCCGCATCTGTCAGCCTGCGCATCATCCAGGAATCTCGCGATATATTCCATATAGCATCCGGTCAGATTTGAAAAATCGTTCATCTGTCTCAGCTCCGCTTTTCTGATTCCGGTAATCTCTTCACAATGCTCCAGATCCGGCTGCCATGCACGGGGTGTCTTATAATATTGGTTCCTGTCTCTGTAGATGTCTCCGTTTACCATCAGGTAATTGACACACTTCTGAATCCTGGTGGCCTTCATATTGACATACCGTTCAAACTCCTTCAGCCGCAGCCCCGGATGGTCTGTGACAGCCTTCACGATTTCGTTCATC
The DNA here is from genome assembly GCA_002490995.1 of Lachnospiraceae bacterium UBA7188. Classification (GTDB taxonomy): domain Bacteria; phylum Bacillota; class Clostridia; order Lachnospirales; family Lachnospiraceae; genus Acetatifactor. Next base: position 47,488 of record DKVC01000235.1, read on the forward strand.
TGGTCTTCGGTAGGGAACGCTGAATTGATGAAATAATTGCTGATGGCATCGTCCTCTTCCCCGCAGAGCAGAATCGCATAAGCATGATCCATGGCTCTGCCCGCACGCCCGATCTGCTGATAATACGCCACAATATTCCCGGGTCTCTGAAAATGTATTACAAAACTGATATCCGGTTTGTCAAATCCCATGCCGAAAGCAACCGTAGCTACAAGCGCCTTGATCTGATTGCCCATAAATCTGTCAATGATCTCCTGCTTCGCTTTCCCTTCCTTCTTCTCTACGCCTGCATAGTAACATTCAGCGGAAATCCCTTCTGCCACCAGCCACCTGCAAACGAGCTGACAGTCGCTCACGGTGCGGCAGTATATAATACCTGACCCCGGAATGGAATCTATATGTTCCGAAATCCATGCCAGGCGCTCCTCCTTACTGCCCAGTTTGATTGCCTGCAGCGCCAGCGACTCCCGCATCAGGCTTCCCCTGCTGATCAGCAGATCATCTCCCAGCTGCTTCCTGATATCGCTGACCACCCTGTTGTTCGCCGTAGCCGTGGTAGCCAGAACGGGAATATTCGATGGCAGCATCTGGATAATGTCCACAATACGCCTGTAATCAGGTCTGAAGTCATGCCCCCAGTCCGAGATACAGTGGGCTTCATCCACCACAAACAGGCCGATGTCAGCGCCTCTCCTGGCCGTCAGCATCTTCTTAAAATCTTCGTTGGCAAGCCTCTCCGGCGATATGATCAGGGCATCCAGTGTATGCTTTTGGAACGCCTCAAAGATCTCATCCCACTCTTCCGTATTTTCCGAATTGATGGTCTTTACCTGCAGTCCCAGCCTGTTCGCAGATTCGATCTGGTTATTCATCAGGGCCAGAAGCGGACTGATGATCAGAGTCACTGCATCCGAACGCTTCCGGAGCATTTTAGTCGCCAGAAAATAAACCAGGCTTTTGCCCCATCCCGTCTTCTGCACCACCAATGTCCGCCTGCCGTTAAGAATCCCCAGAACCGCCTCCTCCTGGCCGTCCCGGAATACCGCGTCCGGACCGTAACATTCCCTCAGTTCGCAGAGCAGTTCGTCTCTCTCCGCCTGTTCTGCCTGCTGTATTTCCGTGCCCATACTTTGTTCCCTCCATCCCGAATTCTCATCTCTTCTGCACTGTCCCGCTTCCCGGACGCCAGAACCGTACACTGTTTCTTTCTTCTGCCTCCGCCATATATCAGGGAAAACGCTTCACAGTCCCTCCTTATACTATCATGTACCAGAAAGGGAAACAACTGTTTTCTGAAAAAATATCTCCGGTTCCGCTTATCTTTCGTCCAGGTACAGCTGCACCCTGTTCTGGGTCACTTCCGCCACTTCCTCCGCGGATTTGCTGCCGTCGAACAGGTAAGCGGCCTCTTCCTCAATGATTTCCAGCACCGTCCGTTCTGTGGCCTTTTCCGGGCTGGCGCATTCCAGAAGGGTGTAAATCAATTCCACTTCCTCCGGGTCAGCCGTGCGGAACTCTATGTGCGAGCCATCCTCGTACATCATTGACATTCCGTCCCAGGCTTTTCTCTCCTTTACCCCTTCCGCCAGCTCCCGCTCCATTACCGCTTTCCTGGTCGGGAGCCCGGAGCTGAGATAAGCCCATTCCTTTTTCTCTCCCTGGCCTGCGTAAAACCATTCCAGAAATTCCCACGCCATGTCCTGATTGGAAGAAGCGGCGCAAATGGCATAAGCATCACAGCCGGAAATAATACAGTCGGGCTTCCTGTCAGGCGCCGGATAGCCGATGCAGGTATACTCCCCTCCAAACCTGAAGCTGATTTCCTGCAGAGCGTCCGTAGAATTTATATAACCGAGCCAAAGCAGCGCTTTTCCTTCCCGCAGCCATTCATTTCCATAAATCCCCTGCTCACTTTCGCGATACCGGTCCGGCAGGGAGTTTACAAAATTCAGAAGATCAATATACGCCCCGGAGTCAAAGGAAGCCTTGCCGCTGTCAACATCCAGAAATTCGTCAATTCCGTTGCGCAAGAGTACCTGCAGCATATCCGTGGCAGGCCTGTTGGCGAAAACCAGCGCCTCCGGATACTCCTGAATGACAGCCTTCAGATCTTCCATGTCCCACCCCATTCCGTCTCCCACAATGTCAGGCTTTCCCACTATGGTATCCATGTAAAAATACTGGGGAATTGCCATCAGCTGCCCCTCGCAGGTATAGGCTTCCAATGCCTGGGCGACGAAGTCCTCTTTGCTGTACTGTGCGCTGTTTTCAAGATAATCTGACAGATCCGTGAAAAAGCCGCCTGCAAACAGTGCCTCCGGCTCATCCAGCCCGTCCAGTTCACACATGTCAGGTCCCTTTCCTATGGAAATATCCAGCTTAAGCGCCGCCAGCGCCTCCTGGTAGCTCCTTCCGCCCACTCCATAATTCAGGACGCTTACCGAAAACGCCTGGTTCCTCCTGTTGAAATTCGCCACACTTTCCAGAAGGTTCGATCCCGCATTGGCCGTCCCTATGGTCACCACTGTCTTCACCGGACATTCCTCCAGGGGCGTAGGGGACAGCAGCGCCATCTCCGTAACCTCCGCACAATCGTTGCTGAACAGAAAGAACCGCCCGTCGCTCATTTCCCCCATGGCCTGGATATTGCCTGCCCCGTAAATCTGGCTGTCCTGCAGGTCAAACAAAGGGGTAAGCGCCCCGTCCCCGCAATTGTATTCATAGACTGTAGTCGAATCGCAGATATAAAAATCTGTATCCGACGCCATGCCAATGGCCTGCAGGCCTGTCAGCATCGGGCAGGCTTCCGCCCCCAGGCTGGCCGCCGCGAAATCAATGGGAATAAGCTGACCTGCCGTCCAATCATATATGTATACCGTCCCGCTGCCGCTGCAGGCAATCTTAGATGCTGTTTTTCCCTTCAGGTCTACTTTCCCTGAGGCTCTGCCCTGTTCATCATAAAGAAAAATCTCATCCTGCAGTACAATGTAGCTCCTGCCCTGGGAATCCGCTGCCAGCCTGAAGCCAAACCAGTCTTCAGAAGCTTCCGCACAGTCACTGGAGAAAATCTCTGTTCCCTCCGGATCAACTCTGCATAGCCTGTATCCGTCCTGAGTACGCAATCCCACAATAACAGAACCATCCTTCAGCAGGGAGGCTTCCCTTATGCCCGCTCCCAGGTCTTTGTCGTCCAGCAATACCTTCTCATCCCCGGTACCGATATTGCGGGCAATCAGGCGGCCTGTGCCCCTGGTATCGCCATATTCTGCCCGGATCATTTCCCATTCAATCAGGTAAAATGTATCGTTCACAAAGCCAATGCCCTGGGTGGCTGAAGCCCTGTACTCCTCTGAGGTATCCGTAAATTCAGGCAGGTAACGCAGGTCCTTGTAAGCCATCAGCTGCTCCGTATCGGATTCGGCGCTGCCCTGCCCCTTCCCGCAGCCGCCCAGGGCAAGGAGCGCCAGAACCGGCAGCAGCAGAAATCGAATAAATTTCTTATCTTGTCTCATAATATGTTCCTCCCGTTTTCTTTCATCCTGCACACCCTGCATTCTGCCGTCTCCCGCCACGGCAGACAGATTCCGGCATTGCTGCATTTTCAGAAAATCCCTGCTGTCGCTACAGACTCTCCTGCACCAGTGTGCTCACCCTGTTCTGTATGACTTTAGTCACCTCTTCAAGGGATTTGTCTCCGGTAAAATAACTTTCCGTCTCTTCGGCAATGATGTTTATCACCTGTAATTCCAAGCTGTCCTTCAGCGAAAAATCCGCATGGGCTATCATCTCCTCCACTCCCTGCACCTCTTCCGGCGTGGCGCAGTCATACTCATACCAATACCCGGGTGTCGCAGCTTCTTCCAACATTTTCTCCACCAGATCCCTGCGGCTGGGAAAATACCCTGAAAGCTGCCATGTCCGCTCTACTTCCCGGGACAGGAAGAATTCAAGGAACTGCCATGCGCCCTCTTTATATCCGGACTTCTCCGTGATACCCACCGCATTCACAGACTCTGCCCGGTATAATGGACGTCCATCCTGAGAAGGGAACCCAATCATTGCCAGTTTCCCGTCCGAACGCGAAACATACCGCAGATAATCCGTAAACTCAAATATGCGCTCCCATATAATCAGCGGTTCCTCCACTTCCTCTTCGTCAAAATACCCCCTGCCGCTTCCTGAATGCCCTGCCAGCCATTGTACCAGACTGCGGAACTCGTCCGAATCAAATCTGCATTCTCCGCTCTCCCGGTTTACAAACTGATCCATGACATAATCCCCGCAAAGCCTTTCCAGATTGAAATAAAAACTGAAACCGTTCAGCTTCCGCCCTGGGTGCGCTTCCATCAGGGCCATCATATCCTCCACCGTCCAGCCCGGTTGTTCCCCTGTCTCCGCCGGATTGCCAAGCAGCGTAAAACACATAAAGCCGGAAGGTATCCCCGTCAGCCGCCCGTTCACGGTATATCCCTCCAAAATCCCTTCCAGGAAATCCTCCCGCTTCAGCAGGCTGCTTTTCTCCAGATATTCATCCAAATCCGCCAGCGCCTGCTTTTCTCCATATTTTTCCACATCCAGTTCCGAAAGCTCCAGCAAATCCGGCGGGTCAGAGGAAACCAGACTTGTATCCAGCCTTGTAACGGCGTCCTCTCCGTCATATGTCTCTATGGTAATGTGATACCTGTCACTGTCACGGTTAAACCGGATAACGGCATCCTCCAGGTCGTTACGGCATACCCCAATACATGCCAATACCAATTCTTCTTTCTCTGGCAGTTCTTCTACCTTTCTCCTGTCCAAAAGGTAGTACTCATGTGACACATCGCCGTCCCGCAGTACCATAAAACCCGCCAGCACCCGCCCTTCCGGCATCCATGTCACCTCCTGGGCATTCTGCCACAGGTTGCTGTCGCTCCAGCGGAGCATATCCTTCCATTCCCCCTCCCCGCTGCAGCACTGTAATATGCCGTCCATCCCGCAATACAAAATCCCATGGGGCGAACCATAAAATTTTCCCAGAAGGGAGTTCTTTTCCTCCCAGCCTCCTCCTGACATTGCCTGCAGGCGAAAATCATTTCCCTCTTCCGACAATTCATAGACGGTTCGGCGCCCCTCCTTTTCCGTCATATAATAAACTCTGCCGCCTTCTCCTTCCAGCAGCCTCTCTGTCCCGGAATATCCTTCTCCAGGCCGGAGCGCAGTGATGTCAGCCTGACCGGCAATTGCTCCTGTTTCATCTATTGCCAGGATTTCGTCCCCGTTCAGCAGAAAAACCCGCCCTTCCCTGCCTGCCGCAAGAAAGCCGGGGTCAGCAGGCAGGGATGCATAGACGGCTTTCCTTCCGTCCAGAGACAGGCGGAAGGTTTCTTCCCCATCCTCCAGGTATTTTGACAGCCTGCCGCCAGCCAACTCCACATTGCCGGAATCACGCCATCCGGCGGCGGCATAAAAACAGTATATCTCCCCATCCGCGCTTATTGTATAGTCCAGAATCCCGTCGCCTGCCGAAAACCTGGCGCCTGCCGGGCTTTCCCTTTCCGGTTTGCCGTCCTCCCCCAGCGGTATCCTGTACAGGGCAGAACCATAACCTATATAGTACAGCCAGCTGCCGCTGCTTTTAAAATTGCTTCCCCAGTCCTCCGTGCCGGAAAGCAGCTCCGCCTCATAGATATAACCTTCAATCCCCCGCTGCCGCTCCGCTTTGCCGCAGGCTGACAGGAACAACGCCGCAGCCAGGAAAAAAAGGTATGAATAGCATAATTTTCTCCGTTTTTTCATAATCTATACAGCACACCGGTTAAATTTGCAGTGCAATCCGACTGCAGACCGCCAGCCAGGTACTTTACCGGGGACACCACTGCAAATTCTGGCGGTCTGCAGTATAATAACTATATACACCTTCTGTCAAATTCCACTACGTATCCTGCTATTCCTATGGCTTTGTTTCAATTGCCCGTAAAATCCTCTAATCCTCCGTCAAACCCATTACGAGGCCATAAAAAGCAGTTCATCCCCTTCACTCATTTATCTGTTTCACGTAAGCATCGTTTTTCCGTTCAAACCCCATCTTTTTTAAGTATGCCTCATGCTTCCCCGGTTCCCGGGAAAAAACCAGGCTGTCCACCTGAAGCTCCGGCAGGCGGGAATACAGGTATTTTCCCACGGAACAGTCCCTGTACTCCGGCGTGGAGTAATCCAGCAGAATTTCCATGACGCCGCCCTCCCGCCTTTTTCCCAGCAGAATGCCCGCAGGCGCCATATTATGGCAGACAAAGCAGATGACATCCGCTTCCTCCGCATCCGCCCGGATACCAGGGAAACAGTTGACAATGTCTGCCGCGTAGTGTTCCAGGAAAGCCCGCAGCATGGAACTGTCCTTTCTTTCCTCAATGAGGGTATATTGCCTGTCCGGGTGCCGCAGCCGCGCAAGGTAATAAAGATTGATCCCCACCAGGCAGAAATTCATCAGCGCCGTGGGATAAGAGCGGATCAGCAGCGCATACACCGCAACAATCAAGCCGCCCACGGAATTGATCACCCGCAGCTTCACCACCGAAGCCATTAAAAACGAGACCAGAACCAACACCGAACCAAGATAACCAATCATCTCTATGATCATGGAACTGTTCATGCACCCCTCTCCCTTCCCAAATTCCTCCAATATCCGATTTATACTGCACGCCACTGCCATAATTACACTCAAGACCGCCAGAATTTACTAATGTGTCTTTGGCGGGCATATATGGCCGGCGGTCTTAAAGCCATTATGATGATAATAGCTTGCCACTGTAGTGATAGTGGCGGCCCGCATGCCACATTAGCAGCAAAACTCCATATGCGGGCCTGCGCATAAAAAAACAGGGAGCAGCCCAGGCCGCTCCCATAACCACAGCAGCCCGGACAGCATTCCGAACCGTTGCCTGGGAATTGTCACAGACACTTCCCTTCCTCTTACAATTTCAGGCCTTTCAGCAGATCCGCCAGCGAGGTGCCCACAGACTTCCCTGAGCTGTACTGTGCCGCCACCTTCTCCTCAATGGGTTCCGGCTCCGCGTTCTCCTCAACTGCCTTCATGCTCAGGCTGATCTTGTTATTGTTCGTGTTCAGCACCTTAGCCTTAACCGTATCGCCCACCTTCAGCACTTCAGAAGGGTTCTTAATGCGCTTCTGGCTGATCTGGGAAATATGCACAAGCCCGCTCAATCCGCCGCCCAGATCCACAAATGCGCCGTAGGGCATCAGGCTCTCCACCTTTCCCTCCAGGACAGTGCCGGGTGAGAGCATGGCGATCTTCTGGTTCAGCTTCTCCGCTTCCCTCTCCTTCAGTACATCCCTGGCGGAAAGCACCAGTTTCTTCTTCTCCTTCTCCACCGTGATAACCCGCACATCCATGGTCTGTCCCACAAAGGTGCTCAGGTCTTCCACATATTCCAGTGCCAGATGGGAGGCGGGAATGAATCCCCTGATCCCTTCCAGGTAGGCTACCACGCCCTTATTCACCACCTCGCTGACCTTCACGGGCAGAATGGTCTTCTCTTCCAGGTAAGATGCAAGCTTATCCCAGCCCAGCACTTCCTTCGCCTCCGCACAGGACAAAAGGATGTTGCCTGCGCCGTCATCTCTCTTGATCACGGTGCCTTCTATCTTATCACCTACATGCACGTCATTGACAAGTGAAAATGACGGATCTTTGCTCATATCGGCAGCTTTGATAATACCCGGTGCGTAATAATTCAGATCCAGGGTAACTTCTTCCTCACTGACATGGATTACAGTGCCGGAAAGAATGTCTCCCTCGTTAATCCTGCGGAAGGATGCCTCCAGCTCCTTGTCGTAGTCTGCCATGGTTTCCACAGGCTCCTCTGCTGCCACGGACTCTTTTGCTTCCGTATTCTCACCGGCGTTCACCAGCTCTGCAGCCTCTGTCTCCGGAACCACTTTCACAGATGCAGCACTTTCCTGCACTTTTGACTCCTCAATATTGGTTTTGATTTCTGTTTCCATAATGCTTCTGTCCCTCCTGCTCTTCCGTCACAGACTGATGCCAGCCCAATGTCTGCAAAAAATATGGCACCGCCGGCTGTCTGCTCTTTGTTATTCTTATTTTATCACGTATGAGCAGGAATGTACAATAGTTTTCCTTCATTTTCCCATATGGGATTATCAGCCTGCGGCCGCTGCCGGCTCTGCGGCACAGCTTCCGCAGGCAGAATTTCAACTGCACGTTCCATCCCCGTCACGGCACCCAGGTAGGCTTCTGATCCTTATGCGTGAAATTCTGCAGCCTGGCTTCACAGTCCGCCAACTGCCTCTCATAATGCGCTTTCTGCTTCTCGGACAGCTTCCCCTCCTCCAGAAATGTGCCAAAAAGCGCTTCAAATTCCTTCAGGTTCAGCTGTGCCGCATCCTTGTAATTATTCTCGAAATTCATCTGTATTCGTTCCAGTTTCTCGTCCAGGCGCCTGGCGGCATCAGCCTTTTTTCGAAATATAAACATCTGCTCCCTCCTCGTATAACATTTTCCGTACTGTCACATCAGTTAACCGTTATCGCCTGTCTCCGGAGTCCATATTTCCTTTATCAGTGAAAATTCACAATTATCCTTGTTCCATTCAGATAGCAGGAATAGACGGAATTCCGCAGCACAGGCTCCTCCGACTGAATTACCTCCCAGTCCGATTCATCATTGCCTGCAATGGTCAGATCGTGCTGCAGGTAATGATACAGCCAGACTCCTCCGATCCAGGTATCATTGTCCAGGTATACGGGAATCAGTTCATTCATAAATGGGTATTTCGCACATATTTTCTGAACCTGTCTGGCTTTCGGCGGCTGTCCGATAAAAGAAACCGACTGAAACCCGCTGCTCCCATTTATGCTCTCCAAATCATGGGCAATATGGTATACAAGGTATTTCTGATATTCGTCCTGGCTTTTCAGGGCATTTCCGTAAGAGTACATAAAAGTATAATGAAAAAACACACATGCCGCGGTCAGCACAATGGCAGCCCTGCGCAACTTTCCGTATTTTCTGCAGAAGAACAGCAGCATAATCCCAACATACAAAAGAGAGACTCCGAATGCGATTAATATCCTGCTCCTCATCGTCAATGAAGAAAGCACCATCAGCGGCAGAAAGGTGAAGACAGCCACCAGTACCGGGGATGCCAAAAGGAAGACCGCTCCCACAGCTTTAGCGCCGCCCTTTTTATGGCTGTCCGTGAGATACATATACGTAACCGATCCCACCGCCCCCAGGCAGAAAAGCAGCAGAACTGCCTGATTCAACCGGGAAACTCCATCCAGATACCCTTTTATATAACGGCAGGCATCCACTATATTGCCAAATACAATTTTGACGAAATCCGGGGAAAAACCAACGACACGAGAAGCTTCATACCGCCAGTCCGTATTGCTCACATACCTGCCGGCAATAAACAATTTGTAAAACAGTGCTCCCGTCCCGATTCCGGTGATTCTCCAGGCTCCGCTTACTGCCGCCTTTCTCACACCCAAAACCATATAAAAAAGGTGAATCAGAAACAGTGCAGCACTCAGCCCAATCACCGCCTGATACAGGGACATAATTGCGATTCCAGCAAGAAAGGACCAGATAAACTGCCGGATGCCCGACATGGCATCCGGCATGGCAAAAATCAGAAACGGTAAACTTAACGCAGAAAACATGATAATGCTGTCAAATCTGTACGATATATTTACCATTGCGAAAGGGTTGGTAATGACAAACAGTAAAATACAAATCAGAAGGATTTCGTCATAAACGGAATCCAGGTTGGCTTTCGCATACAGAACCAGCACATATGATAAAAAGAATACCGATAAAATCAGCGGCAGCGGTGCAATATCCGAGACAGGCTCTCCCCCGCAGAGAAACAGCATCAATGCCTCCCCCAGGGGTCTTCCGTCACCGCTCCAGCCTGTAGCGCCGTACAAAGAACGTGCCAGATCATCGTTATAATACATATTCGCCAGTACAACAGGAAAAATATATAATAAGCTTAGAAATACCAGTTTGATATACAAAACACCATATCGCTTATCCAGTTTATACCATCTTTCCATGCCGCACCCCGCATCATTCCATTTCTCCTTGTCATCTCATCTTCTCCCGTAGCACTTCTTTCGCCTTCTCCAGCTGATTATCAGGGCGGTCCTCACTGCCATAGTAGGCCTCTCCGTCAAATTCGCATACCACATCCGGCTCAATACCGATGCCGTGAATATTGTTGCCCTCGGGCGTATAGTAAGCGCTGATGGTAATCTTCGCAGCAGAACCGTCACGGAAGGGGATAATCTGCTGCACAATTCCCTTTCCAAAGGTAGTGGTCCCCACCAGGGTTCCCAGCTTATAATCCTTGATGGCGCCTGCCATAATCTCGGATGCGCTGGCTGAGTTCATATCGATCAGGACTACCAGCGGCACATCCAGCTTTTTCGTGCCGTCACAGGTATACTCGGCTCTCTTCCCGTTTTTATCTTCCGTATATACGATCATGCCTTTCGGAAGAATCATTCTGGCCATTTCCACCACGGCATTCAGGCTTCCGCCGGGATTTGCCCGCAAATCCATAATCAGGCCCTTCATACCGTCCCTCCTTGCCGACGCAAGCGCCTGCTCAAACTGTGAAATGGACACTTCGTCAAACTCCGTCAGCTGGATGTATGCCATATTGTCTTCCATCATGGTATATTCCACAGTGGGCGTCTCCACCTGTCTGCGGGTGACATTGACTTCCAGGTAATCCGATGCACCCTCCCGGATGATCGTAAGTGTCACGTCCGTATTTTCCGGTCCCTTAATCATGGAAACCACTTCCGTCAGGCTCATCCCGTAGGTTGAAACCCCATCCACCTCATAAATCAGGTCATTTGCCCGCAGATCCACCTCCTCGGAAGGGGCGCCGGCAATGGTTCCGCTGATTTTGGGAAGGCTGGTGGCTTCGTCAAGTCCGATATAGGCTCCGATTCCGTAATATACGCCTTCCGTCTGCTCCATCAGTGCATTCAGCTCCTCTGCGGAATAGTACTCGGAATAAGGGTCCCCCAACGCGCTCAGCATTCCCCTGTAAATCCCGTCCTGAATCTCCTCATCCGTAACATCATGCAGGTAAAAGTACTGGTCTATGGTTCTCTCCAGCATCTGCATCTTGCTCAATGTGGATGAGTTGATGGCTGAATCCTCATCCAGCCCCACTTCCTGCTCTTCCGCCAGTTTTCCGGATTCCACTATGTTCTGCACATAGATTCCCAGATAGCAGATTCCCAGCACCAGCAGCGCCCCTGCGATACCTGTGACCATGCCCCCGAAAAACAGCCCCTTGCCGCTGCCCTTTTCCGCCTTTTCAGGCTTCTTCGGCGGCACCGGGCTCCATGCCGGCTGAGGCGCCGGGTTCATGTTTTGCGGCGGAGCGCTTCTCTGAGGCTCCGGGTTCACGTTTTGCGGCGGAGTGTTTCTCTGAGGCTCCGTGCCGCTCAAATTGTCAAAATATCCATTATTCTCGTCCATAATTCCTCCTGTCGTTCCAGCTCCTTAGTCCCGCATCCTAAAAAATTTTTACTTCTTCAGATATCCCCAGGGAGAGACATAGGAACCGTTCAGGCGCACGCTGAAGTGAAGATGGTTGCCGGTGGAGCGCCCGGTGCTGCCAACGGCGGCGATCGTCGCCCCTTTTGCTACGGCGTCACCTTTCTTCACATACAATGCAGATGCATGCATGTAAATGGTATATAGTCCGTCCCCATGGTTTATCATAACATAATTACCCATGGTAGCGCTATAGGAAGCTGCTACCACTTCGCCGTCATAGGCAGCATAAATGGCAGTTCCCTTCGGCGACGCAAAATCCACGCCGTTATGAAACTGCTGCACGCCCAGAGTTGGGTGTATCCTGTTTCCATAATCGTCAGAAACCCGGGTATAGGTCGCCAGCGGGAACTTGAACATACCGCCGTCATAAGTGATTACCTTGCGGCTCTCCTCAAGCAGCTTCTTTTTTTCCTCCGCCACAGCGGCTTCCAGAAGCTTGATCTCCGACTCCTGTGCCCTGATTTCCTCTTCAAATTCCCTGATGGCTTTTTCTTTATTATTAATATCCGTTTCATAGCTGATGATATCGCTTCTCTTCTGCTCTATCAATTCTTCCAGATTCTTCTGCTCTATCTCCACGGACGCCTTTGTCTCATCCAGAATCTCTTTTTCCAGCTCCAGTTCGTCCAGACACAGCTGGACATATTCTCTGGCTGCCTTGTAATCCTCCCACATCTGCCTGTCATAAGCAGCCATCTTTTCCGCATAATCCATCTTATTCAGAAAACTTCCGAAACTTTCGGACTTCAGCATCATATCCAGAATGCTCGGCGTTCCCGTTTCATATACCAGTCTGATACGCACTCCCATGGATACCCGCTGGTCTTCTTCCTTTTCCCGGGCTGCTTCCAGTTCCGCCTCCGTCACATGAATTTCATCCTCCCTGGCCTCGATTTCACGTTTCAGTCCGGCAATCTTCTGCTCAATCTCTCTCAGACTGCTGTCCAGAGCCTCCACATAGTTCTTCAGATTCTCTTTCTGGGCTTCCAGGCTCTTCTTGATATCCTGTAAATTACTCAGGCCGTCTTTCAGGCTCTGCTTCTCCTTCTTCTTTTGGGAGATCTGTTTCTCTTTCTCCTTAATGCTGTCTGAGGTCACTGCAGAAGCAGAAGACGCAGACACTGCCATATTATCCGCTCCCAGGCATAATACAAGAGACATGACAAGGCACCAGAGGCTCAAAACCCGTATTCTTTTACCCTCAGGCCGGCAAATATCATGAAATGTGCGTATAAATTTTTCGGTTATACCTGTAAATAATTTCTTCATAATCGCCTGACCTATACATGCAAATGTTTTCTTACAGTCGTAATACTTCCAAGAAACCCAATCCCTACACCCACGGCAAGTGACAGCGGCATCAATACGTCGAACACCCTGTCCGCAGGCAGAAAGTCCAGAAAAGTGCTCAATATGGAAAAACTCTCCGTAATGTAGTTCAGCGCATAACTGTAGAGATGATAAAGCAGTGCTATTGGCAGCGCTGCTCCCGCCAGACCGATCAGCATCCCCTCCAGAACAAAAGGAGACCTGACAAAAAAGTCTGTTGCGCCAATGTATTTCATAATATTAATCTCCTCGGAACGGACCGATATGCCGATAGCCACCGTATTGCTGATCAGGAAAATGCTCACCGCCAGCAATATGATAATAATCCCCATGGACACATAGGCAATCAGGAGATTCGCCCCGCTCAGGGTATCCGCTGTCAGGGCTGAGTGATTTACCTTCCTTACCTCCGGAATGGACTCCAGCCAGGTAACCAGAGCGCTCTGCATGGACACATCGCTGAGAAAGACTTCATAGCTGTCATCGCCCTTGAACGGATTGTCCAGATAAGCTTTGGACAATACCTCGTAATCCTCCTTAAAATTCTGATTTACCCAGGCCTCCCAGGCTTCCTCATCCGAGATGAAGTTCACCTCTGCCACCTCCGCCCTGTTGGCAATCTGCCGGCCGATCTCCGCTATCCTCTCATCTGTGGGGAGCTGCGCTTCCGTGTGGCTTTCGCAGAGATCATATTCACTGTGGAAAAATACAGTGACGGAAACACCCTCTTCCGCTTTCAGCACGATATTCTGGAAATTCATTACAACCGCGTAAAACAACCCGAACAGAAACAGGCAGGCGGATATCGTCGCCACCGATGCCAGAGAATACCATTTATTCCGGAATATATTGACGAAACCCTGGCGGATTGTATAAAACAATGTACTAATCTTCATCGATATATTCGCCTCCCTCTTCATCGCTGATAATGATGCCCCTCTTCATGGTCACCACACGCTTGTGCATGGCATTAACAATCTCCCGGTTGTGGGTAACCACCAGCACAGTGGTGCCGCTCTGGTTGATTTCTTCCAGAAGCATCATGATCTCCCAGGAGTTCTTGGGGTCCAGATTACCCGTAGGTTCATCCGCCAGCAGAATGGCAGGCTTATTCACCAGAGCCCTGGCAAGCGCCACTCTCTGCTGCTCACC